>CBFHUV010000001.1:0-79149 GCA_965659055.1 Polaribacter sp.
ATATGTCCTCCTGTTCCGCCACCGCTAATCAAAATATTCATTTGTTGTTTCATACAAAATCGATTGAGTCTCTTATTCCTATTAACTAATTTTTATACTTTTTTATAAGGTTTCTTGTAAAATATGTAATGGATTATCATCTAAAATAGTCTCTTCAGTTTCATCTTTAGATGCACTAACACTTAAGATCATACCCAGGGCGAAACAGGTCATCCAAATAGAAGTCCCTCCACTGCTAATTAAGGGTAAAGTTTGTCCAGTAACAGGGAACAAATTGCTGGCAACTGCCATGTTGATTATCGCCTGAAAAACAATAGGCAATCCTACTCCAATGACCAACAAGGATGCAAAAATTGTTGTGGCTTTTTTTGCCGCTATTACGATTCTAAAGAGTAAGATAAAATAAATAAAGATGACCAAAAAAGCCCCTATCAAACCATACTCCTCAATGATTATTGCATAAATAAAATCAGAGGATGACTGCGGTAGAAAATTCTTTTGAACACTTTTCCCAGGGCCCAAACCCATTAGTCCTCCAGTAGCTATGGCAATCTTTGCCTTATTTACTTGATAACCTTCAACCCCATCTGATTTTGAAAAACTTTCGATTCTATTTTCCCAAGTTTGAACTCTATTACTTACAGCATCTGGAAACGCTTTTGCAATGAGTATAAAGAGCAACAAGCCTGCGACTCCCATACCAATAATATATCCTATATATTTTAATGGATAACCCCCTATAAAACACAAGAGCATAATCATACTAAAAATAATGGCTGTGGTCGAAAAGTTTGCAGGTAATATAAGTGCCAAAACTACAGCAATAGGAGCCCATAATTGAATCAAACTCTCTCTAAAAACAATCTCCTTTTCTTTATGTCTTGCCAAATATCTAGCCACATAGACCATTAAAATTAACCCAGCTAAAGTTGACGTTTGAAAACCAACGCCCACAAAAGGTATTTTAATCCATCTGCTCGCATTTGCTCCTCCTATTGTGGTTCCTTGTGATAAGGTATAAATTAATAATATGATCACGACAGGAAGCATTAAAACAGAACCTCCACTAAAATAGCGGTATGGAATTTTATGCACTCCATAAATAATGACAAATCCCATGAGCAATAAAACCATGTGTTTAATCAAATAACCAAAGGTAGAACCAGAGCCTACCACATAGACCAAGTTGGTACTTGCGCTATATACGGGCATAAAAGAAAAGATTGCTAAAATAGCAACGATGGACCAAATAGTCCTATCTCCTTTTATATGTTTGATTAAATTATTCATGTTTTTTATTACAATAAGGTACGCACTGCTTTTTTAAATTGTCTTCCTCTGTCTTCGTAATTTTCAAAAAGATCAAAACTTGCACAAGCAGGAGACAAGAGTACAGTATCTCCTTTGCTGGCAATTTTTGCTGCTACTTTAACCGCTTCTTCTGCTCCTGCGGTTTCTACGATAATATCAACCACATTAGAAAATATGCTCGTAATTTTCTGATTGTCCAAGCCCAAACAAACGATGGCTTTTACTTTTTCTCGAACCAAGGGCAAAAGGTCATTATAATCATTCCCTTTGTCTACTCCTCCAACAATCCATACTGTTGGATTGTCCATGCATTCTAAAGCATAGAAAGTAGCATTGACATTGGTTGCCTTTGAATCATTAATATATAACACATCTCTAACTTTTTGCACCGTTTCTAAACGATGCTCTGCTCCCTCAAAATTAGATAGGCTTTCTTTAATTGTTTGCTTTCTTACCTTAAGCAATTGGGCAGCCATGGCAGACGCCATTGCGTTTTTTACATTGTGTTTCCCTTGTAATGTTAAGTTTGATGTACTCATTATAAATTTTTCTGTATTTAAATGTATCTCTATCGTATCTCCGTTTAAAAAAGCCCCATATTCTAATTTCTGTTCTATAGAAAAAGGGATCAATTTCGCTTTTGTTCTATTTTTTTCTAACCATCCTTTAATGGCGATATCATCTGCATCATAAATCAAATAATCAGCTTCCGTCTGATTTTCTGTAATTCTAAATTTTGCCGCTATATACTTATCATAATCATAGTCATAGCGATCTAAGTGATCTGGACTGATGTTTGTTAATATTGCGATATGAGGCGCAAACCTAATTATGCCATCCAGTTGAAAACTACTGAGCTCAAGCACAAACAAATCAAAATCATTTTCCGCCACCTGTTGCGCAAAACTATCTCCAATATTTCCTGCAACTCCGGCGGATAAATTTGCCGCTTTTAAGATATGATGACATAAAAGCGTCGTTGTGGTCTTTCCATTCGATCCAGTTATTCCAATGATGCTAGCAGCAGTATATTGGGCTGCAAATTCTATTTCTGAGATCACAGAAATTCCTTTGTCTTTCAACTCCTTCACCACAGGTGCCTTATCTGGAATCCCTGGGCTTTTCATCACCAAATCCGCATTTAGTATTTTAGAGGCTGTGTGCGTGTGTTCCTCAAATTCAATATCATTATTTAAAAGAACGTCCTTATACGAAGTTTTAATTGCCCCTTTATCTGACACAAAAACTTCATATCCTTTTTGCTTTCCTAAGATGGCTGTACCAACACCACTTTCTCCACCACCCAATATCACCAGCCTTTTCATCTATCTCAACTTCAAGGTTACGATGGTTAATACCGCCAATAAAATTCCTACAATCCAAAAACGAGTGACAATTTTACTCTCGTGGTAACCTGATTTTTGATAATGATGATGTAGGGGAGACATTTTAAAAATGCGTCTACCTTCTCCATATTTTTTTCGTGTATATTTAAAATAGGATACCTGTAAAATCACCGATAGATTTTCAACAACGAAAATCCCTGCAAGAATCACTAACAACAATTCTTTTCGAATTGCAATGGCAATAACTGCGATAATTCCACCTATGGTTAAGCTACCTGTATCACCCATAAAAACCTGTGCTGGGTAGGTGTTATACCATAAAAATCCAATCAAAGCACCCGCAAAGGCCAAAATGAATACGGTCATTTCACCAGAATTTGGAATGTACATGACATCTAAATAATCTGCAAAAATGATATTACCAGATACCCAGGCAAAAATTGCCAAGGTTATAACCATAATAGCGGAAGATCCTGCAGCCAAACCATCGATTCCATCGGTTAAATTGGCTCCATTTGATACTCCTGTTACGATAAAAACAACCACAAAAATGAAGATGATCCATGCATATTTTTCATATCCATCTCCTAAAAAACTAAGCGCTTTGGAATAGTCCAACTCATTGTCTTTTAAAAATGGGATGGTCGTTTTAGTCGATTTATGTTCATCTCCAAAAACATTTTTCTTTCCATCTAACTGAACCACTTGTTCAGCTGGAGTTAACTGCTCCTTAATGGTAACCTCTGGGTGGAAATACAGCATAGAGCCTACGATAATCCCCAAACCTATTTGACCCAATACCTTAAATTTTCCTTTTAATCCTCCCTTATCTTTTTTGAAGATTTTGATATAATCATCTACAAAACCAATAAAGCCCATCCATAGGGTTGTTATGATTAAGATGATTACATAGATATTCCCTAATTTTGCCAATAAAAATACTGGAAGCAAGGTTGCCAAGATGATTATAATCCCACCCATGGTTGGTGTACCTGCTTTTTGAGCTTGCCCTTCTAATCCTAAATCTCGAATGCTTTCTCCAACTTGCTGACGCTGTAAAAACTTAATAATTCGCTTTCCAAAAATGGTTGAAATTAACAATGAAAATACAAAGGCTAGTGCAGCCCTAAAGGTGATAAACTGAAATACGCTGGCTCCAGTTAGATTGAATTGATTTTCTAGATATTCAAATAAATAATACAGCATATTAGGCTTCTTGTTGAGTTAAACATTCGGCTACGATTTCAAAATCATCAAAGTGCGCACGTTGTCCATTAATTTCTTGATAATTTTCATGTCCTTTTCCTGCAATTAAAATGATATCTCCTTTTTTTGCAAGCTTACAAGCTGTCTTTATAGCCTGCCTTCTATCTAAAATTGATAGTGTTTTATTTTGCAAATCAGAAGGGACTCCCAGTTCCATATCATTAAGTATACTTTGCGGGTCTTCTGTTCTAGGATTATCTGAGGTGAAAATTGCTTGATCACTTAATTGAGCAGCAATGTTCGCCATTTTAGGTCTCTTCGTTTTATCTCTATCTCCTCCGCAACCAACAACAGTTAATACCTGTTCTTTCCCGGTGCGAATTCCTGAAATTGTTTCGAGTACATTTTTTAAAGCATCAGGTGTATGCGCATAATCTACAATTGCAGTAATATCATTTTTAATTAGATATTGAAAACGACCACTAACACTTTCCAATTCACTCACCAAACGCAAGACTTCCATTTCTTCTATACCACACAATTCTGCAGTACCAATAATCGCAAGTAAATTATAGGCATTAAAAGATCCTATTAGCTTAGTCCAAACTTCTGTCCCTCCAATTGCCAATAAAGAACCCGAAATGCTTTTTTCTAAAATCTTTGCTCTGTAATCTGCCAAGGTTTTTAATGCATACGTCTTTTTAGTGGCCTTGGTGTTTTGTAGCATGATCGCTCCATTTTTATCATCTATATTGACCAATGCAAATGCTGATGCCGGCAATTCATCAAAAAATGTTTTTTTAACATCTCTATACGCCAAAAAAGTTTTGTGATAATCTAAATGATCATGACTTAGGTTGGTAAAAATACCTCCTCTGAATAACAAGCCATGTGTTCTTTTCTGATCAATTCCGTGTGAACTAACCTCCATAAAACAATAGCTCACTCCTTCTTTTACCATTTGATCCAAGTAGGCATTAATAGTCATAGAATCGGGAGTTGTATGAGTTGCCTTATATTCATTTCCGTTTACCAATACTTTCACTGTAGACAAAAGCCCCACTTTAAACCCAGCTTTTCGAAACAATTCATACAACAAGGTTGCAATGGTTGTTTTTCCATTGGTTCCAGTAACGCCAATTAGCTGTAATTTTGAAGACGGCTTTTCATAAAAATTAGAGGCAAGAATCGCCAGTGCACTATGAGTATCCGCAACTTGTATATAGGTTATTTTTGGATTGATCTCTTTTGGAATTTGTTCACACACAATGGCAGTAGCCCCTAAATTAATGGCCTTTTCTATAAACAAATGACCATCTACTAAGGTTCCTTTTATAGCCACAAAAAGATCATCTTGTACGATACTTTTGGAATCAAATACCACATTATGAATAGCAAGATCTGTAGCGCCCAGAACTTGTTCTAATGATATTTTATACAGTATGTCTTTTAAATTCTTCACGTATTATGATAATTTCAAAATGATGACTTCTCCTTTTTTAAAGGACTCTCCTTTTCTTTTAGATTGATTTACAACAGATCCAGTTCCTGTAAACTTCACTTTTAAACCCATGTTTTCTAGTAGCGAAATAGCATCCATTCCAGACATCCCATACACATTTGGAACCTGGTTTGATGCGTTTGTGTTTTGCGTATAAAAAGAATTATAGGCTTGATTAATTTCTTTAAAATTTGGTGTATCCGAAACCTGCTGTACATTGACAGGAGTCGTGGTATAAATCTTTTGAGCGATTTCTTTAAAAACTGGCGCGGCAACAGTTGCTCCGTAATACCCTTTCTCTTTTTTCGGCTCATGAATGACTACAATACAAGAATACTTGGGTTTATCAGCTGGAAAAAAACCAGCAAATGAAGCCACGTAGAGCTGATTTGAATAGCCTCCATTAAACGCCTTCTTTGCGGTTCCGGTCTTACCCGCCATAGAAAAATTTGGAGAATAGATATTGTCTGCAGTTCCTTTAATGACTACGTTTTCGAGAACCTTTCTCATCTTGTCAAGGGTTAACTGACTTGCTATTTTTGGGATCATTACTTCCTTTTCGAAAATCTTTTCCGATTTATTTTGCATCCTCAACTCTTTAATAAATCGAGGCTTTATCATTTCTCCATTGTTGGCAATAGCGTTGTAAAAAGTTAAAATTTGTAATGGCGTAAAGGAAACACCGTAGCCCCAGGCCATCCATTCTAATGAAATCTTATTCCAGACATTTTTATTTGCTGGTGAAGGTATAAAAGGAGTTCCTTCTCCTTCAATTGGTATGCCAATTTTACTACCCAAGCCAAAAGAATTTAACTTATCGACAAACTTTTGAGGATTGTCATCATAGTACTTTCGAATCAATTTCACAATTCCAACATTTGAGGATACCTCAATCACTCGGCCTGCTGAAATTTCTCCATAGCCTCCTTTGTGTGAATCTTCAACTTTGCTCCCGTGTAATATTAAAATTCCACGTTCAGTATCAACCACTGTAGAGGTGTCTATAACCTTATCCTCCAAGGCAACCATCAAGCTTGCTACCTTAAAAGTTGAACCTGGCTCTTGAGACTCCCAAACCGCATAGTTTCTCTTTTCGTAATAAGTGCCTTCTGAGGTTCTTCCTAAGTTTGCAATGGCCTTGATTTCTCCGGTAGCCGTTTCCATCACAATTGCACAGCCATGATCAGCTTCAAAATATTGCAATTGACGCAACAAAGCGTGATGGGTAATATCTTGAATGTTGATATCGATGGTCGTAATAACATCTCTTCCATCAATAGGTTCCTTTTCATTGACATCGTTGATTGGTTTCCACTGACCTTTTGCAATCTTTTGTTTCAATCGCCAGCCGTTTTCACCTTCTAAATACTTTGCAAAAGCACCTTCGATTCCTGCACCTCCTCTAAAATCATCATAGCCTATCGTTCTCTCGGCAATCTTTCCAATCGGCTTTACTCGAATGGTTTTTTGCTCAGTTATAAACCCACCTCGATAAGCCCCCAACTTAAAAATTGGGAATTGTTTCATTTTTATATAATCATTGTAGCCTAAATCTCTTGCAATTAAGAGATATCTGTTTTTTTGCTTTCTCGCCAGACTTAATTTTTCTTTATAATGAGCGGGAGACTCCCCTAAGAGTTGCGCCAGCGAATTGGATAATGCCGTAAGATCTCGGTCAAATACTTTTTTATTAATAGCCACTAAATCCATGCGCACTGTATACTTATACATGGAGGTTGCCAATAAATTTCCATCTGAGGCATAGACATTTCCTCTGTTAGAAAAAATAGTATCGTTTTTTATAGTATTCTCTACGGAAAGCTTTCGGTATTTGTCCCCTTGAACATATTGAATGTTAAAAACACGCACAAATAAAACCACCAAAAAAAGCGTCATTAAACCAGTGACTATATATAGTTTGTTTAATATGCTTTTTTTTAGAGTGCTCAAGATTAATCTTTTTTATAGGTTACTTTTATTTTTTGCGGTGAGGTTTCTGCTGGAGCCAAGCCTTTGGCTTTTACTCGCTGTCGGATATTCGACTCCATTTTCATCCGCATTAAAATGGTTTTTGTATCAATATATTCTGCCCTGACCTCTCGCTGCAATTTGTTTAAGGTTGCAATTTTTTGAACTTTTCCATCGGCTCTATGTCCACTAGAAATCATAACCAACAAAAGCACCACGATAAAAATGATAATCCGCCAATTTTTAAAGGCAGATTCATCCGTAAGGAAGCTACCCCTTAGAATATCATATATATTTTTTCTAACCTTTGCATTCATTTTACTTGAGGGTTGCAATTCTTAATTTAGCACTACGAGCCCTATTGTTTTCTTTAATTTCTGCCGAGCTAGGCACAATTAACTTTCCAACTTTCTTTAAGGGAACAGCGATGTTTCCAAAAAAATCCTTTTCGGGCTCGCCACTAAATAAACCAGTCTGAATAAACCTTTTTACCAATCTGTCTTCTAAAGAATGATAAGAGATTATACTTAATCTTCCATCTTCATTCAACAATTCTGGCATCTGTTCTAAAAACTCTTTTAGAACTTCCAATTCTTGATTTACCTCAATGCGCACAGCTTGAAAAATTTGCGCCAATATTTTATGTTCTTTTGCAGTTGGCAAATGCTTTTTCAATACATTTTTTAACTGAAAACTTGTTGTAATTTCTTCTAATTCTCGAGCTTCAACGATGGTCTTTGCCAAGGCTCTAGCATTTCTTAACTCTCCATACAAAAACAAGATATCTGCTAACATTTCTTCTGGATACTTGTTGATGATTTTCTTTGCTGACAAATTTGACTTCTGATCCATTCGCATGTCCAAGTCTGCATCAAAGCGGGTAGAAAAACCTCGTTCTGCGGCATCAAACTGATGCGAAGAAACTCCTAAATCAGCCAAAACACCATCTACTTTCGGTATTCTATAAAATTTTAAAAAACGTGTTATATGACGAAAGTTTTCTGCAATCAACACAAAGCGATCATCCTCAATTTTATTTTCCCAAGCATCTGGATCTTGATCAAAGGCGAACAATTTTCCATTCGGTCCCAAACGACTTAAAATAGCTCTTGAATGACCTCCACCTCCAAAAGTTACATCGACATAAATTCCATCGGGTTTAATAGCCAACGCGTCCACACTTTCTTGCAATAAAACTGGATTATGATAACTCATCTGCGTCGGTATTACCCATTACTTCTTCTGCCAATTCAGCAAAGTCTAGCGCCGCATCATCAATGGCTTTTTCGTATTTGTCTTTATTCCAAATCTCGATGATATTCACCGCAGAAGACAAAACAATTTCTTTTTCAATCCCTGCAAACGAGCACAGGTCTTTGGGAATCAACAAACGACCAGAAGCATCCAGTTCTACAATTTTTACACCTGCAGTAAACCTCCTGATAAAGTCATTGTTCTTCTTTACAAATCGATTTAGCTTATTAATCCTTCCCATCATTAAATTCCATTCTGCCATCGGATACAATTCCAAACAAGGCTGAAAAACACTTCTCTTCAATACAAAACCATCAGCCACAACAGCATGTAGCTGCTTTTTGAGAGCCGATGAAAACATCAATCTCCCTTTAGCATCTGCCTTTACTTCGTATGTGCCTGTTAGGTGAATCAAAACTGTATGTGCTTCTAATATGTTTTTCAAAAATATAAATTTTTTACCACTTTTTACCACTTTTTACCACTTTGTTGATAAGTTTTGAATTTTCAGGTAAATGATTGACAATCTTTCAACTAAATACCTTAAAATTGGAAATTCATTAAAAATGAATATGTAACAAAAAAAAACTACATTTGCGCTTAAGTCAAATGAAATAGACAATGACGAAAATTTTAAAAACTGAAGGCAAATTTACTTATGCCGAAGCCGGAGAGGGTCAAGCGATTATTATTTTGCATGGACTGATGGGCGCATTGAGTAATTTTGATAGCACTTTTAATCATTTCTCTTCCAAAGGATATAAGGTTTTGATTCCTGAGTTGCCTTTGTATTCATTGCCCTTATTAAAAACCAATGTTAAAAATTTAGCAAAATTTTTACATAGCTTTATTACCTTTAAAAAACTTGATAAAGTAGTTTTATTAGGAAATTCTTTAGGGGGGCATATTGGGCTTTATTTTACCAAACATTATCCGGACAAAGTCGCTGCTTTGGTTTTGACAGGAAGCTCTGGACTTTATGAAAATTCCATGGGAGATAGCTATCCAAAAAGAGGTGATCGAAACTATGTGACCCAAAAGGCTCAAGATGTTTTTTATGATCCTTCTATTGCTACTGAAGAATTGATTGATGATGTCTATGTGGTTATTAATGATCGGAATTCTTTGATTCGAACTTTGGCCATTGCCAAAAGCGCGATTCGTCATAATATGGCTAAAGATTTGCCAAATATGCATCAACCTACCTGCCTTATCTGGGGAAAACAAGACAAGGTTACTCCTCCAGAAGTGGCTATTGATTTTAACAAACTATTGCCAGATTCTGATTTGTTTTGGATCGATAAATGTGGCCATGCAGCCATGATGGAAACTCCAGAAGAATTTAACCAGGTCCTTGATAATTGGCTTAAGGAAAGAAACCTATAATCATGAAAATTAAATCGGCAGAATTTATCATCAGTAATACTGATGTACAGAAATGCCCAACAGAAAGAATTCCTGAGTATGCCTTTATTGGTCGCTCTAATGTTGGAAAGTCTTCTTTGATTAATATGTTGATGGAGCGAAAAGATTTAGCAAAAATCTCTGGTACTCCAGGGAAAACGCAGCTCATCAACCATTTTAAAATAAACAATACTTGGCATTTAGTTGATTTACCTGGCTATGGTTATGCTAAGGTTTCTAAAAAAATGCGCGCTGGTTTTCAAGAGTTTATTGAAGATTATTTTATTCTAAGAGAGCAGCTAGTTTGCACCTTTGTTTTGATAGATAGTAGGCATGATCCACAAAAAATTGACTTAGATTTTATGCAATTTTTAGGAGAAAAAAGCATTCCGTTTTGCATCGTCTTTACCAAAGCAGATAAATTAGGGAGCTCTAAATTGAATCAGCAAATTGTCTCTTATAAAAAGAAATTATTGGCTTCTTGGGAAACTGCACCCATGTCATTTGTCACTTCTTCATCTTCAGGTTTTGGCCGTAAAGAATTCTTAGATTTTATAGACGGTGTCAATGCAGATGTCGTCGATGATTTTAAATAAACTGCCATGCAATCATCCAAAGAAAATTTACAAATTTTACTGGAAGATAACCATCTAATTATCATTAATAAAAGAGCTGGAGACATCACCCAAGGAGATAAAACAGGTGATACCCCATTAAGTGATGTGGTAAAAGCCTACATTAAGGAGAAACATCAAAAACCTGGCAATGTATTTTTAGGGGTAGTCCATCGACTAGATAGACCCACTTCTGGAGCAATTATTTTTGCAAAAACATCGAAGGCTTTGGAAAGACTCAACAAGATGCTTCGCGATAAAATTATTCATAAAACCTATTGGGCTATTGTAAAAAACCCTCCTAAAAAACAAGGGGATACCTTGGTTAATTTTTTAAAGAAAAACCCAAAAAATAACAAATCTTCTGTCTATACTGATGAAATCGAAGGGAGCAAAAAGGCAATATTACACTATAAAACCATTAAAAAACTAGACAATTATAGCCTACTTGAAATCGATTTGGAAACCGGGAGACACCACCAAATCAGAGCTCAGCTTTCTGCAATTGGCTGCCCTATTAAAGGAGATTTAAAATACGGCTTTAACAGAAGCAACAAGGACGGAAGCATACATCTTCACGCCCGAAAAATTGAATTCACACATCCTGTAAGCCAAGAAAAAATAAGTCTTACAGCCCCTTTGCCTAAAGATGCTGTTTGGGATTCTTGTCAATAAATTTTTGTATATTGGGACCTATTTATCTCATATATGAAAAGTTTAAAATTTCTCTCTTTTCTGGTACTTCCAGTGAGTGTATATATTTCGTTTACCTCTCATGGTTTACTTAGTTATTTGCCTTTATTCTTATTCTTTGGACTTTTGCCAATACTAGAGTTTGCTTTTCCGGCGGATGCTGAAAATCTTGATAAAGAAAACGCAAAAAAAGAAAAAGAAAACAAGGTGTATACCTATATTTTATACCTGTGTATTCCAATACAATGCTATTTTTTATACTGGTTTTTTGAAGTGGTTCAAGAGCCTGACCTAGCCCTTTCTGATTTGATTGGCCGCATCATTGCGATGGGATTGATGTGTGGCGTTATTGGGATCAATGTAGGTCATGAACTTGGGCATAGAAATAATAGAGTCAATGAATTCTTAGGTGAAATATTACTTTTGAGTTCTTTGAATACCCATTTTTTACCCTACCACAACGGTGGGCATCATCTGGAAGTTGCAACCCCAAAAGATGCAGCAACTGCCAGAAAAAATGAATGGCTTTATATCTTTTGGTTTCGCTCTCATTTTACTAGTTATGCCAAAGCTTGGAAACTCGAAAACCAGCGTTTAAAAAACAGCAATAGACCTTGGTTTCACTATCAAAATAGAATGGTTATTTATAGCCTTTGTAACCTACTACTAATTACTGGAATTTACCTCATTTATGGAAAAATAGTACTGCTTGCATTTGTAGTAGCGGCTATTTTTGGCATCTTTCTTTTACAGACAGTTAATTATATTGAGCATTATGGTCTTTTGCGAAAACAGGATGAAAATGGACGTTACGAGCGTGTAAAAAGAACCCATTCTTGGAATTCAGACCATGTACTTGGCAAAATGATGCTTTTTAATCTTTCCAGACATTCCGACCATCATTACAATGGAAGCAAACACTATCAATTACTTAACTCTTTACCAGAAAGCCCTCAAATGCCAACCGGTTACCCCGGAATGATGCTAATGGCACTAATTCCACCATTATGGTTTCGCTTTATGAATAAAAAACTACAAGCCAATTAACTTATGAACATTCCAAATATCGTACAGGAACAAAAAGATTTTTTTAAGAGTCAGGCAACTAAAAATCTGGACTATAGAAAAAGTCTATTAAAAAAATTATTGAGTGTAGTTCAAGAAAAAGAGCAAGACATTCTTGCAGCCCTATATGCCGATTTTAAAAAATCAGAATATGAAAGTGTGATGACAGAGACATCCATTGTTATTTCTGAACTCAAGGCGAGTCTAAAAAACTTAAATTCGTGGGCAAAGCCCAAACAAGTCTTTCCTGCCTTTTTGAATTTTCCTTCATCGAGTAAGATTTACAAAGAACCTTATGGAACTGTGCTCATCATTGCGCCTTGGAACTACCCATATCAATTAGCCCTTGCCCCATTAATTGGAGCCATTGCAGCTGGTAATACCGTGGTTTTAAAACCTTCCGAACTGACCCCTCGCACAAGTAAGGTGCTTAAAGAAATTATCGAAGCTGTTTTTGACCCACAATTGGTTGCTGTGGTTGAAGGAGGTGTTGACGTTTCTTCAGCCTTATTAGAAGAGCGCTGGGATTATATCTTTTTTACAGGGAGTGTTCAGGTTGGGAAAATCGTTGCCAAAGCGGCCGCTAAATTTCTAACGCCAATTACACTAGAACTTGGAGGGAAAAACCCATGTATTATTGATAATAGTGCTTCAATTTCATTAGCCGCTAAGCGAATTGTCTGGGGTAAATGTATCAATGGAGGTCAAACGTGTATTGCCCCAGATTACTTATTGATTCACGAAAACGTAAAAGAGCAATTTATACAATGTTACCAGGATGAAATTACCAAAGCCTATGGGTTGAATCCTCAAGAATCTGAAGATTATCCTAGAATTGTAAACCAAAAGAATTTTGACCGTTTAGCAAAGATGTTGGTCAATGAAAAAATACTTGTGGGTGGCACGACCGATAGAGACACCTTATACATTGCTCCTACTTTAGTTGACAATCCTTCCATAGATAGTGAGGTCATGAAAGGTGAAATTTTCGGACCCATATCGCCCCTGATTCCATATAGAGATGAGGCCGAATTGGAGGCGCTCATTCATCGTTATGAAAAACCCTTGGCCCTATATATCTTTACAAAGAATACAGCCTTTGCGAAAGAAATCATTCGAAAATTTTCTTTTGGAGGTGGAACTATTAATGACACCACCGTACATTTTGCCAATTCGAGATTGCCCTTTGGCGGGGTTGGAGAAAGTGGTATCGGTAGTTACCATGGTAAGAGAACCTTTGACTTGTTTTCGCACCACAAAGGCATGGTACATCGCTACAACTGGCTAGATGTTCCTGTGCGCTACGCTCCATACAAAGGCAAAAAAAATCTATTAAAAACTTTTATGACCCTATTCTCATAAGCAATACTATGCAAGAAAAAACAGTCTCAGAAGCAATACATTATAGACGTTCTGTCAGAGTATATGATCCAGAAAAACCAATAGATACCGCCTTGGTGAAAAAATGCATTGAACAAGGAAGTCTTGCGCCTACCAGCAGTAACATGCAGTTATGGGAGTTTTACCACATCACATCGAAATCTGTCATCGAAAAAATGGTTCCCTTATGTTTTAATCAAAATGCTGCAAAAACAGCACAAGAATTAGTGGTCTTTGTCGTTCGTAAAGATCTTTGGAGAAAACGAGCCAAAGCCAATTTAGATTATATAGACACTTTGTATCCTAAAAGGCCTGGGAGTGAACCTACTAGTAGAGAGAAGTTTGCTAGAAACTACTATAGCAAGTTGATTCCGTTTACCTATGCCGATTTTTTAGGCATTTTTGGCTGGTTAAAATACCTGATGATCCTAGTTGTAGGACTATTTAAACCAATGTACAGAGAGGTTCGCAACAAAGACATGCGTATCGTTGCCCATAAAACAGCAGGTTTGGCCGCGCAAAACTTTATGATCAGTATGGCAGGAATTGGTTATGATACTTGCCCAATGGAAGGTTCAGACACCTGGCGCGTAAAACGTCTATTGGGTTTGCCAAGAAGCGCAGAAATTAACATGATCGTATCCTGCGGCATCCTAAAACCCGAAGGAGTGTACGGAGAGCGATTTAGAATTCCTTTTGAAGAGGTCTATAAAGAGATTTAATCTATTTTTTAGGGCTAAAAATCAATACATTTTTTGATTGCTCAATCTCCTTTTGATTCAACTTCATTTTCTCAAAACCTCCAGACAAGTACTTTTGTGCTTGGTCTTTATAATGATCACTAAAAATATTTCCGGATTGTCCTGTTGGTAAAATCCCTAAACTATTTTCTACATCGGAAAAATCAACCACTCTGCGAGAAGAAGGTCCTGCGGTAATTTTATAAACACCGGATGCATCCAAACTAAATATTTGATTGTTAATTACCTCATTTCCACCTCTCGTTTTAAAGGGTCCAACATTAAAGATAGATCGCAAAGCGGCTACTTTCCCAATTGGGTGATTATACTCAACAGATATCACTCGATTCCAAGTCCAATCATCTATGTTTTCTCCCAACTGATCCTGTAAAAAGGCAATTGCTTTTTTAAAGGCTTTGGTTACTATTTGTTCCTTATTTTCTTTGATGTCTTTGGTTGTCATATCATCCCACCAAAGAGATTCTTCTTTTTCTGCAAGCAAAGCTGCCGCCTTATCCTGAAAAGGGGTATTCATAAACTGATCAAAACTAGCACCCAATTCATCCTTAAATGTTCCTGCTAAAAATTCATATAAGAAGCGATTGTAAATAGTAGGAGCTAAACTAGTTTCACCGTAAAAACCATCCCATGATTTTAAAAGCTGTAAACTTTTGCGCTCGCTGGCTGACAAACCCTCTTTAACAATAGATTTTTCTAAATTAGCAATGAACCCTGGTGTACTTGCCGAAGTAACATCATAAAGCATTTCTGCCACATCTTCTTTGCTAAAATCATTTTTTGCCTCTAACAAATTCACAATTCTTTTTGCTCTGTCTTCAGGTAAATAATACCCTGGATACAACCCGTTTTTAATGCTACCCGGTTGATTATTTGCCGAATACACATAATGCCAACTCGGGTTGATGGACTGAGGATTTTCTTTAAAATCAAAATAGGCCGTAATTTCATCCGTTCCTGAAGCACCGTCTAAAATAGTCTTGGTATTTAGTTTTTTGCCGTGCTCATATAAAGTTCCTGCAGCAAACCATGCAATATTATCATTGGCATCACCATACATGATATTCAAACCCGGGGCATGTAATTTACTTGCTCCTATTTTAAATTCACTCAATGATTTAGCATGCGACATTTCATGAGCTACCTCTAACAATTGATTGTTTAATTTGGTATAAATCCATTGCATTGCCATAGGTCTTTCTTCATTGATAAATGCAATTAAATCATTCATAATAGGGCCGTGTTGACTCACTTTAATTTGATACACCGTGTCTTTCGCATCCTTGATTTTTATTCTTTTTTCTATAACAGCGTATTTTTTGTATCCATCAGCTGTTTTGTACTCCATAGCATTCTTTGGATTGTTTTGTTCAAAATAAAAATCAATATCATCATTCTCAAACATGGTTAATCCATAGGCATAGTTTCTATTATGTCCTAGTAAAGGAAATGGAGTCAAAGCCAAATTGAAACCATACATTTCGTAATCTGGAGTTTTAATATGGGACTCATACCAAACTGCCGGCTGAGCAAAACCAATATGTGGATCATTAGCAAAAATGACCTTTCCGTTTTTTGTTTTTTCTGGGCCCAACACCCAAGAATTGCTTCCTATAAAAGGAGATATTGGCAATTGCTTGTACATTTTTTGCAGGGCAGATGCTAATTCTGCAGTTATTTCGGCATTATTTTCATTGCGGATTAGAGTGGTATTGGCCACATTGGTTAAAGCCAAATCGTTTAGGTAATCGGCTCCTAGTTTTTCTTTAATCTCTGTTAAAAGCGGATCAATTTTATGGGCAGCGGCAAAACTAAAGGCCATATAGCCGAACACATTATAAACATCTTTAATAGTATACTTTTCCTTCTTTAATCCCACCAAATAAAATTCTATTGGCGTCGGACCATTTTCTATAAATTGATTGATTCCATTTAAATAAGCCATGGTTAATTGATAGGCTTCCGAGTTTTTATCAAGGGCAGCAATGGTCTTTTGAGCATTTTCCTCAATTCCTAAACCTGAAAAGAATATATCTGTTGGCAATACATCTTTTCCAAACACTTCTGCTAATCTACCTGCCGAAATACGACGTATCAATTCCATCTGCCACAGCCGATCTTGAGCATGCACATATCCCAAGGCTGTATAAGCATCCTTTTGATTTTTTGCGGAAATGTGAGGCACTCCAATATCATCAAAGTGCACCTTCACTTCATCAGAAATATTCTCAAGATCCAAGTTCCCATCATAGGTGGGATGCAAGGTTCTACTAAACAACCAAAGACCTGCGATGCTTAAAAGCAGCAAGACAGCAACAACTTTTAGAATTTTCTTTAACAATTTCATGAATTTCTGTTTGAGTTTGTTCAAAGATAACAGAAATTTAATTTGTATTTTTGTTCTTAGGAAAATTCAATTTCATGAAAAAAATTCAAATGGTTGACCTTCAAGGTCAATACCAAAAAATAAAAAATACAGTAGATGCTTCTATCCAAGAAGTTCTAGACAACTCTAGTTATATAAATGGTCCATTGGTCCAACAATTTCAGTTAGATCTAGAAAAATACCTTAATGTAAAACATGTCATTCCTTGTGCTAATGGAACCGATGCTTTGCAAATTGCCATGATGGGCTTAAATCTAGCCCAAGGAGATGAGGTAATTACTGCGGACTTTACCTTTGCAGCCACCGTAGAAGTGATTGCCCTTTTAAAATTAACACCCGTTTTAGTCGATGTAGATGCGCATACTTTTAATATGGATATTGCCGATTTAAAAAGATCCATTACTCCTAAAACAAAAGCAATTGTGCCTGTGCATTTGTTTGGTCAATGTGCTAATATGGAAGCAATCTTAGACATTGCTAAAGAGCATAATTTATATGTTATCGAAGACAATGCCCAAGCAATTGGGGCTGATTATACATTTTCTGATGGAAGCATAAAGAAAGCAGGGACCATGGGTCATGTTGGAACTACTTCTTTTTTCCCTTCAAAAAATTTAGGTTGTTATGGTGATGGCGGCGCTATTTTCACCAATGATGACGCCTTGGCTCATACCCTAAGAGGAATCGTGAATCACGGAATGTACACACGTTATTATCATGATGTCGTGGGAGTTAACTCTCGTTTAGACAGCATACAAGCTGGCGTTTTAAAAGCAAAACTTCCTTTTTTAGATGACTATTGTGAAGCCCGAAGAAAAGCAGCGCGTTTTTACAACAAAGCATTTGCAAACCATGCACATATTATTACGCCTACAACTGCAAGCTGTGGAGCTATTTGCGATATCTGTAATTGCCATGTTTTTCATCAATATACACTTCGCATTACCAATGGAAAAAGAAATGAATTGCATCAGCACTTGTTAGCGAATGACATTCCAAATGCCATTTATTATCCAGTTCCACTGCACAAGCAAAAAGCCTATGAAGATGAGCGTTATCAAGAAAAAGATTTTACAGTGACCAATTTGCTGATTGAAGAAGTTCTTTCTTTGCCAATGCACACAGAATTAGAAGATGATCAGCTAGAATTTATAACTCAGACTATTTTAGATTTTGTTTAACAAAACAAAATGTCACATCGAGTGAATTTGTAAAACAAATTTGTATCGAGATGTAATTAATAGTTCTCGATACATTTTTATTCTGTTTTCACTTCATAAAAACACTCGAACTGACAATATATTTAATTATGAAAAAAATATTAGTTACTGGCGGTTTAGGTTTTATTGGTTCTCATACGGTCGTAGAATTGCAGCAAGCAGGATTTGAAGTGCTTGTGATTGACGATTTATCGAATACCCGTATTGAGGTTTTAGATCAAATTACATCCATTACAGGAATACGGCCACAATTTTTTGAACTCGACTTAAAAAACAAAGCTGAGGTAACTACATTTTTTGAAGATCAGAGAGTAGATGGTATCATTCATTTTGCTGCTTTCAAAGCTGTTGGAGAAAGTGTTCAAAAGCCCTTAGACTATTACGAGAATAATATTGGCAGCTTGGTGTATATCTTACAAGAAATGAAAAACAGAAATTTAGACTGTTTTATCTTCAGTTCTTCTTGTACAGTATATGGACAAGCCGATGAATTACCTATTACAGAGAATGCTCCTATAAAACCTGCAGAATCTCCTTATGGAAATAGCAAACAAATTGGCGAAGAAGTTATAAGAGAAAGCTGCAAAGCCTATAACTTAAATGCGATTGCCCTAAGATACTTTAACCCAATTGGAGCACATGCTACTGTAAAAATTGGTGAACTACCTTTAGGGGTTCCACAAAACTTAATTCCCTTTATCACTCAAACAGCCGCTGGAATCAGAAAAGAATTGTCTGTTTTTGGAGATGATTATCCAACTCCTGATGGAACCGCTATCAGAGATTATATTCATGTAGTAGACTTAGCTAAAGCTCATATTGCAGCTCTAGAGCGTTTACTTTCTAAAAAGAATAAGCAAAATTTTGAATTTTTTAATGTAGGAACAGGCACAGGTTCTTCTGTTTTAGAGGTAATCAAGGCCTTTGAAAAAGTGACAGGCAGCCCTCTAAATTATAAAATAGTAGACAGACGTGAGGGTGATGTTATTGCCGCTTATGCCGATACTACCATTGCGAATAAAGAACTAAACTGGAAGACTGAACTAAGTTTGGAAGAAGCACTATCTTCTGCTTGGGCCTGGCAATTAAAACAGTAAGGCCACTTTCATGTTGCATTAAAAATAGTATCTTTCAGCGAGTGAATTCTATTTTTTACTTTTCTAAGTTGATAAACTATGGCTAGATTTATAAGAAAACAACAGCGTTTTATTGGGGCTTCTCCAGATGACTATATTTTTGTAGGGGAAAAGAAAACGGACCATGTTACACTGCGTATAATTGATTATAACAAAAACAATTTAGAAGAAGTTCAAATCAATTCTGTAGAGGAAGCTATTGCTTATCAAGAAAAAAAATCAACTACTTGGTTTAATATTGATGGTTTAGACACCATAAATGTCATGCGCGAAATCGCTGGAGGTTTTAATTTGGATAATTTTATCCTTGCCGATGTCATGGATACGCATGTGCGTCCAAAAGTTCAAGAGTATGACAATTGCCTATTTGTTTCTCTAAAAATGCTTCAAGTAGATGAAAAAACTCATTTAATTTCTTTTGAAAACCTTAGTTTGATTCTAACCAAAACAGTACTTATTACCTTCCAGGAAAAAAAAGGGGATGTGTTCGAACCGGTTAGAGATCGCATCAGAAAACAAAAAAAGCGCCTTGTTAATTCTGGCCCAGATTATTTACTCTTTGCTTTGCTGGATGTTGTTATAGACAACTATATTTATATCCTAAGTATTTTAGGTGAAAAAATAGAAGGTTTAGAAGAAAGCCTATTACACAATACAGAGAAAACCATTATCGATAGTATAAATATTCACAAAAGGGAATTAAATTTTTTAAGAAAACATATACACCCTGTTCGAGAAATGTTTCTAAATTTAGCAAAGATGGATTGTGATTTTATCAATCCAAAAAATGAAGTACATTTTAAGGAGCTTCAAAACAATATAGACCATGCAACGGAAATTTCTGATAGTTCTCGCGAGATTTTATCAGACCAATTGAATATTTATCACACTACCGTCAGCTCCAAACTAAATGACATTATGAAGTTCTTAACCGTGTTTTCGGTTATTTTTATTCCCCTAACTTTTATCGCTGGAATCTATGGAACCAATTTTGACGTTCTTCCAGAGCTGCACTATAAATACAGTTATTTTATCATGCTCGGAATGATGGTACTCATTACTCTAGGCATGTTAATTTACTTCAAAAAGAAAAAATGGTTTTAAGGACATTTTAAAAATTATCTTTTTTTGATGTTTTTAAGACTTTTTTCTGATTTTTTGATCATTTTTGATCAAATTTTAGCCAAAAATGCGTTTTTTTGATTTTCTATCCTTCAACAGAAGTGGATTATCGTTGGCGTATCCATAAAATTTATAGGAACATTTTTACAATCTGACATTTCTGACCCCTAAATAAGGGTTTTTACTCCTAATAATTGACTTGAGCAGGGCTTCTTCGTACCTTTACACCATATTAATTAAATGATACTAGATTCCATGAAACTGATTAGAATTAAAAGAAAAACACGTTTAGAGAAGAGATTTACCCCTACAATGGGTGAACTTCACACGAATGTAACCTACATTAAAAAAACACTTTTAAACATTATTCCTTTAGAAACCGTTCATAAATATAGAGAGACCTATTATGGAGAAATAAAGGACTGTGAAGACTGTGTTTTATCAAAATAAAAAAATCCCGCTAGTTAGCGGGATTTTTTTTGATTGTACTTTTATTAAATACTAGCTCCACTAGTGGCTACATTTCGATCTATTTTACGCATCAATCCCTGTAAAACTTTCCCAGGTCCTACTTCTATAAATTGAGTAGCGCCATCTGATATCATTTGCTGAATAGATTGTGTCCATTTTACAGGAGCGGTTAACTGAATCATTAGGTTTTTCTTAATTTCTGCAGGATCAGTTACAGCACTTGCAGTAACATTTTGATACACTGGACAGCTTGGGGTACTAAATTCAGTTGCCTCGATTGCCGCAGCTAACTCCTCTCTTGCTGGCTCCATCATTGGTGAGTGAAAAGCTCCCCCAACAGGTAAAATTATAGCCATCTTAGCGCCTTTTTCCTTTAAAATTTCACAGGCTTGTTCTACAGATTTCACCTCTCCAGATATCACCAATTGTCCAGGACAGTTGTAATTTGCAGCTACCACTACCCCATCTATTGCTGCACAAGTTTCTTCAACAACCACATCTTCCAAACCAATAACTGCCGCCATGGTTGAAGCCTGTATTTCACAAGCCTTTTGCATGGCCATTGCTCTTTTAGACACCAAGGTTAAGCCATCTTCAAAGGTTAATACACCATTGGTTACCAAGGCTGATAATTCTCCAAGAGAGTGCCCTGCAACCATTTCTGGTTGAAATGCATCACCCATTACTTTTGCCAAAATAACTGAATGTAAAAAAATGGCAGGTTGGGTTACTTTGGTTTCCTTTAACTGTTCTGCCGTCCCTTCAAACATAATGTCTGTTATAGCAAAACCTAAAATTGTATTCGCTTCTTCAAAAAGTTCTTGGGCGATGGTTGATTGTTCATACAAATCCAATCCCATTCCAGTAAATTGAGCTCCTTGTCCAGGAAAAATATATGCTTTCATTCGTCTGTTTTAATTCGTTGTTTGTGTGGGCAAAGATACAAATTTTTAAAGTCAGTGAAAATTAGTAACTTCGTTTTATGACAGCACAGCAAAAATCCTCGGCCCAACTTATTTATTTAATTTTGGCCTCTCTTTTTATAGCCTCTTTGGTAACCTCTAACCTAATTTTTCAAAAATTTTTTTATTGGTATCCCTTCGACATTACTATTTTTGATGTCAAATTATTTGAAATTTCTGTTGGATTATTGCCCTACCCAATTACCTTTTTAATTACAGATATTTTATCTGAAATATATGGTAAGAAAAAAGCGAACCAAGTGGTTATCGCCGGTATTTTTGCTTCTTTTTTCTCTTTGTTGATTATTTATGTATCGAAATCGGTACCTGCGACACCTTGGTCTCAGATAAATGACAACACTTTTATCCAAGTTTTTGGAGCAGCTCCACTTGCTGTTTTTGCCTCTATGTTGGCGTATTTATCTGCCCAATTTATTGACATCAGGGTCTACCACTTTTGGAAAAACTTCACCAAAGGAAAGCATCTTTGGTTGCGAAATAATTTCTCTACGTTTAGCTCACAATTTATTGACACCATTTGTGTCTTAGTGTTGCTGTGCTCATTTGGAATTATTGCTTGGGATAAATTTACAGGGCTATTAATTAGTGGTGTAATCTTTAAAATGGGAATCGCCTTATTAGATACCCCACTACTCTATCTCGCAGTCTATGCTTTTCGCAAAAAGTTCAATTTAAAAATGGGTGAAGAAATTCTAGATTAAATTTAATAAATCTTGTAAACTATCCTTTTTAAAGCCGTCTAAGAAATCAAATCAACGGCATTAACTATAAAAAATCAGCTTTTCTTAGGGAAATTACAGCTGTTTTCAAACTTAGAAATTGTACCTTTATTGCTTAAAATTACACCTATATAATATGTCAAAACCTTATTATGATTCGGCCGATTTACGAAAGTTTGGAAACATAACAGACTGGAGTGAAGAACTTGGGAAAAAATTTTTTGATTACTATACAAAAGTTTTTGAAGAAGGCGCATTATCAACACGTGAAAAGAGTTTAATCGCTTTGGCAGTTGCACATACAGAACAATGCCCCTATTGCATAGATGCCTACACAAAAGATGGATTAGAGCGAGGCATCACAAAAGAAGAAATGATGGAAGCCGTTCACGTTGGTGCGGCAATACGAAGTGGAGCAACATTGGTTCATGGAGTGCAGATGATGAACAAAGTAAATAAATTAGAAATGTAAGTAGAGAACCTATTTTGTTTTTACAAAATTGTGTGAATCGGTTATACTTGTAATCGCAAGTATTTCAAGAAAAATGTCTTCTCGAGCGCAGTCGAGAGATTTTATTAGGTCTCGACTGCGCTCGACCTGACACAAATAAAAGCATGGCAACAAAATCTCTAAAAGCAAGAAACAATAGTTTGGCAAATACCCAACGTCAATTAGAAATTCTATCTAGTGGAATTTTTAAGGATGAATTGCCGAGTTTTGCCCAAAAAATAAAAGAATCAAACCAATTTCCTCTCAAGCCAAAAAAGCTCGAAATTCTTCAAATTAACTTGGGCTATATGTGCAACCAGGTATGCGCTCATTGCCATGTAGATGCAGGTCCTGACAGGAAAGAAATCATGACTATTGAAAGCATGCAACTTTGTTTAGATCTTCTTAAAAAAACAACTGTGCATACCTTAGACCTTACAGGAGGTGCTCCAGAAATGCATCCAAATTTTAGATGGTTTGTAGAAGAAGCCTGTAAACTGGGGATTCAGGATGTAATTGTGCGTTCTAATTTAACCATATTGAGAGCCAATAAAAAATATTACGATTTACCTACATTTTTTAAAAGACATAAGATTCATATTATTAGTTCCATGCCTCATTGGACAAGAGGAAAAACAGACAAACAACGAGGAGAAGGAGTTTTTGATACATCTATTGAAGCACTCCGAGAATTGAATAAAGTTGGTTACGGAATGCCTGGAAGCGAACTTAAATTAGATTTGGTTTACAATCCTTCAGGAGCTTTTTTACCAGGAAATCAAAGTGCTCTAGAAGCTGATTTTAAGAAGGCTTTTCAGGATGATTTTGACATCCATTTTCATTCACTTTTTGCCATTACCAACTTGCCAATTAGTCGATTTTTAGATTATTTGATCGCCTCAGAAAACTATGAAGATTATATGGTTGCCTTGGTCGATGCTTATAATCCCGAAGCTGTGAGCAACGTAATGTGCACCAACACCCTATCAATTAGTTGGGATGGTTACCTATACGATTGTGATTTTAATCAAATGCTTCAATTAAAAGTGGATAGTAAGGCTCAGCATATTTCTGAATATAATATAAGTCTCTTGGAAAATAGAGAAATTAGAATTCATCAACATTGCTATGGATGCACCGCAGGTGCGGGAAGTAGTTGTCAAGGAGTCGTCGCTTAACTATGAAGAAGAAACTCATTATCGTCTTTGTTAAAAACAGTATCATAGGAAAAGTCAAAACCCGTTTAGCGAAGGTTATTGGCAATAAAAAGGCTATCGTGGTGTATGATCGGTTAGTTCAGTTAACCGAAAAAGCAGTAGCGCCTTTATCAATAGATAAACGAATTTATTATTCAGATTTTTGCGTGGAAGATCAGTTTGTCGATGCCGAAAAATACCTTCAAAAAGGAGCAGATCTTGGCCAAAAAATGCAAGCTGCATTTATGGAGGGTTTTAATGAAGGTTTTGAGCAAATTGTATTATTAGGATCCGACTTGCCCGATATTTCGACTGCACTAGTGCAAAAAAGCTTCCACTTATTAGACACTCATAATTCAGTCTTTGGTACAGCAGAAGATGGAGGCTATTATCTTGTTGGACTTGCAAAAATGAATCAAAGTATTTTTGAAAATAAACCATGGAGTCAATCAGAATTATTAGCAGTAACTTTACAACAATTGACAGCACAACAAGAGCAGTTTGCCTTGCTAGAGCCCTTAAATGACATTGACACCTATGAAGATTTGATTGGTTCTAGCCTTTTTAAAAATGATAAAGATTTACAGGGATTGATTATAAAATAAAAAATTATGACAAAGCAAATACACTTAGAAGAAAGCGTATCCTATTTACAATCAAGAGGAATAAGCGCTCCAGAAATTGGAATTGTTCTTGGCACAGGGCTGGGGAAATTTGTTCATGAAATCGAAGTGGAAATAGAAATTCCCTATGCAGACATCCCGAATTTCCCGCAAGCTACTGTAGAATCGCATTCAGGTAAATTGGTGTATGGAACTATCGCTAATAAAAAAGTACTGGCCATGGCAGGTCGTTTTCATATGTATGAAGGCTATAATTTATGGGAAGTTACTTACGGAATCCGAACTATGCATGCCTTAGGAATTAAAAACCTCTTAATTTCCAACGCTGCTGGAGCTATTAATTTGTCTTATAAAAAAGGAGATTTAATGCTTTTGGAAGACCATATTAATTTGCAAGGAAATTCGCCTTTAGCCTTTAAAAAGGCAGGTGTATTTGGCACAATTTTTGCAGATATGTTAGCGCCCTATTCAGCAAAATTAAACAACAAAATTACTGCGATAGCGAGCGAAAAAAACATTGACTTACACACTGGGGTTTATGCTAGTGTTTTGGGTCCTCAACTAGAAACAAGAGCAGAGTATCGGATGCTACAAATTTTAGAGGTAGATGCAGTTGGAATGAGCACAGTGCCTGAAGTTATTGTTGCCAAACAATTAGACTTGCCTTGTGCAGCAATTTCTGTCTTGACAGATGAATGCGATCCTAAGAATTTACAGGAAGTAAATATTGCAGAAATTATTGCGGTTGCTGAAAAAGCAGAACCAAAATTAGTTACTATTTTTAAAGAATTGATAAGAACACTTTAAAATTTTCAGGGCTTTTATTTATAACAAAAGACCCATTTACAGCAACAATGAGTTATTTAGAAACCACACATAATGTATATAAAGAAGCAGCATTAACACCAGATATTGGCCTTTGCTGCACTACCAATCCTATTTGGGAATTACCAGGGTTAAAAATCCCAAAGATCATGCAAGAAATGAACTATGGTTGCGGTTCTACTGTGCATGCAAGAGATTTATCAAACAACCCGAAAATGCTCTATGTTGGGGTTGGTGGAGGTATGGAACTCTTGCAGTTTTCTTATTTTAACAGACAAGAAAGCGGGGTTATTGGTTTGGATTTAGTCGATGAAATGCTCGAAGCCTCTCGTAAAAATTTTATAGAAGCAGAAAAAATGAATCCATGGTTCAAAAATGAGTTTGTAGATCTTCGAAAAGGGGATGCGATGAACCTACCAGTAGCAGACAATAGCATTGATGTGGCTGCCCAAAATTGCTTATTTAATATTTTTAAGAGTGATGATTTAAAACAAGCCATTTCTGAAATGTATCGAGTTCTAAAACCACATGGTCGTTTGGTGATGAGTGACCCTGTTTGTGAGCAAGAGATGAATGAAGAGCTTAGAAATGACGCTCGACTAAGAGCCCTTTGCTTAAGCGGGAGTCTTTCAGTTGCAAATTATGTAAAAGCCTTAACTGATGCTGGTTTTGGGACCATTGAAATTAGAGCAAGAAAGCCCTATAGAATCCTTGACCCAAAGAATTACCCAACCGACGAATTAATCTATATAGAATCTATAGAAATAGCGGCTATAAAAGATCCTATGCCCGCTGATGGCCCTTGCGTTTTTACAGGAAAATCGGCTATTTATTATGGTGACGAAAACTATTTTGATGATGGTTTAGGGCATATTTTATATAAAAATCAGCCCCTAGCTATTTGTGATAAAACGGCTGCTGCCTTGCAGAGCCTGCAAAGAGATGATGTGTATTTTTCCCCTTCTACTTTTCATTATGATGGAGGCGGGTGTTGTTAAATTATAAATGATGAACAAGTATTTAGATATTATTAAAAATTCCTATTCTGATTATTGGAATTATATAAAGCAATCTGTTTTATTTGAACTGAATTGGGAAAATTATTTCTACGGACTTATTGCAATTTCGCTGGTCGTTTGGGCCTTAGAATTGGTATTCCCATGGCGTAAAAACCAAGCCATCTTTAGAAAAGATTTTTGGCTGGATACCTTTTATATGTTTTTCAATTTTTTCTTGTTAAACCTCATCGTTTTAATTGCTTTGTCCAATACGACAGAACAAATTGTGAATGATGTTTTGTCTATGGTAAACCTTTCCGTTTCGAGTTTTGAACTATTTGACATCAAAAGTATGCCTTACTGGGCTCGAATTTTAATTTTCTTTGTAGTGATTGACTTTGTTCAGTGGTTTACCCATGTTACCTTGCACAAGTATCCTTTTTTATGGAATTTTCATAAAGTTCATCACTCCGTAAAAGAAATGGGTTTTGCAGCACACCTGCGTTACCATTGGATGGAGCCGGTAGTATACAAGTCATTTAAATACATTCCATTGGCTATTATGGGAGGCTTTACAGCCCAAGACGTTGCTTTAGTGCATTTCTTTAATATTACCATTGGCCACTTAAACCATGCCAATATCGGATGGGATTATGGTCCTTTCAAATATCTTTTAAACAACCCGAAAATGCATATTTGGCATCATGCTAAAGAACTGCCCGAAGAACGAAAAAATGGTGTAAATTTTGGCATCACTTTAAGTTTGTGGGATTATCTATTTAAAACTAATTACATCCCTTTTAGTGGGCGGGATATTGAATTGGGTTTCAGTGATGAAGATGAATTTCCAAGAGATTTTATAGGTCAAGAACTCTATCCTTTAAACAAAAAATCTTAGGATTTTTTTTGCAGATACAACTGTTCTAAGAGTTTTTCTGTTGGTTTGTTTTGTGGGGTATACCGATTGTTATTTCTTCCTCCCGATCTTTCGTGTTCATGATACCATTTCCATAAAAACCCACCAGCAAACCATGGCTCTTTCCAAAATTGATTGTGAATAGCTTGCAAACCATTTTGCTGAGCTTCTATATTTACTTTTCCAGAAATTCGGTTAGACTCCCAAGGCTTATTTCCCGTATAATCAATACTTCTGTATCCATATTCTGTAAACAAAACAGGCATTCTAAATTGTTTTTGCAATTGGGCAATCTGATTCTTATGAACTCTCCATCCTTTTTCAAAATCCAATACCGTAGGTGTTTGTTTGTCAGTTAATGGAAAATAAGCATCAATGCCAATAAAATCTAGATCTCCCCAAAACGGCACCCTTTTAAATTCATCCCAATTGGCCGCATAAGTTAACTTTCCTGAGTAAATTTTTCTAATTTTTATAATTAATTGCTTCCAAAACGCAGGTCGAGCTACCACAAATTTCTCCAATTCGGTTCCAATACAGAATAGGGATGCTTTTGAAGACTCTGCAGCTAAAGCATAAGTTAAAATGAATTGTTCATACGAGTTTTCTAATAGTATCCATTCCTCTTCAGTTTGCATATCCATAGCTCCTGTAAAGATTCCTCGAGACAACCACAATTGAGGTTTCACCATCGTCTGGATATTTGCTTTTTTAAACTGACCAGCTTCGTATTCCACCCCTTGTTTGGTTTCTCCAAACCATTGTCTTTTTGAGTTAAAGACAATTTCTGGATGCTTGAGATCTCTAATAAAACCAAAGGGCATTAATGCAACATGAGAAGCATTGGTCTTTACAACTGGCCTTACATGAAGTTCGTTAATAGAATCTCGGGCAGCGACAAAACTAATGCCGTTTATTTTTTTTACTTGCTGGCTGCAACCTGCTTGCAAAACCAGCACTAAAAACAGTAAAATACCAGATTGTTTCATCAGCCCAAAGTACAAAAAAGGAACTAGTAATTCGCAAATTAAAACCGAAGTCCATATTGAATAATGAACTATTTGTAATCATTTTAAATTGATAACTCCTGTTAAGTTTGTAACTTTATCTGCGACTGACAAAGTAGCATATAAGACTATGAAACACATCGTAATTATTGGAAACGGCATTGCAGGAATTACCGCAGCTAGACATATCAGAAAAAATTCTGACCATAAAATTACCGTTATTTCTGGAGAGTCTGATGAGTTTTTCTCCAGGACAGCGCTTATGTATGTTTATATGGGTCATTTAAAATTTGAACACACCCAACCCTATGAATCTTGGTTTTGGGAAAAAAATAAGATTCAGTTAAAAAAAGCTTGGGTCTCTAAAGTTGACCCTAAAAATAAGAGTCTCCTTTTTTCTGACCATGGAACTATGACTTATGACCAATTGGTTATTGCAACTGGCTCTGTTCCTAACAAATTCGGTTGGCCTGGCCAAGATCTTAAAGGAGTTATAGGCTTATATCACAAACAAGATTTAGAAAACCTAGAAGTGCTAGCTCCGAATAAGGAAGTCTGCAAAAGAGCGGTCATCGTTGGTGGTGGATTGATAGGAATAGAGCTGGCAGAAATGCTCCATAGCCGAAATATTCCTGTTACTTTTTTGGTTAGAGAAAAAAGTTTTTGGAATGGCGTATTGCCAGCTCAAGAATCTGAACTAATTAATAAAGAAATTAAAGAAAAACATATCGATTTAAGACTAGGTTCTAGTCTAAAGGAGATTATTTCTGATGAAAACGGTCGGGTAAAAAGCATAGTCATTGAAGAAACCGGAGAAATTATAAACTGTAATCTTGTTGGCTTAACAGCTGGGGTTCGCCCAAATATTGATTTCTTAAAAGACGCTGGAATTACTATCAATAAAGGGGTGTTAGTAAATCGCTTTCTAGAAACCAATATAGAAGATATTTATGCTATTGGAGATTGTGCAGAACAGCAAGAAGTCATTGGAAATCGAAGAGCGGTAGAAGCAGTTTGGTACACTGGTAGAATGATGGGTGAGGCCCTAGCACAAACTTTAACCAGAGCCAAAACACCATACAAACCAGGCCATTGGTTCAATTCGGCAAAGTTTTTTGATATTGAATATCAAACCTATGGTTGGGTTTGGGCACAAACCAAAGAAAATGAAGCTCGGTTTTATTGGGAACACAGCAGTGGCAAAAAATGCCTGCATTTTAATTACAACAAACAAAGCCTCGATTTTATAGGAGTCAACAGTTTTGGGATTCGATTACGTCATGAATATTTTGATAGAGCACTTTCCGAAAAACAATCGATAACTCAAGTTTTGACTCATTTGAAAGCCGCGAATTTTGATCCAGAATTTTACGCAAAACACGAGGTAGAAATAATAGCACAATTCAACCGTGAAAACAAAACCAATATTCAATTAAAGGGATGAAGAAAATACAACAATTAGGTTTGATACTTTTTATAACTGGACTATCCTTCTTTATTGGGGTACTTTTTCTCAGCAAAGTAAACTTAAGCCAAAAACAACTAAATACCTTCATCGCTTCAAAAGGGATTAAAAGTGAATTGTTCATTTCTGAGGTTCAAAGCACCGTTGTTGGGAAAGAATTCAGTTCTAGCTTTGCATTCTCATCGGCACTAAGAAAGGCATTGACCAAAGCAAATGAGTTACACAAAAAGCAAAGTGAATGGGATCTTGTTATTTGGGATAAACCACATAGTTTGTCTTTCGAATTAATTAAACAAGCAGCCTTAGGGCCTGTTAAAGAGAGGAAAGGCCTTTTTTGGCTCTTAACTTTTGGTTTAGGAATTCTTGGATCCTTACTCTATATTATCCCCTCTATTATTATTCTTGGCTCTCCAGGCATAAAGAACAATGGCGTTTTTCACAGCAGCGCAACCAATCGTGGATGGATAGGCTGGTTGGTTTTCGTTTTTTTAGTGAGTTTTTATATACTGCTTTATTTCTTCCCAGATTATATAGTTAACTGGACCTATTTAGTAGACCCTATAAGTGAATCTTTAAGCGGGCATCCCGCAAGTCAATGGTTTTTATATGGATTCTTGTATTGTACAGTAATGACGGTCATGGCCGTAAGGATGTACATTAAATACAGACATAATAAATATCAAATCTTGAGAACCACTTCGGTTTTGTTTTTTCAAATTGTCTTTGCTTTTTTAATTCCGGAAATTTTAGTGCGTTTTGAAAAACCATGGGTTGATTTTAAAAATGCATTTCCTCTAGATTATGATTTCTTTTTTAGCTGGAATTTAGACAGTCTCATTGCCAGTGGTGGCTTTGGGCTATTTGTTTTGGTTTGGGGAATCGTACTAACTTTGGTTATCGTCCCAGTTATGGTTTACTTTTTTGGTAAACGCTGGTACTGTTCATGGGTTTGCGGTTGTGGAGGTCTGGCAGAAACACTAGGTGACCCATACAGACAATTATCAGATAAATCATTGAAAGCATGGAAACTCGAACGCTGGTTAGTTCATGGAGTACTGGTTTTTGCGATTGTCATGACTGCTCTAGCCCTGTACACCTATTTTTCTGGAAAATCAGCCGTATTAGGATTGCAAACTCAAACCATTCAGGATATTTATGGGTTTTTAATTGGATCTATATTTGCAGGTGTTATTGGAACTGGGTTCTACCCTATTTTTGGAAATCGAGTTTGGTGTCGTTTTGGTTGTCCTTTAGCGGCATATTTAGGCATCGTGCAACGTTTCAAATCTCGATTTAGAATTACGACCAATGGTGGACAATGTATTTCTTGCGGTAATTGCTCTACCTATTGTGAGCAAGGCATCGATGTAAGAGCCTACGCACAAAAAGGCGAAAATATTGTTCGCGCTAGTTGTGTTGGTTGCGGAATTTGTGCAGCGGTGTGTCCAAGAGGCGTTCTGAAATTAGAAAACGGACCGGAAAAAGGCCGAATTAATCCAACTGAAATTTTGCTAGGGAATGATGTGGACCTGATGGAATTACTAAACAATAAATAAATCTATATTCTTACAATTTCATTTTAATTGCATTTTAAATCACTCCTACTTTAGCCTTAATTCCAGCAAAGTATTTGGTATTTTTGCAATTAATAAATTAGCACAAAAACAGTCCATTTTCTCATGAATCCTAGAATAAAAGTTATCATTCCCGCTTACAATGAAGAAGCTTCTATCGCGAAAGTCATCAAAGACATTCCGCTTAGTGTTCAAGAGGTGATTGTGGTAAGTAACAATTCTACAGATGCAACAGAACAGCAGGCTAAAAATGCAGGAGCTACTATCTTAACCGAATCTAGAAAAGGATATGGATATGCCTGTTTAAAAGGGATGGATTATATTGCCGGACAAAATGAAAAGCCAGACATCATTGTGTTTTTAGATGGCGATTATTCTGATTATCCCGAACAACTTGAAGAACTCGTTACTCCTATTGTCAATAATGAGGTTGATTTTGTTATTAGTACTCGAGTGAAATCACTAAGAGAAACAGGGTCTATGACACCTCAACAAATTTTTGGAAATTGGTTGGCTACCTTTTTAATGAACATACTATTTGGAGCAAAATTTACCGATTTAGGGCCTTTTAGAGCAATTACCTATGAGACCTTGTTAGGTCTTCAAATGGAGGATAAAACCTATGGATGGACTGTAGAAATGCAATTGAAAATACTTAAACAAAAGGTTAGTTATATGGAAATCCCTGTGAAATATCGAAATAGAATTGGGGTTTCAAAAGTATCAGGAACTGTGAGAGGAAGTATAATGGCCGGAGTTAAAATATTAGGTTGGATCTTTAAATACAGTTTTAAATAATGGTTATTTCTAGCATCATTATCGTCATTTATTCGATCGCTCTTTTGCTCATTTTTATTTTTGCTTTGGCGCAATTAAACTTGTTGTTTAATTATATGGCTGTTTCCGAAAAAGAAGCGGTTTCTAAACGCGTCAATATCCAAACTCCTTCTAATTTACCAAAAGTTACCATCCAATTACCAGTTTATAATGAACTCTATGTAATGGAGCGCTTGCTAAACAATATTGTGCAATTAAAATATCCCAAGGAACTATTAGAAATACAGGTCTTAGATGACTCTACTGATGAGTCTATAATTAGCACTTCACAGCAAATTACAGCACTACAAAAACAGGGTTTTGATATTAAACACCTGCAAAGAATAAATCGATCAGGCTTTAAAGCTGGCGCACTTAAAGCAGGTTTGGAGAATGCCTCTGGTGATTTTATCGCTGTTTTCGATGCTGATTTTTTACCAGAAGAAAATTGGTTACTTCAAAGCATCCCTTATTTTGATGACCCTGCTATTGGGGTGGTGCAAACTCGTTGGGGACATTTAAACAGAGAATATTCTCTGCTTACTCGTATCCAAGCCTTTGCCTTGGATGCGCATTTCACCTTAGAGCAAGTTGGTAGAAATAGTAAGGGGCATTTTATAAACTTTAATGGGACTGCCGGAATTTGGAGAAAAACCTGTATTTATGATGCAGGAAATTGGGAAGGTGATACCCTAACAGAAGACCTTGATTTAAGTTATAGAGCACAACTGAAAGGTTGGAAATTTAAATATTTAGAGGAGGTAGTTGCTCCAGCAGAATTGCCTATCGTTATCAGTGCAGCACGGTCACAACAATTTCGATGGAACAAAGGAGGTGCAGAAAATTTTCAAAAATTGGCTTTTCGCTTAGTTAAGGATTCTAAATTCTCTTTAAAAACAAAAGCACATGGTTTGTTGCACCTACTTAACAGTACTATGTTTTTAAACGTTTTGATCGTTGCAATACTAAGCATTCCCATGCTTTACATTAAAAATGAATATGCGCATTTAAAAAACTATTTTTATATGATGAGCTTTTTTGTGATTAGCTCTGTCATTTTTTTCATTTGTTATTGGTACATGTTTAAAAACACCTATGGTGGTGGTTTTAAAAGTTTTTTAAAATATATTGCTTCATTCTTTTTATTCTTTTCGATTGCCATGGGGTTTTCATTACACAATTCATTGGCCGTACTTGAAGGTCATTTTAGAATTAAAAGCGATTTTATTCGAACCCCTAAATTTAACTTAACTGAGCAGAAAGACTCGTGGAAAAACAATAAGTATCTGACTAAAAACCTAGGTGGGTCTGTTATTTTAGAAGGGCTTTTAATGTTGTATTTTCTTTTTGGACTCTATGCTGCCTTTGTCGTTGGTGACAAAGGCGGGGATTTTGGCCTGTTCCCATTTCATCTGATGCTTGTTTTTGGGTTTGGATATGTTTTTTTTAGTTCAATTTTCTCAAAATCATGATCCTCTTATTTGAAAAATATAGAAGCTGGTCCCTAATAATTATGAGCTGCTTGCTCTATGTTTATTTTGGATATTTTCTGGATAGAACAGAATTTTACACCCTTCTAATACTGTGGATTTCTCTTTTTACCTGTTATGTGTATTTGCTTAGAGATAAACCCCACTCCTTCAGCAAATGGGTGGGAATTTTTATCCTTTTTCGAATGGTCTTGCTGATGGCAACTCCCAACTTATCACAAGATTTTTATCGATTTATTTGGGATGGTCGTTTGCTTTTTGAAGGGTTGAATCCATATCTGACAAACCCAAAAGATTTTATAAATAATTCTGTATCTGTAATTACTCAATCTAAAGAGCTTATTGAAGGGATGGGATCTTTGAGTGCAGGAAATTACACCAACTATCCGCCATTGCATCAAGCAGCCTTCTGGTTAGCCGCTGTTTTTGGGCAAGACAGCATACTTGGTTCTGTTATTGTTATGAGGATACTCATTATACTTGCAGATATTGGAATTCTATTTATTGGACGGAAGCTTTTAGCAATTGTAAAGCTACCGAAAGATTTGATTTTTTGGTATCTTTTAAATCCATTCATCATTTTAGAATATACCGGGAATCTGCATTTTGAACCATTAATGTTATTCTTTTTATTAACGAGCATCAATTTGCTGTTTTTGAATAAATGGATTTGGTCATCACTAGTTATGGCTTGCGCAGTTTCAGTAAAACTAATCCCTTTATTATTTATCCCTTTGCTTTTTCAATGGTTCGTAAAAGAGCCTCTTAACAGAAAAAAATGTCTTTTGGGCCTTAGCAAGTTGTTTGCGTATTCCGTTCTTGTGCTTGCGGTAAACGCAGTACTTTTTGCTCCTTTTTTTTCATTTACCATGCTTCAAAATTATAGCGAATCGGTAGGTCTATGGTTTGGTGTGTTTGAATTTAATGCAAGTTTTTATTATCTATTTAGAGAAATTGGCTATTGGTTTCGAGGCTATAATGAAATAGCAATAATTGGTAAGATACTATCCGTATTAAGTATCGCTTTTATTCTTATGATTAGCTTTTTTCGAAAAAACAGTAGTCCAAAGCAATTGCTTACTGCCTTATTATTTGCCATATCCTTTTACTATTTTATGAGTACCACAGTGCATCCTTGGTATATCGGCACCTTGGTTCTATTGGCTATTTTCACCAAGTATCGCTTTCCGTTTGTTTGGAGTTTTGTTTTAGTATTCAGTTATGCTAGCTATGGTGCAAACACATTCCATGATAACCCTTGGTGGCTGCTTTTAGAATATGTGTTGGTCTATGGGACGCTAAGCTATGAAATCTTTATAAAAAAGAGTAAAAGCGATCAACTGACCGCCTAGAATTCTTTTTAGATGTCTCAATGCCATGTATATTTTTTGTACTTTAGAGACTTAATTCTTTTTCATGAAAAAACTAACTATAAAAGACATTGCAAACCATTTTAGTGTTTCGATTTCTACTGTTTCTAAGGCCTTAAATGACAGCTACGAAATAAGTAAAAGCACGAAACAAAAAATACAAGAATATGCAAAAGTGCATAATTACAAACCGAACTTTAATGCGCTAAGTTTAAAAAAAAGAAAGACAAAAACTATTGGCGTGATTATCCCAAACATGCTCAATTATTTTTTCGCACAAGTCTTTAAAGGTGTCGAAAAAGAAGCCAATAAAAATGGATATAAGGTAATTACCTGCATCTCTAATGAATCTTTTGATAAAGAAGTAGAGACCATTGAAATGCTCTCTAATGGAAGTATTGATGGCTTTTTATTGTCCATTGCGGAAGAAACTGAATTGAAAAACAATTTTACCCATCTAACAAAAACTATAGAACATGCTTTACCCATTGTAATGTTTGACCGTGTCGCTCAAGGAGTAGACTGTGACAAAGTGATCACCAATGATTCTGAAGGAGCCGTCAATGCTGTTGCGCATCTTGCTAAAACCGGCTGCAAACATATTGCGTTTATATCGACTCAAAGTCATTTAAAAAGCGGACAAGAACGTGAACTGGGGTATATTGAAGGGTTGAAAAAAGAAAAGATGCAAGTCAATCCCAATTTGGTTATCCATATACTTGAAGAGGACTACAAACAATACGAACGTATTTTATTACCCTATTTTGAAGAAAATAAGATTGATAGTGTCATCACTACAGATGAATCTTCTGCCATTGCCGCTATGAAAATTGCCCAAAGTAAAGGACATCATGTGCCCAAAGATTTTTCTGTCATCTCATTTTCTAATGGCATTATTGCAAGACACTCTAGTCCTAAATTAACTACGGTGAGTCAGCATGGTGAAATTATGGGGGAAACCGCCACTAAAATGTTAATTGATAAAATTGAAAAGAAGCAAGGCTATGAAGAAATTAAAACCAAGATTATTAAAACTGATTTGGTTTTTAGAAATTCAACTAAAATTTAAAACAATTCTGTTAAACAGTTTCCAAAAGGCGTAGCTGAACCACCAAACCCTCATTAGCTCTTACATTAAAGACAGTTTCGTCTTCAAAGATTAAATACTGGCCCTTAATCCCGACCAACTTTCCTTGAAAATTATGTTCCTTAACTAAATTCAAGCTTTTTGGTTTTTTAGGATATTGATCCACAGGAAAATGCAAAGCTGTTTCGCCTTGGTTTTCTAAATAATATGGAAGCACCTCAGTAGGAATATGCTTCTTTAACTTATCCCTCCACTCAAGTAAGTCTGCATCCTCAATCTCATTCTTTAACATCGTTCTCCAATTGGTTTTATCGGCAACAAACTCTTTTAAAACTACTTCGCAAATTCCTGCCAAATAACGATTGGGAACTTCTACAATTTCTAAAGCTTCATGCGCCCCTTGATCAATCCATCGGGTGGGTATTTGACTTTTTCTAGTAACTCCTACTTTTACATTGCTGGAGTTTGCTAAATAAACAATATGTGGCTGTAATTGAACAGATTTTTCATAGTCCAAGTCACGATCTTCTAAATTTAAGTGTGCTTTGCTTAATTCGGGCCTCATAATCCAATCTCCTGCACATGGAATATCGAAGAAACAAGACTTACAGAAGCCTTGTCTAAAGATTTCTTTGTTCAATCCACAAGACAAACACTCGTAGTTCAAAAAAGTTAATTCAAGTTTCTTTTGCAATAACTGATTCATATTTAGGAAGTCAGAGTTCAATTCTAAATAGTATTGAACCGTTTCCAAATTTTCAGTTGGCATTTTTTTTAAAACTCCTTGATAAATCATAAAAAAGATTTTAGTATTTTTAACATTTACGCAGCGTATTGAAACAAACTTACTTTAAATATCTAAGTTTAAAAAACTTTACCCTGATAACTTTAAACCTCAAAAAACAAGAATGCCGATTACCATAGTCAACTCTATTATTTCTTGGTTTTTAAAGAAGCGAAAGCATCAAATTGAGCTTTTCTTAAAGTATCCTGAAGATGTACAACAAGAATTGCTGTTTAAACTGATTAGTACCGCAAAAAACACTGAATTTGGAAAAGAATACGAGTTTGGAACTCTGAAAACCTATGAGGACTTTGCTAAACAAGTACCGATTCAAAAATACGAAACCTTTGAACCACTTATTGAACGCTGTAGACGAGGTGAACAAAATTTATTTTGGCCTAGCACCATTCGATGGTTTGCAAAATCAAGCGGAACCACAAACGCAAAGAGTAAATTTATCCCTGTAAGTGATGAGGCTTTAGAATATTGCCATCTTAAGGCTGGGAAAGACATGCTCTGCCTCTATATTAATAATAACGAAAACACGCAGTTGTTTACTGGGAAAGGGCTTCGTTTAGGAGGAAGCTCAGCCATACACGAAGACAATAATTCTTATTTCGGGGACCTTTCTGCAATCATCATAGAAAACATGCCTTTTTGGGCGGATTTTAGTTCGGCTCCTCGGCAAGAAACTGCTTTGATGAGTGAATGGGAAACTAAGATGGAAGCAATTATTGATGAAACCATCCAAGAAAACATTACAAGTTTGGTAGGAGTTCCATCCTGGATGTTGGTTTTGCTAAATCGAGTTTTAGAAAAAACCGGCAAAAGCAATATCTTAGAGGTTTGGCCAAATTTAGAGGTTTATTTTCACGGTGGCGTTAACTTTAATCCCTACAGAGAACAATATAAAAAATTAATTCCTAGGCGTGATTTTAAGTATTATGAAACCTACAACGCCTCAGAAGGATTTTTTGCCATCCAAGACAGAAACGGCTCCAAAGAATTATTACTCATGTTGGACTATGGAATTTTCTATGAATTTATTCCAATGACAAAATACGATGGTGAAAACTCTACTGCTATTCCACTATCTAAAGTTAGAACTGGGGTAAACTATGCAGTAGTCATCACCACAAATGGAGGTCTATGGCGCTATCTAATTGGCGATACAGTTAAGTTCACCTCTTTACACCCGTACCGCATCAAAATAACAGGACGGACCAAACATTTTATCAATGTTTTTGGCGAAGAGCTTATTATAGAAAACACAGAAGAAGCCTTGCGATTGGCCTGTGAAAAAACAGATGCCACTATTACGGACTATACGGTAGCCCCAATTTTCATGAAAGGTAAAAATAGTGGTGGACATGAATGGATTATTGAGTTTGCTAAAAAACCAGCCAATATAGATTACTTTAAAGAGGTGTTGGACAATGCTTTAAAATCTATCAATTCTGATTACGAAGCTAAACGTTATAACAATATGACTTTAGAAATACCCATCATTCATATGGCGAAAAACGGGCTGTTTTATAGTTGGTTAAAACAAAAAGGAAAGTTAGGAGGACAACACAAAGTCCCTCGTTTGTCTAATAATCGCAATTTTATTGAGGAATTGCTAAAGTTGCAGAATAACTAAACTTTTCGTTCTACCACGTAATCAATCATCTTTAATAAAGAATCTTTATAGGGTGAAGTGGGGTAATATTCAAGTATGGATAGAGCTTTGTTCTTGTAATTGGTCATTTTTTGAATAGTATATTCAATACCTCCATGATTTTTAACAAAAGAGATGACTTCCTTCACTCTCTTTTTGTCTTTGTTGTGCTTTTTCACGGAGTTTATCAACCATTTTTTGTCCTTATCAGAACAGGTATTTAAGGTGTAAATTAAAGGCAAGGTCATTTTCCTTTCTTTTATATCGATTCCTGTAGGTTTCCCTATTTTATCTTCGGTATAATCAAACAAATCATCTTTAATTTGAAAAGCAATACCAATATATTCTCCAAATTTTCGCATCTGCTGCACCGTATCTTGATTGGCACCTACTGAGGCTGCTCCAATACCACAACAGGCAGCAATTAAAGTGGCTGTTTTTTGACGAATAATCTCAAAATACAGCTCTTCGGTAATGTCTAGATTTCTGGCTTTTTCTATTTGTAGTAATTCCCCTTCACTCATTTCTCGAACGGCAATAGAGATCAATTTAAGCAGATCAAAATCTTCGTTATCAATAGACAACAAGAGCCCTTTCGAGAGTAAAAAATCACCTACTAAAACTGCAATTTTATTCTTCCAGAGCGCATTCACAGAAAAGAAACCTCTACGCCTATTGCTATCATCCACCACATCATCGTGTACCAAAGTGGCTGTATGAATCAATTCTACAACAGAAGCTCCTCGATAGGTGCGTTCATCAAAGCCTCCATCTGAAACCATTTTAGCCACTAAAAAAATAAACATCGGACGCATTTGCTTTCCTTTTCTCCGAACTATATAATAGGTAATTCTATTAAGCAGAGGCACCTTAGTAAGCATCGAAGCCTTGAACTTTTCTTCGAAAAGTTCCATTTCATTTTTTATAGGAAGTTGTATCAGTTCTACATCTTTCATAAGGCCGGATTGGAGTTGTAATTGTTTATCAAAAATAATAAATTAATATGGAATCCGTCAGCTTCAATACTGATTAGTCCACCAAAGATTTTTTAGCCATTTAAGGCTCTCATTCTTTTTAACCTAGCCCAAGCTTCTTTATGCATTCTTTTATAAATAGACACCGTCCCTCTATCAAGACCAAAGTAAAAGAAACTAACTCCAATTGGCGGGTTTGTACCCGGTAAAAAGTTAAACTTATCAAAAGCAATTAACGGATATTCCCAACATTCTAATGCGGTTCCTAGATTTTCTGTATACACTACAAAAACATACATTGTGAGATAAAATAATTTCTCTTTTGGATAATTTCTCAAAAAATAAAAAATTAGAATGGTCAGTATGAAACCATACACATAACTTTTAAATATTAAAAAAGTTAAAGACAGAAATATTATCATTACCGTTAGAACCTGCTCCAAAATTTTTTTGTGTGCCCTTACCTGTTGTTTTTTAGAAAATTATAAACGAACAAGAACACTACGGCATGGCCAAGGGGAATATAATGTGTAATATTTCCCAAACGATATGCATACATTCCAAAGACTTTCGAAAACACATATTCGCCTATCACTGCTATTATAATGGCCTTAATTAAAAGAGCTTTTGATCTTGGTGGAGATTTTTTATACAAAAAAACAACCAGAAGAAGCACCAAGATATTATTGATCCATTGGGCATGTTCAAAATAATTTAGTGCTACATATTTACTGTCAATAATAAGACCTAAAAACATGATAAGCACCATTACTCCGATGGTTTGCAAGGTTTGAAATAAGAGCGATTTTGACAAAATAATTTTATGTTTTGTTGGCTAGTTGACCACAGGCAGCATCGATATCTTTCCCTCGAGAACGCCTAACATTCACCACGATACCATGCATTTCTAAATTAGAAATATAATTATTAATAGCTTGAGGGCTTGCTTGTTGAAATTCTCCATCACCTATCGGGTTGTACTCTATAAGATTCACCTTACAAGGCACATAACTGCAAAACTTTATAAGTGCTTCAATATCTTCTTTTCGATCGTTGATCCCACCCCAAACAACATATTCATAGGTAATTCTTCTTTCAGTCTTTTCATACCAATACTCTAAAGACTCCTTCAAATCTTTTAAAGGGAAATTTGCATTAAAGGGCATAATTGAAGTTCTTACTTCATCAATGGCTGAATGTAATGATACAGCAAGGTTAAATTTCACCCCATCATCAGCCATCTTTCTAATTATTTTCGGAACCCCAGAAGTAGAAACAGTAATACGTTTAGGCGACATTCCAAGACCTTCGGGAGAGGTAATTTTCTCTATTGACTTAATAACGTTATTGTAATTCATAAGTGGTTCTCCCATGCCCATAAAAACAATATTGGATAGCTTGTGATTGTAGTACAACAAACTTTCTTTATTGATGGCTACAACTTGATCATAAATTTCATCTGCATTTAAATTACGCATCCGTTTTAGTTTGGCAGTCGCACAAAATCGGCAATCCAAACTACAACCCACCTGACTAGAAACACAAGCTGTGGTCCTTGTGTCTGTTGGGATCAACACAGACTCTACAACCAAGCCATCATGCAATCGTACTGCATTTTTAACCGTACCATCTTTACTTCGTTGGATGGTATCTACTTCAATATGATTAATGACAAAATTGGCTTCTAACATGGCTCGTGTTTCTTTCGAAATGTTCGTCATGTCCTCAAAGCTATGCAGGGCTTTTCCCCACAACCACTCATAGACCTGATTTCCACGAAAAGCCTTTTCGCCATTGGCAATAAAAAATTGGCGTAATTGATCTTTACTAAGTGATCTTATGTCTTTCTTTTTAATCAAATTATTGAATTAAGGTGTTAAAAATTCATTACAAAAATAAATAAAAAAACTGGCGCTTTGTTTCAAGTTCCAGTTTCTATAAGCTTACTAAAAATAAATGATTCTTATATAATTAGCATCGCATCTCCGTATGAAGAGAAACGGTATTTTTCTTTAATAGCTTCTTTGTAGGCTTTCATAATCAAATCATAACCTCCAAAAGCAGCTACTTGCATTAACAAGGTAGATTTTGGTCTATGAAAATTAGAAATCATACTGTTGGCTATACTAAATTCATAAGGTGGAAAAATAAACTTGTTGGTCCAACCATCAAAACTATTGATTCTTCCATTGGCCGAAACAGAGGATTCAATGGTTCTCATAACCGTTGTCCCTACTGCACAAATTCTTCGTTTATTTGTAATCGCATCATTAATTCTCATTTCTGCAGAAACAGGGATGCTAATTTTCTCAGAATCCATTTTATGCTTTGATAAATCTTCTACTTCTACAGGAGCAAAAGTCCCAAGACCTACATGCAAAGTTACTTCTGCAAAATCAACACCTTTAATTTCCAAACGCTTCATCAAGTGCTTTGAAAAATGCAAACCCGCTGATGGTGCCGCAACAGCTCCTTCTTCTTTTGCATAAATAGTTTGATAACGCTCCTCATCACTTGCCTCTACCTCTCTTTCAATTTCTTTTGGCAAAGGTGTCTCTCCCAATTCTAATAATTTAGCTCTAAATTCTTCATAAGACCCATCAAACAAGAATCGTAGGGTTCTTCCTCTAGAGGTTGTATTGTCTATTACTTCAGCAACTAGGCTATCATCATCACCAAAAAACAATTTGTTCCCGATTCTAATTTTACGAGCAGGATCTACCAAAACATCCCACAATCTATTTTCTGCATTGAGCTCTCTCAATAAAAAAACTTCAATACGCGCTCCAGTTTTTTCTTTATTCCCATACATACGAGCAGGGAAAACTTTTGTATTGTTTAGTATCATCACATCCCCTTCATCGAAATAAGAAATTACATCTTTAAACAATTTGTGCTCAATGGTTTGTTCTTTTCTGTTTACCACCATTAAACGTGATTCATCTCTGTGTTCTGCAGGGTGTTTTGCCAATAATTCATCTGGCAAATTAAAATTAAAATGCGATAATTTCATAGGATATCTGTATAGATTTTAACGGTTTCATGCTTCTTAATTCCAAATAAAAATACCACCTTTTTAAGGAGCTGTGCTTTTTTATTTCTTGAGAAACATCTTATTATTTTTCAAAGAATAGGGCGCAAAGATACAACATCAAGATAGGCCTTGTCAAGTGTTTTGCGGTTTATTTAAGCTTGGTCTAATTGAAAATCAAACTCTTGAAGATCTTTCCAAAAATTTGGATAGGATTTTGAAACGACATCAGCCTCTAAAATGCTTATCGGAATCTTTAAGGCTAAGGGAGCAAATGCCATGGCCATACGATGATCTTTATACGTTTCTATTGAAATGTGCTCGTTTATATTTTTAGAATTACTTAAATGAAGACTATAATCGGTTATTGCAACGGTTGCTCCAAGTTTGGTCAACTCCACTTGCAGCGCAACCAAACGATCTGTTTCTTTTATTTTAAGAGTATGCAAGCCTAATAAATCACAAGACATGCCCAAACCAAAAGAAGTTACAGCAATTGTTTGGGCGATATCTGGCGCATCTTTTAAATCAAGTGTAAGGAAATTCGCCACTGGGCTCGCAATTTTTGTAAGAATAACTCCATTTTTACTAAAGAAAGTTTCTACTCCAAAATTTCTATAAATAGATGCCAAACAAGCATCTCCCTGCAAACTATCTTCTCTAAAATAGTTTAAGGTAATTTCTGAACCCAATTCACTCAGTGCTACCAAAGAATAAAAGTAAGAGGCAGAACTCCAGTCTGATTCAACTACAATTTTCTTTTTAGAGACTTCTTTTAAAGGCCAAATTCGAATGCTTTGTTTATTAAATTGAACCTGAACCCCAATTTGTTCTAAAAGCGCTAGGGTCATTTTTACGTAAGGTAAAGAAGTAAGCTCTCCAACCAAATTAATTTGCAAGCCTTTTTCCAAACTTGGCGCAATTAACAGCAAGGCAGAAATGTATTGACTACTAACATTTCCTTCAATTTGAACTTGATTTTCTGTTAGTGTTGTCCCCTGAATTCGCAAAGGTGGGTAGCCCTCCTCAGCTTCATATGAAATTTTAGCGCCAAGACTTTGGAGCGCATCTACTAATATTTTTATGGGTCTTTCTTGCATTCTTTCAGAACCAGTAAGCACATACTCCTTCCCTTCTTGAACTGCATAAAAAGCGGTTAAAAAACGCATAGCAGTTCCCGCATGTCCAATATTGATTTTGCTCTAATTACTATTTAAAGAGTCTTTTAAATTTTCTGAATCATCATAGTCAGAACAATTTTCTATTTGCACATTTTTAAACAATTGTTGCAAAATTAACAAACGATTTGATTCACTTTTAGAGCCCGAAATTGAGATTGAGGCTTTTAATAATGGCTGATGGCTAGAAATAGTTAACTTCAATGTATTGTTTGTTTAAATTTTGTAATTTTAGAAGTCAACAATCAAAGCTTTTTTATGAAAAAATATATTTTATTACTTGCAGTGCTTCTAATGACATTCAATCACAAAGTTAACGCTCAAAAGAACACTAGCAAATTTTCTGAAGAAAATTATAAGGCCATAAATTGGAGAAATATTGGCCCATTTAGAGGTGGTCGAAGTGCAGCCGTTACAGGTGTTGCAGGCAAATCAAATCTGTTTTATATGGGTGCAACTGGAGGTGGCGTATGGAAAACTACAGATGCAGGAAACAGCTGGTCGAACATCTCAGATGGATTTTTTGGAGGTTCTGTAGGCTCGGTAGCAGTGAGTGAATGGGATAACAATGTTATTTATGTGGGAAATGGTGAAAAAACAGTTCGTGGAAATGTTTCTTCAGGTGATGGAGTTTGGAAATCTGTCGATGCTGGAAAATCTTGGAAGCATATGGGCTTACCCAACTCTAGACATATTCCAAGAATTCGAATCCACCCTAAAAATTCTGATATTGTTTATGCGGGAGTGCTCGGTGATTTATATAAATCAAGTGATGAACGCGGGGTTTATAAATCAACCGACGGAGGCGAAACCTGGAAAAGAGTTTTGTTTGCTAATAAAGACGCAGGAGTTATTGATTTGATCATTGACCCGAACAATGCTCGTGTTTTATATGCAACCACTTGGAATGTTCGAAGAACACCTTATAGTTTGTCTAGTGGAGGTGATGGCTCTGCAGTTTGGAAAAGTACTGATGGAGGCGAAACTTGGAATGACATATCTTCTAACGCAGGACTGCCAAAAGGAACCTGGGGAATTAGCGGAATTACTGTATCTCCTGTAAACTCTGATATTGTTTGGTTATTACTAGAGAATAAAGACGGAGGAGTTTACAAATCGGTAAACGCTGGAAAAACATGGACCTTGGTAAATAGCGAGCGTAAATTAAGACAGCGTGCTTGGTATTACACAAGATTGTATGCAGATACTCAGGATGAAAATATTTTATATGTATTAAACGTAAATTATCATCGTTCTACCGACGGTGGAAAAACCTATAGCACCTATAATGCTCCTCATGGTGATCATCATGATCTATGGATCGCTCCAGAAGACAATCAACGCATGATTATTGGGGATGACGGAGGCGCTCAAATAACCTTTGATGCTGGTGAAAATTGGTCCACTATGAATAACCAACCTACCAGTCAATTTTATAGAGTCGTAACTGATAATCATTTTCCATATAGAATTTATGGCGCTCAGCAAGACAATTCTACAGTTCGAATTTCTCATAGAAATTCTGGACGCTATATTACCGATAGTGATTGGGAGTCTACTGCCGGAGGTGAAAGTGCACATATTGCTGTAGATCCTAATAATAATGATATCGTCTATGGTGGGAGTTATGGTGGATTATTAACAAGAAAAAATCATAAAACAGGCGAAACAAGAGCCATTAACGTATGGCCAGATGACCCAATGGGACATGGTGCTGAAGATTTTAGATACCGCTTTCAATGGAATTTTCCAATCGTGTTTTCGCCCAATCAAGCTAATAAGTTGTATGCAGCCTCAAATCATTTGCATGTAACCTATAATGAGGGTCAATCATGGGAAATCATTAGCCCAGATCTTACCAGAAATGATCCAAAAACCTTAGGCCCTTCTGGAGGACCTATTACAAAAGACAATACTGGAGTAGAATATTATGGAACTATTTTCGCGGTAGCTGAATCTCCAATAGAGAAAAATCTCATTTGGACCGGGTCTGATGATGGACTTGTTCATATATCAACCGATGGAAAAACTTGGAAAAATGTCACTCCAAAAAATATGCCTGAGTGGATGATGATCAATGCAATTGAAGTGCACCCAACTAAAAAAGGAAGTGCTTATATTGCTGGAACTCGTTATAAATTAGGGGACTACAAACCATACATATATAAAACAGAAAACTATGGAAAATCATGGAAACTAATTGTCGATGGAATCGAAAATGAATCTTTTACAAGGGTGGTTAGAGCAGATCCTACTAGAAAAGATTTATTGTATGCCGGAACCGAGAAAGGCATGTATATTTCTTTTGATGACGGAGACCATTGGACTCCTTTTCAGTTAAATTTACCAATCGTTCCTATTACCGATTTAACCATTAAAGATGACAATTTAATTGCAGCCACCCAAGGAAGATCGTTTTGGATAATTGATGATTTAACACCACTTTACCAATTGACGACTTCAACTAGTAAAGAAGACATCACCCTCTTTGCTCCGAAAGCCAGTTACCAAATTAGTGGTGGTAGAGGAGCTACTTCAAGAACTCAAGGAACCAATCATCCAGGTGGAGTCGCTGTCTATTTCAATATCAATGAAATGAATGAAAAAGACACCATTTCACTTAGCTTTTATGATGCAAATAAAAAAAGCATCCAACGTTTTAGTAATCATCCTGATACTAAAAATGATGAAAAGAAATTGACGGTGAAAAAAGGAAGTAATGTTTTTTATTGGGATATGATGTATCCATCTGCAACCTCGGTAAAAGGAATGATTTTATGGTGGGCTTCTCTAAGCGGTCCTATGGCGCTGCCTGGAACCTATACGGTGAGTCTAACAGTAGCTAATAAAACCTTTGAAAAACCATTTAGCATTTTAAAGAACCCTGTTTCAGAAACCTCTTTGACCGATATGAAATTGCAATTTGATTTTATCAACGAGATCAATGCCAAAGTTTCAGAAATTCATAAGGCCTTGATAAATATTGCAACCATTAAGACACAAGTTAAAAGCTTGCAAGCAAGTATCAAAGACAAAGAAAAACACAAGGACTTAATTAAATTTTCAAATGAGTTGACAAAAAAACTCACGACTATAGAAACAACGCTGTATCAAACCAAAAGCAAAAGCGGACAAGATCCGTTGAACTTTCCAATTCGTTTAAACAATAAATTGGCACATTTAAATTCATTGACTAGAATGGGAAGCTATCGACCAACCGATCAAGACATCGCATTTAAAAATGAAATTACCAAGGACATTGATGTCGAATTAAAAAAGGTCTATGCCCTTTTTACAAAAGAGGTTCAATTGCTCAATCAAAAAGTAAAAGAGAGTCAAATAGATTTGATACAATTAGAAAATTAAAAAAAGGCCTTCGGGCCTTTTTTTAATATAATTTATTTGGTTTATCTGGTTTTTCTAATGGTAATCCAAAAGCCGTATAAGACACTAAACAAGGCTTTGATTCCAAAAAAATTCATCCATTTTCCCTCAGAAAAATTAGCCTCTGATACCGCTGAAAAATTGAAAGAGAATAGGTCATTAAAATTGCTAATTAGCAAACTAAAGATGACCAAAACGATAAAAAACGGAATGGCAACCTTGCAAAAATTTATAAAAAAGTTAGGGCTTTGTATTTTTTCTAAAAAAGTCATGTTATTTTAATTTTTGATTGTTCTGATGACGATCATGATCTCGTTTTGTCTTGATGTCTAATTTTTTATCGAAGGCAGCTTCTAAATCAACTCCTGTTTGGTTAGCCAAACACAAAACGACAAAAAGGACATCGGCAAGTTCTTCTCCTAAGTCTTTGTTTTTATCACTCTCCTTTTCACTTTGTTCTCCATAACGTCTGGCAATGATGCGTGCAACCTCTCCCACCTCTTCAGTTAACTGAGCCATGTTGGTAAGTTCATTAAAATAACGTACCCCATGGTTTTGGATCCATTCATCTACTTGTTTCTGTGTGCTTTTTATTCCCATACCTACTGCAAATTTTCTTTTTCAAAGATACAATTCTTTCTAATTCTTTTTTAAACTTCCGTTTTAAGTAAGGCCAAAAAATCAGCTCTCGAGATTTCTCGTGCACCCAAACTCGACAAATGCTCATTATAAACTTGGCAATCTATCAATCGGTAAGAAAGCTGAGTCGCTACATAAATAAAGCCCAATTTTGACGCATTGCTTTTTTTGCTAAACATACTTTCACCACAAAAAATACCATTTCCAAGGTCAACTCCATACAAACCTCCAACAAGTTCCTTAACAGTAGAATCTTTAGAATACCAAACCTCAATTGATTTGGCCACACCCACTTTATGCAAATGCAAATAGGCTTCTTCCATATCATCGGTAATCCAGGTGCCATCACCCTCTTTACGACTGATGGTTTTACAAGTGTGAATAACTTGATCAAATGCGGTATTTTCTGAAATACTAAAACAAGGATCCTTCATCAATTTTCGCATTGATTTTGAGATGCGAATTTCCTTAGGCTCTAAAACCATTCGCTTTGATGGGCAATACCAAACGATAGGGTCTTCCTCACTAAACCAAGGAAAAATTCCGTGTTGGTAGGCATAAATAAGTCTTTCGGCAGACAAATCACCTCCCAACGCAATAATTCCATCTTTGGTGGCAGTTTCTGGTGCTGGAAATTCTATTTTTTCTGTTAACCAAATCATGTAACTCTTGTTTTAAACTCTAAAAATATGAAAATAAAAAAAGCAGCTCAAGGCTGCTTTTATAATTTCTGTTCAAAATTCTAGAACGGTAAATCGTCTGGTTCTGAATCATTGCTATCATTTGCTGGTTGAAATTGATCTACAGGTGGCAAATTTTGTGGTGCACCCGCTTGAATAGCTTCAATTCTCCATCCTTGAATAGAGTTAAAATATTTAGCTTGTCCTTCTGGGTTGATCCATTCTCTACCTCTTAAATTAATAGAAACTTTTACATCTTGTCCAACGGCGTAACTGTTCAATAAATCACACTTATCTTGCACAAATTCTATCATAATCATTTGTGGATACTGCTCATCAGTAGTTACCACAAGTTCACGTTTTCTAAACCCGCTACTTCCAAAAGTTTGCGTGTCGTTGATTAATTTAATTTTTCCAATAACTTCCATAATACTTGAATTCTAATTTATTAAAAGCACTTTCCAAGCACTTTCTACATCGTTTATTTTTAAAAACTCTTTCGCAAATGTATGTTTTTTTGCCATTTCTAGCCCTATAAATTCAGGGTTGACTTTTGCAAAGTTATCAACATCTTTTTGATTGGGCAGCTGTTCTACATTTCCTAACATCCCCAAATTATTCCCTGATAAAATCTCACTGTTTCTTATCGCTGAGGGAATGGCATCGACCCCGATCCCAAGAGTTGAAATTGGTTTAGGAATTTCAAAAAATCCATCTTTAGCCCGTGAATAATAATTCCCTCCTGCTCTAGCCACCAAATCTATTTTGTATTGATCAATGGCACCATCAACATCTAAGACATCATCATGAATATGCAATTTAACCACCTCACAGATAATCAAATTTCCAGCACCCCCTTCTTCACCTAAATGGATAATTTCGTTGATTTTACATTCAAATTGCACCGGAGATTCCGCCACCCTAAAAGGCTTCACTTTGTCAGATGCCAACATGGTTAAACCTGCTTTTTCAAACTCATTAACCCCTTTAGGATATTCAGTGCTGCTTAAAGACATTTGCTGAACAATCTCATAGTTCACCACGTTAATCACAACTTCTTTGGTGTTCATTGCGTTTTCCAAAGTGTGTTTCGTTGTATTCCCGCGAACTCGTCTGGCTGGAGAAAAAATAAGAATCGGTGGATTGGCACTAAACACATTAAAAAAACTAAAAGGCGATAAATTAGGGTTCCCTTCTTCGTCTATAGTACTTGCAAAGGCAATAGGTCGTGGTGCGATGGCACCTAGCAAATATCCATGTAATTTACCTGTTGATATATCTTTGGGATCTATAGAAATCATAATTTTTTAATTATTTTGAATTGTAAATATACTATCATTTTATAAAATAGGTTATCAACTAATATAGATTATATTTGTATTTATGAGCTTTTTTAAAAATAGCGTTTTCGCAAAACGTGCGGTTATTTTTGTGCTGCTAGGGATCGTTTCCTTAATCCTTTGGAATACCTATATCTTTTTTCAAAAGTTTAAACAAGAGGAACGCCTAAAGGTAGAGATCTTTGCTGCTGCCCTTAAAGAACTTGCTACTAATAACGATTTAAACGCCAATATCAATTTAGAAACAAAAATAATTGAAACAAATACCAACATCCCGTTAATTTTAGTTCATGAGGATGGCAAAATTAAAGAATGGCGAAATTTAGATCCAAAAAAGGCTAAAGACAGTAGTTATGTTCAGGGTCAATTGGAGATTATGAAAAAGCAGAATGCTCCCATTTTAGTTCGCTATTTAAACATTACCGAATATATCTACTATAAAGATTCCGATTTATTAAACAAGCTTACCTACTACCCCATCGCCTTGATTCTTATTTTGATACTGTTTTTAACCGTAATTTATATGCTGTTTTCTTCCAATAAAATCGCGGAACAAAATCGATTGTGGACGGGAATGGCCAAAGAAACAGCACATCAAATCGGAACACCACTTTCTTCATTACTGGGATGGATTGCTATTTTAAAAAATGAAAAAGTAGGAGAAAAATATCTTGACGAAATAGAAAAGGATGTTTATAGATTGAATACCATTGCCAATCGATTTTCTAAAATTGGTTCCGCACCTAACTTAATTGAAGAGGATATTGTGGCTATTAGCAAAGCAGCCTTTAATTATCTGCACACCAGAACTTCGAAACAAGTGAGCTTTGAATTTGATACGAGCGAACCCTCTGTTCTTATAAATTGCAATCAAGAATTACTCGGTTGGGTAATCGAAAACCTTGTAAAAAATGCGATTGATGCTATGCAAGGAAAAGGCAGTGTTCGTCTTTCTATAGAAACCCTTCTTAACAAAGTAAAAATAACGATTTCTGATACCGGAAAAGGAATGCAAAAATCGCAATTTAGACAAATTTTCAAACCTGGTTTTACAACCAAAAAAAGAGGATGGGGCTTGGGATTATCGCTTTCTAAACGTATTATTGAAGAATATCACAATGGGAAAATATTTGTGGAAAAATCAGAAATCAATAAAGGAACGAGTATTCAAATTGTATTGCAGAAAGCAGCTTAATTTTTGTTTTTTGAAAAATATCGCATTGCTAAAGCCATAAAAAAACCTGCAAACAGATAAAACGGAATTCCTATAAGCAGAATATCTATCCTTAAAGCTTCACCAAGTATTACTGGTTTTATGAATTCTAAAATTACAAACATCCAAATCGCCCAGAAAAAACCTTCTTTTTTCCAATTTTTCATTTTTTTTCTGGTTTATAGTTTTTACGCATAGAATATCCAAAACCGATGCCTCCTATAAGCCAAATTGGAATTCCAATTAAGATTCTTTTTAAAGAGATCTCATCTCCTTCAATTGCTGGCCATACAAATGTCATAATAACAAACATAAATAACCCCAAAGCAATCCTATTTTAATCCAAGCCTTCATCATTCAAAATTTTGAGCAATTTTAGCGGCAAGTGAGACAAAATCTTCATGCTGCATTTTTAATTTCTTACTGGTAAAATTAATATCAGAAACTCTGTTAATCGGAATCAAATGCACGTGTGCATGTGGCACTTCCAAGCCCACAACCGTCATCCCAATGCGCGCACAAGGAATGGTTTTTTCTAAAGCCTTTGCAACTCTTTTTGCAAAACGCATCAAATGCTCATAACTTTCATCATCCAATTCAAACAACTTATCTACTGCTACTTTTGGAATCACCAAGCTGTGTCCTTTTGCATTGGGATTGATGTCTAAAAAAGCAAAACAAAATTCATTTTCTGCAATTTTATACGAAGGTATTTCACCATTGATGATTTTTGTAAAAATAGTACTCATAGATTTTACTGTTTTTTCAAAGATACAAAAGCTCTATCAGTAAGCATAAAAAAAGCTTCTAGGAATCCCAGAAGCTATAGGCATCAAAAAATTGATGTATTCTATCTCGAAATTTCTAAAATTTCAAATTTCATAATCCCATTAGGCACTACTATTTCTGCTATTTCACCCACTTCTCTACCCAACAAACCCTTTCCGATTGGAGAATTCACCGAAAGTTTTCCATTTCGAACATCCGATTCAGAATCAGCCACCAAGGTATAGGTGAATTCCATTTTATTGGCAGTGTTTTTTAACTTTACCACAGAATGAATTAAAATCTTAGAATCATCCAACTGAGATTCATCTATGATCCTAGCATTTGCTACTACGTTTTTTAATTTCGCTATTTTAAGTTCTAACAAAGATTGCTCTTCTTTAGCTGCGTGATATTCTGCGTTCTCACTCAAATCACCCTTATCTCTAGCATCGGCTATTTCTTGGGTCACTCTAGGACGTTCTACCTGCTCTAATTGATGTAATTCGTCTTTCAACTTCTTTAATCCTTCTTCTGTGTAATACGATACTTCACTCATAATCTTGATTTTATAAAATACAAAATCCCATTGCCTTTTTATCAGAATGAGATTCAATTACAAATGTACAAAATATTTGTAACTTGCAATCGTTTATAAGTAAACACTCAAAAAATGCAGAAAAAAATCTTATTTACCCTATTGTTTTTCATTTTATTATCGGGATGCAGTAAGAGCGTAATTGAGAATGATTTACTGCCCGCTGTAACTGTGAATGAAACCATAGATTTAAACCTTCCTAAATTCATCAATCTCCAGGTTCCAGGTGGTTTTGCCTATACGAGTGGAGGGGTAAACGGAATCATTATTTATAATTTAAACGGTAATCAATTTAAAGCTTTTGACAGAGCTTGTCCTCACCTACCGGTTTCATCTTGTACCCAAATGGAAGTAAAAAACACCATTAAGTTGGTCTGCCCTTGTGATACTAGTGAATTTAATATTTTAAATGGAGCTCCTTTAACGGAAGGAATTACCCACTATGCCAGAGAATATTTAGTAACTGTGTTCAATGCGAATACTTTAAGAATCACCAATTTTTAAAAAATAGATTCTTACTTTTGCATGAATAATACCCAATAAAATTAAGACTGTGAACAATTATTTCTCTTCCAATTTTAAATTAGGTGTTTTAGGAGGTGGCCAATTAGGTAGAATGCTCTTAACAGAAACGCAAAAATTTGATATTTACACCGCGATTTTAGACAGTTCACCAGATGCGCCCTGCGCTAAGATTTGTGAAGAATTTCAGGTAGGATATTTAATGAACTTTGACGATGTTTATGCCTTTGGAAAAAAGGTGGATGTGCTCACTATCGAAATTGAACATGTCAATATAGATGCCTTATATAAGCTAGAAAAAGAGGGGTTAAAAATATATCCACAACCTCATGTTATCGCTACAATTCAACATAAAGGAAAACAAAAAGATTTTTTTGTTCAGCACCATATTCCTACTTCACCACATCATCGATTTGAATCAAAAAAAGCATTGAATACTGCATTTGAACAAGGTCAATTTACACTGCCTTTTGTATGGAAGTCAGCACAATTTGGCTATGATGGTACCGGTGTAAAAATTGTTAAAACTACCGATGATATTTTGCAATTAGAAGATACGGATTCTATTGTAGAAAAATTGATCCCATTTAAAAATGAATTGGCTGTTATTGTTGCTAGAAATAAAAATGGTGACGTAAAAACCTACCCAGTTGTAGAAATGGAGTTTCATCCGGAAGCCAATCAGGTAGAATACGTCATTTGCCCTGCAAGAATTGAAGAAAAAGTGGCCTTAAAGGCTCGAGAAACCGCTTTAAAGGTAGCAGAAGCTTTTGAACATGTTGGCTTGCTAGCTGTAGAAATGTTCCAAACTCATGATGATGAAATTTTAGTGAATGAGATTGCGCCAAGAACTCACAATTCTGGACATTATTCCATAGAAGCGAGTTATACCAGCCAATTTGAACAACATTTGCGAACTGTTTTAAATTTACCTTTGGGAAACACCGACAGCAAAGTGGCAGGAATTATGGTAAATTTAGTGGGTGAAGAAGGCCATACTGGCAATGTTCATTATGAAAACATAGAAAAAATACTAGCGATAGATGGAGTTACTCCTCATATCTATGGCAAAAAAAACCACAAAACCCTTCAGAAAAATGGGTCATGTAACGGTGGTGAACCAAGACATTAATAAGGCTAGAGTCATTGCTCAGCAGGTAAAAGAAACAATTAGAGTTATCAGTAAATAAAACACTTATGGTAGGAATTATAATGGGAAGTGATTCAGATCTTCCAATCATGCAAGAAGCCATCGACATATTAGAAAGTTTTGACATTCCAATAGAGGTTGATATTGTTTCTGCTCACAGAACACCCGAAAAATTGGTTGATTATTCTAAGAATGCACATTTACGTGGCATAAAAGTAATTATCGCTGGAGCGGGAGGCGCAGCGCATTTACCAGGAATGGTCGCTTCTATGAGTCCTTTACCAGTAATTGGTGTTCCTGTAAAAAGCAGCAACTCTATAGATGGCTGGGATTCTATCTTATCTATTTTACAAATGCCAGGAGGAGTTCCGGTTGCAACTGTAGCCCTAAATGGCGCAAAAAATGCCGGAATACTAGCTGCACAAATTGTAGGTGCATCTGATACATGTGTCCTTGATAAAATTATCGCCTATAAAGAAGGTTTAAAAATGAAAGTAGAGCAGGCAGCTGCAAAAATTAAAAAGTAAACTTCATTTATCTAAAAAACTTATTAAGGCTTCATGAACTCTTTAAGAATAAAAATTCTTAACAGATCACGAGCCTTCTTTTTACTAATTCTTAAAAGAAATCCTTGTAAAATGAATCCATTATTACAACATTTTAATACTGCGCCATTTTCTAAAATAGCAGCTAAAGATTACAAACCTGCAATCAAAGAGGCTATTGAAATTGCCAAAAAAGAAATTGATGCCCTTGTTCAAAACACCTCAGCACCGAGCTTTGAGAACACCACAGAGGCCTTAGATTTTTCTGGGGAGAAACTACAACGCATTAGCAGTATCTTTTTTAATGTGAATGCTGCAGAAACTTCTGATGAAATTCAAAAAATTGCCAAAGAAATAGCCCCTTGGCTGAGCGAATTTAGCAATGATATCATGCTCAATGCCCCACTTTTTGAGCGCGTAAAAACCGTATACAAGCAAAGAAAAAATGTAAAGCTGAACCCAGAACAACAAATGCTTTTAGAAAAGCAATACAAAGGTTTTGCTAGAAATGGTGCCAATTTAAATGATACAGACAAAACAAGCTTGCGCAAAATAGATGCGCAACTTTCTCAATTATCCTTGCAATTTGGTGAAAATGTATTAGCAGAAACCAATGCTTTTGAATTGCACCTTACTAATTCAGATGATCTAGCGGGTCTTCCAGAGAGCGTTTGTGAGGCGGCGGCTCAATTGGCAAAGCAAGAAGGCAAAGAAGGATGGATTTTCACCTTAGATTTTCCGAGTTACATTCCGTTTTTAACCTATGCAGATAACAGAGAGCTTCGCAAAAAAATGGCCATCGCTGCAGGCAAGAAAGGCTTCCAAGACAATGCCTTTAACAATGAAGAAAATGTGTTACAAATTGTTAATCTAAGACATCAACGTGCCAAGTTACTGGGATATAAAAGTCATTCGCACTTTGTACTAGAAGAGCGCATGGCAGAAACCCCAGAAAAAGTATTTTCTTTTTCAAATGATTTATTAGCAAAGGCAAAACCAGCTGCCAAAAAAGAATTTAACCATTTAGCAGAGTTCGCTAAAAGACTAGACGGTATTGATCAATTAGAAAAATGGGATGGCGCCTATTATTCGGAGAAATTAAAAAAAGAACTATTTGATTTAGACCAAGAGCTTTTAAAACCTTATTTTCAGTTAGAAAATGTCATTGATGGTGCATTTAAAATAGCTAAAAATCTTTACGATTTGGTTTTTGAAGAAGTCTTTGATATAGACACCTATCATCCAGATGTAAAAACCTATAGAGTTACTGATTCTAATAATGCATTTGTTGCTATTTTTTACGCCGATTTTCACCCAAGAAAAGGGAAAAGAAACGGAGCATGGATGACCTCTTACAAATCTCAATATGTAAAAGAAGGCATTAATGAGCGACCACATGTTTCTATCGTTTGTAATTTCACCAAACCTACAGATACAAAACCCTCATTGCTCACCTTTAACGAAGTAACTACCTTGTTTCATGAATTTGGCCATGCCCTGCATGGTATGCTCGCAAATACCCATTATACGAGCTTGTCGGGCACGTCAGTGCCATGGGACTTTGTAGAATTGCCGAGCCAAGTTTTAGAAAATTGGTGTTATGAAAAAGAAGCACTGGCCTTATTTGCAAAACATTATAAAACTGGTGAACTTATTCCAATGAAATATGTCGAAAAAATTAAAGAGTCTGCAAGTTTTCATGAAGGCATGCAAACCCTTCGTCAATTAAGCTTTGGTCTTTTAGATATGAAATGGCATAGTGAAGACCCATCAAAAATTACCAGTGTAAAAGCCTTAGAAAATGAAGCTTTCGCAGAGACACAATTGTATCCTGATGTACCAGAAAATTGCATGAGTACCTCATTTTCTCATATTTTTCAAGGAGGATATTCAGCAGGTTATTATTCCTATAAATGGGCAGAAGTATTGGATGCAGATGCATTTGAATATTTCTTAGAAAAAGGAATCTTTAACAAAGAAGTAGCTACCCTATTTAAAGAGCATATTTTATCAAAAGGAGGGACAGAAAAGCCGATGGAACTTTATAAACGATTTAGAGGACAAGAGCCGAAACCAGAAGCCTTATTAAAAAGAGCAGGTTTGGTCTAAATCACAAGTTTTTGTTAAGATACCATCCTGTTTTTTGTTGCGTAAGACATTGTCTCTATTTTTAGGCAAATTATGTTCCATGAAAAAACTGCTTTTTGTTACTTTCTTCTTTTTTTCGGTACTGGGATTTTCTCAAACCAGAATCTCAGGGAGGATTGTCGATAAAGAAAACACGCCTCTCGAGGGAGCCTCCGTCTACTTAAACAACACCACCATTGGGGTCTCCACAAAAACCAATGGCGAATTTGATTTTACCGTGGCCGACGGCACCTATGATTTGATTGTTTCTTATTTGGGTTTTAAAACGATTCAATATACCTTGACAACAAGTGCTTACAGCAAAGAATTGTTTTTTACCCTGGAAGAATCAGAAAATGTATTGAATGAAGTCGTCATTAGAAAGACAAAATACGATGAAACTTGGAAATACAATTTGAATCAATTTATCCAGAATTTTCTAGGTAGAACCAACTTGGCAGCAGATTGTAAAATTTTAAATGCCAAAACGCTTCATTTCGAGTATGATGAAAAGATCCGCACCATGACCGCCTTCGCTAGAGAACCTCTTAAAATTGAGAACAAAGGCCTTGGCTATTTAATTACCTTTGATTTGGCGCTGTTTTCTTTAGGGCCAAATACGGTAAACTATTATGGTTATACAAAATACGAAACCCTTTCTGGAGGAAAACGTAAACAACGAAAATGGAAAGAGAATAGAACCAAAGCTTTTTTAGGTTCAAAAATGCATTTTGTGAGAAGCCTTATTGCCGGTAACACCAAAGAACAAGGTTTTAACATCAATAAATTTAGAAGAGAACCCAACCCAGAAAGACCTTCAGATAAGGAGATTGAAAGAGCAAGAGAAATTGTAAAGCTCTCAAACATCAACACCTATGATTTTCAATTTAAAGCTGCTCCTGAAACCATGCTAGATTCTGCCATGGTCGTGCTACAGAAATCAAGTCTGCCAAAATTCAAAGACTACTTATACAAACAAGGCGTGCCACTCAATGAAATTGTTCAGTTTGAAGACTCCAAACACATTCTATCTTTTCCAAATTATTTATCCATCATCTACACCAAAGAAGCCGAAGAAGACAATTATGTTATGGGCATTTTTGGAAAAAAAAGAAGTCCTTTGGCTGTTCAGACCTCAGCCATGACCATGTTGGTAAAACAAGCTCTTTTAGATCCTAGTGGTGAAATTATCAACCCTTTAGATGTCTTTTATGAGGGATATTGGGCTTTTGAACAGTTTGCAGATGCTTTGCCACTTAATTACACAGCGCAACAAAATTAAAATCTTGTATTCTCTATTCAGCTCACCTTCAAGTCTTTAAGTCAAAAATAAGCTAGGCCTGCTAAGCAATATGCTTAATTATAAGCATATTGTCACTAATTAAATTTTTTTTTAGCTATTTTTAAAAGAATAAAAGAAGCCTAAATGAGAATCAGATATCCTTTGTTTTTGTTATTTTTTCTAACATTAAGCTCTATGTTTGCTAGACAAACCGTAGATATTTCTTTTCATCACGATTCTAAATTTCTGTTTATCGGAGATGAAAGAGGAAATGACGCCGGAACCTTAGATTTTATTTTAAGGGCTGATTTTCGTTTGAAAAAATTTGCAAAGAGTTATCTTACTGTTGGCCCTTCTTATGAATATGCCGATCTTGTGGGAGGAGCCTTCACTCGTTATTCTTTGGGAATCGGTTATGTCTAGGAAAAAGTATTTCTTGAAAATTTAAGTTTTGGGGTGAACCTAAATTATGGATTCATTTCCAGACAACACGTAAACACAGGTAGCTTTGGTATAAACATTGATATTTTTTATAAGATTTCCAAACGTTTTTCCCTAAGTTATGTGCACCAAACTTTAGAAAGAACTGATTTTATAGCTTTGTACGACTCTCAGGCTCACATTCATGCAAGTAGTTTTGTAGGGTTTAAAATTCATTTGTAGTTTGATGTTCACATTACAACTAAGTTTGTGCAGAATACGCTCCATTTTTAATAGTTTTTTGATTTTCATTCACTTATGTATTTGAGTGTTTCCAATAGTCTAAGCAATCTGCTTAAATATCGGTTTTTTAAGGTTTTTGGACTTTTTGCTTTGATTTAATCAAAAGAATACAATACATTTGTCCCTTATTATTAACTTTTTCATAACCCCCCTATATATGAAAAAAGTATTATTACTGAGTATAGCCCTTTTTGGCTGTCTATATAGTTATAGTCAGTCCAGTATAAACTTAACGCTGCATCACGATGCCAAACTATTACTCATTGGAGATAATAAAGGCAATAATGCCATTACCATAAACTTTTTAGTTAAAGCAGAATTCTCAATTAAACAATACATGACAAGTGCTTTGTTTGCCTATCCTGTTATTGAATATGCTGATTTGGCTGGAGGAAATTACCAAAGATATGGGGTGGGAATTGGTTATAACCTATTTGATGTCCTTAAAAACTTTGATTTTGGATTTTCTGTAGATTATGGTAAATTAAAGAGAGGGAATAACTATAACGGATTTAGCGCGAACCTAAATGGTGAAATCGCTTATAGAATTTCAAATCGTTTCAAGCTTAGTTATGTATACCAAATTGGAGAAAGACCTGATTTAAAGGCCTTGTACAACTCTACTACTAAATTTATTGGTAGTGGTTTTATTGGTGTAAAATTTGCCTTATAGTTTATTTTTTTCTTCAATCCATTTACTCATGTATTTTGTGCTTTTTAAGCTGTGATACTGCAAAAGGCTTCCCATAAAATTTTTATTCCGATGCTCCTCTATGTTTTCAAGGAGTACGTTTAAATTGTTAGAAAACGATGCTGTTAAAACATCCTTCGAATACAGTGTATTTATAATATCAAAGCCATTTTCTTGTGCGATTTGCCATTTAACACGATCAGTATATAAGGCTACAGCTTCCCTCACAAAAAGATCTAAATCATCAGCGATAGCACCATTCCAAGGTAGAGCACCATGCATTCCTTCGGCACCTATTGATGTCGTAATACTTGGCGTGCCATTCTCCATGGCCTCAGTCAATTTGCCTTTTATTCCCGCTCCATAACGCAACGGAGCTAACAATACTTTTGCTTTTTGAAATATTTCTGATGAGGACGAGGCATAACCCTTTATTAGAAAACCTTCTTGTGGGTTATGTAATTGTTTAATTTGTTGGGTCTCGTAAGCGCCATATATATGCAATTCAGCCTCTGGAAGCTGTTCTTTTATAGATTTCCAACACCTTTCTTTTAGCAAAAGAACTGCATCAACATTCGGTCTATGCAAAAAATTTCCGATAAACATGAAGTTATGCCTTTTTTCAAAGGGGCTTATACCTTGCTTATCAAAAGTTGAAAAGAAATTTAATAAAAAAGGGAGATGATACAATATGGAGTTGTCTATTTTAAAAAAGTCTTGCAATAAGTCCATTTCAAAACTCGAAATAATGAGGCTCAGGTCACAGCGATATATTGAGGCAATTTCTCTTTTCGCTAAATCAGATTTCAAAAGCATATCCTTCTGAAAGGGTGTATTTTTTTTAAGTGCCTCTTCCCTTGTTTTTCGCAAAAAATGTAGGTCTTCGGTATCTAATATTCGAAGTGATTTTGGGCTGTTTTCTGAAACCCGCCAACCAAATTGCTCTTCCATCATAAACCTATCAAAGAGCACAATTTTTGGTTGTAATTTTTTTATATAAACGTCAAAACTCTCATGATTTAAAGCAATGGAAACTTCCTCAACATCCAAACTAGTTAGGTCAAATTTGTGCGTTGTTTTTTGGGCTGGTGAACCGAAAATCACCTTGTAGCCCAAATGTAAAAATAGCTCAATCAACTGCAACATCCTACTTCCAGCAGCCGAAAAATTTGGTTCTACCCACACATATCCAATAATAAAAACCTGTTTACTATTCAATTAGTTGGTTTTCATTTGCTCCTTATAATTACGCTGAACTTGTTTGGCCCAATTGACAACAATAGCAATTTGCTCTTGCGTTAAATTGGCTTCAGAATGAATCCAAGTATACGAATCTAAAGGCATTTCTTTCTTTTCTACTTGCTCATAAATTTCCTCAAACTTATGCTCTTTTCTTTTCAAGGAATACTCGCCCCATTTAGAAAAATTCAATTCTTTTTTTCCTTCATTTACATGATCGGCCATCCAATAATTTAAAGGAGTAATCTTACTATACCAAGGATAATTCGTCTTATTTGAATGGCAATCAAAACATGTTTCCTTTAAAATGTTATGCACTACTTCAGGCGGATTCGTTTCCGCTATTAAAGTACTGATAGAAGTTAAATCTCCTTCGTTTTTTTCAGGGCCAAAAAACTGAGCAATCACCAAAGCAATTAACAAAACCCAACCGATACGTTTTAAAATTTTCATATGAACTGTTTTTAAAAAATTAAAGATAGCAATTATCTCGGATTCTTCGATTTTTAAACAATAATGTTTTATTTTTGTACTCGAAAAACATATACCCAAAGCACTGCTTTAAAAGTATATGAAAACGTTTTAAATACGAAAACCCATGAAATACGATATCATCGTTATTGGTTCTGGTCCTGGTGGATATATTGCTGCGATTAGAGCATCACAATTAGGCAAGAAAGTTGCCATTATCGAAAAATATGCAACCTTAGGTGGAACCTGTACAAATGTTGGATGTATTCCTTCAAAGGCTTTGTTAGACTCATCTCATCATTATTACGATGCAGTACATCATTTTGAGGAACATGGGATCTCTGTAGAAAAACCAAGTTTTGATTTTTCTAAAATGGTTGCAAGAAAAGCTGGCATTGTAGAAACCACTACAGGAGGTATTAAATACCTAATGGATAAGAACAGTGTGGATGTATTTGAAGGATTGGGTTCCTTTGTAGATACAATACATGTAAAAATAACAAAGAATGACGGTTCTGAAGAAACCATTGAGGGTGACAACATAATTATTGCAACAGGATCAAAACCTTCTACCCTACCTTTTATTACTATTGATAAGGATCGAATAATCACTTCTACAGAAGCCTTAAAATTAAGTGAAGTTCCAAAACATTTACTTGTTATTGGAGGGGGTGTAATTGGTCTAGAGCTTGGTTCAGTATACAAGCGTTTGGGTGCAGAGGTTACTGTCATCGAATATGCAGATAAGATTACGCCTACCATGGATTCTGATGTATCTAAAGAGCTTCAAAAGGTCCTTAAAAAACAAGGAATCAAATTTGCAACCAGTCATGGTGTAAATGCTGTAGAAAGAAAAGGCAAAGAAGTTGTTGTAAAAGCGACAGATAAAAAAGGTAATGAGGTTAGTTTCACTGGTGACTATTGTTTAGTTGCTGTAGGAAGAAAACCATATACCGAAGGATTGGGCTTAGAAAATATTGGTGTAAAATTAAACCAAAGAAATCAAGTCGAAGTAAACGATCACTTGCAAACTTCTGTAGCAAATGTATATGCAATCGGAGATGTCATTAAAGGTGCTATGCTTGCTCACAAAGCAGAAGAAGAAGGCGTTGTTGTTGCAGAATATTTAGCAGGACAAAAGCCACATGTTGATTATAATTTGATTCCTGGAATCGTTTATACTTGGCCTGAAGTTGCGGCAGTTGGAAAAACGGAAGACGAATTAAAAACCGCTGGTACTGCCTACAAAGCTGGAAAATTTTCTATGAGAGCCCTTGGACGGTCTAGAGCAAGTGGTGATCTTGATGGTTTTGTAAAAATTCTAGCCGATCAAAACACAGATGAAATATTAGGGGTACATATCGTTGGAGCGCGTGCTGCAGATTTAATTATGGAAGCTGCCGTTGCAATGGAATACAGAGCTTCTGCTGAAGATTTAGCAAGAATCTGTCATGGACACCCAACCTATTCTGAAGCCGTTAAAGAAGCTGCAAAAGCTGCTTGGGATGGCAGACCTTTGAACTCTTAATTCAGAATCAAATAAATAAAAAAAGCAACCTAAATAGGTTGCTTTTTTTATTTATGAAATTGAGTAATTATAAGATTACTGCTCTGATTTTCTTCCACATTTTTATCAATAAAAATCCTGAAATAATTGTAATTACAGTCATTACAATCGCATAGTAATAATCCCCATAGATAAAATAGCCTGTTGCAAACATGGTGCTGTAAATAAAAACACAACCCAATAACATGGCAAGAATTCCAGATGGAACCGTCCAAGCTTCTTTACTGTTTACGATATTGACATTATCAGCCTGTGCATCTCGGACAACTTTTCCCCATCCTGGACCTCCTGGTTGAATTTTTTGATAAAAATTCCGCAAAACAGCAGGGCTTTCTGGTTGTGTTAAATAGGTGACCAAAACCCATATAATGGTCGTTATTAGGACAATAATTGGAAATTTAGACCAACTAGGAAGCACACCCGTTTCATCAGCAAATAAAATTGCGCCTACTGCAGTAAAATTGATAATTATTGAAATAATTCCAGAAGAGAACATGGCAGCGATCTCACTCCAAGCATTTATACGCCACCAAAACCAACGCAAAATAAAAATCAAGCCCGTTCCTGCTCCAAACATTAAAATTACATCGAACAATTGCAAGGCGTTTTGCAAAACCAAAGCCAATAAAGCGCTAAAAACCATGAGTACAACTGTAGAAAGTCTTCCTACAGCGACCAATTTTTTTTCGGAGGCCTCCGGATTAATTTGCTGTTTGTAAAAATCATTTACTATATAAGATGAACCCCAATTTAAATGGGTAGAAATGGTACTCATATAAGCAGCCACTAAAGATGCCAGAACCAATCCTAATAAACCACTTGGCAATTTTGTTAACATGGCAGAATAGGCCAAATCATGCCCTAATTTGTCTGGTGTTACATTTGGAAAAGCTGCTTGAATACTCGCCAAATCAGGAAAAACTACTAAAGAGGCCAAGGCTACTATGATCCATGGCCATGGACGCAATGCATAGTGCATAATATTAAAAAAGAAGGTGGCGCCTATGGCATGATTTTCATCTTTTGCCGCCAACATTCTTTGGGCTATATATCCACCTCCACCAGGTTCTGCTCCAGGGTACCAAGCACTCCACCATTGCACTGCAAGGGGAATAATTAATAAGGTAATTAAAGCTTCTTTATCGTTAAAATCTGGTAATATAGAAAGTTTGTCTACCACATTTTTATTAGCAAATAAGGCATCTAGTCCCCCAATTTCTGGAATATTCACCAAATAATATGCAGCAGCAATCGCTCCAGCCATGGCCACAAAGAACAATAAAAAATCTGTATAAACAACCCCTTTAAAACCACCCATTGCACTAAAAATAACCGTAATCACACCTGCATAAATAACCGTTTCCCAAGGTGCTAAACCCAACATTATTTGCCCAATTTTTATAGCCGCCAAAGTAACTGCAGACATGGCCAAAATATTAAAGATTACCCCTAAATATATGGCCCTAAATTTTCTCAAAAACTTAGCAGGTCTACCACCATAGCGCAATTCATAATATTCAATATCTGTATTTACAGCAGATTTACGCCATAATTTCGCATAGACAAAAACCGTTAATAAACCTGTAATTAAAAAAGCCCACCAAACCCAGTTTCCAGAAACTCCATTATTTCTAACTATGTCTGTTACCAAATTCGGAGTGTCCGTAGAAAAGGTTGTGGCCACCATTGAAAGCCCCAGCAGCCACCAAGGCATATTTCTTCCTGAAAGAAAAAACTCAGAAGCATTCTTTCCAGACTTCTTAGATACATAAACTCCAATAAATAGGGTAATTGCAAAAAATGAAATGATTAGTGCATAATCAAAAGTACTTAAGGTAACCATAGTGTTCTTTATATTTAAATGCTACGTGTAGTTAATTTCTATTTTGAAAAATATCAAAGGTCTAAAACTAATTAAAAATTGAGAAACCACCGCTGCTTTTAAAAATATTTACAAAACCCTGCCTTTATACAAGCCCAAAAGTCTTTTAAAAAAGTTCTTAAACCCTCATTTAAGATTTGTATTTTTGCATAAGAATGCAGCGAATTGAGAAACACTTTAAGGTTAAAAATAACAAAAGCTTTAAGCAAAAACTTTTAGCTTGGGCCCAACAATTTGAAACGGTTTCTTGGTTAGATTCCAACCAATATACCCAGGAGTATTCATCCTTTGACACGATCTTGGCTGCTGAAGAATTTACTTCGATAAAAACAGATTTTAAAAATGCCTTCGATAAATTAGCAGAATTCCAAAATGGAACCAAAGATTATCTTTTTGGCTATTTAAGTTATGATTTAAAGAATGATGTCGAAGACCTAAGTTCTCAAAATTTTGATGGATTGGGTTTTGCTGATCTGTTTTTTTTTCAACCCCAACGGATTGTTTTCATTAAGGGTGAAAAAGTTATTTTTAAATACTTAAAAATGATAGCTGATGAAATTGATGAAGATTTTAAAAGTATCGAAAACTTTAAAATCTCAGAGGAAGAGAAAACAAAAAACAAAAAAGCGAATCAAATTAAATTGCGAATCCACAAGGATTCGTATATGCAAAAAGTCACAAAAATTTTAGAACATATTCATCGCGGAGATATTTATGAAGCTAATTTTTGTCAAGAGTTTTATGCAGAAAATGCACAGATAAATCCGGTGGAGGTCTACAAACATCTCAATGCTATTTCAGAACCGCCTTTTGCTACTTTTTTTAAGTTAGATGAGCACTATATATTGTCAGCTTCACCAGAACGTTATCTTAAAAAGAATGGAGATTTGGTCATTTCTCAACCCATTAAAGGAACTGCAAAAAGGTTGAGAAGCAAAGTAGATGATGAACAAATTGCCTTTGATCTTTCTAGAGATGAAAAAGAACGCTCAGAAAATATTATGATTGTTGATTTGGTAAGAAATGACCTATCAAAAACGGCTATCAAAGGAAGTGTAAAGGTTACTGAACTCTGCAAAGTTTATAGTTTTAAACAGGTGCACCAACTAATTTCCACAGTGGTCTCTAAAGTGCCGGAAACTGTAAATCCGATTCAAATCATCAAAGACACCTTCCCTATGGGAAGCATGACTGGTGCCCCTAAAGTTTCAGCCATGAAAATCATTGAACAATTAGAAGAGACCAAACGTGGCGTCTATTCTGGAACGGTTGGTTATTTTACTCCTGAGGGTGATTTTGATTTTAATGTAATCATTAGAAGTATTTTATACAACCGTGAAAATAAGTACCTTTCCTTTTCTGTAGGTGGGGCAATTACTGCCAAATCGGTTCCAGAAAAAGAATATGAAGAGTGTTTGCTGAAGGCAAAAGCCATGAAATATGTATTAAAAAATGCCAATCAATCATGATCCCAGAACTCGAGACAAAATTAGCGCTGCTATCTGAAGAAATGGAGAAACCTTATCAGGTACAGGCCCTGTTTAATAAATTATTAGAGACATATCCAGAAGACTGGAAACAGCATAAAATTCGGTATTCTAAATTTAATAGAAGTAAACAGTTCGGAAAAACGATACCATTGCCCAAACCAGAACAGTCCTTAAAGAAAACCATTCAGGCTTGGTTAGTAAAACATAAAAACTCAACGAAATAATGCAATTTTCAAAGTTTATTTTTTGTTCACTTTTATTCATAAGTGCAACAGCGTTTACTCAGAAATTACAGTATGACACCACATCTTCTGTCGGAATGGATTCTCTATATATTTATAGCAAAGTAGATTCTATCATAAAGGATGCAATAAAAAAGCAAGCCTTTCCTGGAGCTCAAATTTTAGTAGCAAAAAATCATAAAATCGTATTTCATAAAGCCTATGGTTTTCAAAGCTATGACAGTATTACCAAGGTAGGCATAGATGATGTTTTTGACTTGGCCTCCGTGACTAAAATACTAGGTCCTTTACCTGCAATTATGAAGCTATACGATGAAGGGAAGTTAAATTTAGATCTCCCTTTTAGCAAGTATTGGACGCCATGGAAATACAGAACTGATAAGAAAAATTTAAGCCTACGCGAAATTTTAGCACATCAGGCTGGCCTAACTCCATATATTGTTTTTTTAAATGAAGTGCTAAAAAAGGACAAAAGCATTAAATCTCGATTTGTTAAAAAAACTGAAAAAGAACGTTTCAGGAGTCAGGCCTATGACCAACTATTCATTAAGGATCGGTTTAAAAATAAAATGTATCGACAAATCATTCGGTCTAAAGTTTCTCAAGTAAAAAAATACAACTATTCTGGTGTCGCGTTTTTACTGTTTCCAAAAATGATTTTCAACCTTACTAAAAAAGAGTATACTGGCTATCTTCAAGAAAATTTTTACCAACCTTTAGGAGCCAATTCTTTAGGTTATTTACCAAAAAAGAGGGGCGTTTCAAAAAATATTATTCCAACAGAGTTCGATTCAATTTTTAGAAAAGATCTCACCCAAAGTTGGGTTCACGATGAAAATGCGGCCCTAATGGGCGGTATTTCTGGAAACGCTGGCTTGTTTGGATCTGCACTAGACTTGGCTAAAATAATGCAGATGTATTCAAATTATGGATATTATGATTATAAACAATACATTTCCAAACGAACATTAAAGGAATTTACTAAGGTTCAATATCCAGAAAACGGCAACCGAAGAGGTTTAGGTTTTGACAAACCACTGTTAGGTAATGACACTTTGGATATTGCAAATGCCTATCCAGCACCTGAAGTAAGTGCAGAAAGTTTTGGGCATAGTGGATTTACAGGAACCTTTGTTTGGGCAGATCCGACCCATGATTTAATTTTTATCTTTTTGTCCAACAGAGTCTATCCTTCAAGAAGTCATCAGAACATTTACAAGCTAAATATTAGACCTAAAGTGCAGCAGGTTTTCTATCAAGCGCTAAAAAAAGTCAAAATAAACGAGTAGCTTTACAAGATAAACGATTGATTTATGAAGCATCAAGAATTTAATTTTAGTCTTTACAAAACGCTTTTTTACGGGCAGTATTGGCAGCCAGAAACTTCAAAGGCTGTAATTATCTTGGTACATGGCATGGGTGAACATTCTGGCAGATATACAGAGTTTGTAGTCCCAAGCTTTCTTGAAAATGGATTTGCTGTAATTACTTTTGATCAATTTGGACATGGAAAAACATCGGGAAAACGAGGACACTGCCCTAGTTTTGAAGCTGTACTAGAAAGTCTTGATCAGGTCATCGAAAAAGCGACCGCTGTCTTTGGAAACCTTCCTCAATTTTTATATGGTCATTCTATGGGTGGCAATGTTGTCCTGAATTATGCCCTTCGAAGAAAGCATTCCATTCGAGGAATTATTGCTTCGAGCCCCTTCTTAAAATTGGCTTTTCAACCCCCTACTTGGAAGTTAAGCTTGGGTAAAATTTTACAAAAAATTGCCCCCTCCATCACCTTAAATAATGAATTGGATCCAAGAGATATTTCGAGAGATCCTATAGAAGTTCAAAAGTATATAAGTGACCCCCTGGTCCATGATCAGATTAGTCCAAATTTCTCATTAACCTTTATAGAAACTGGAGCTTGGGCTCTTGAACATGCAACCCAATTGACAGCACCTACTTTGATGCTACATGGAACAGGAGACAAAATTATTGACTTTCATGGGTCAGAAAATTTTGCTAGAGAGAACAAAAACATCGATTTAATGCTATATGAAAATGGGGCTCATGAACTACAACATGATTTGTGCAAAGAAGAGCTCATGAATGATATGATTCAATGGTTAAAAAATACCTTAAGGTCTAAAAATGCTTAAAAAAGTTGCACTACATATAGATGAAGCACTTCCTTTTTTAAATAAGGCCTCTCTATTAATTGCTGTTTCAGGTGGTTTGGATAGTGTGGTTTTATCCCACATACTTCATCGCTTAGACCATAATATCGCCATCGCCCATTGTAATTTTAATTTAAGAGGTATCGAAAGTGATTTGGATGAAAAATTTGTATTTGAACTTGGGAATTCTCTCGGAATAACTACGCATTTAACTTCATTTCAAACCACTGAAATAGCTGCAAAAAATAAAAGTTCTATTCAGCTTACTGCCAGAAAGCTTCGATATGACTGGTTTCAACAACTTCTTTTAAATCACAAGTACGACTATGTTCTCACTGCGCATCATTTGGATGACAACTTAGAAACATTTCTTATCAATTTTACTCGTGGAACTGGCCTAGACGGACTTCTTGGCATCCCAGTAATTAACGAAAATATTGTTAGGCCGCTACTTCCTTTCTCGAGAGATGAAATAAACCAATTTGCAATCTCTGAAAAAATTAACTGGAGAGAAGATCAGAGCAACGCATCAAACAAATATCTTCGGAATAAAATAAGGCATCAAATTGTTCCTGTTTTAAAAGAAATAAATCCAAACCTATTGGATTCCTTTCTAAAAACCAATAGGTTTTTAAAACAAAGCCAAAACCTGATCGATGAAAATATGCAGGCTATTAAGGAAGGTCTTTGGTTTGAGGATTCAAACGGCATTATAAAAATTGATATTGCAAAACTAAAGCAAAGCAAAAACCCGAAAGCCATACTATATCAACTACTAAAAGACTATCAATTTACTGCATGGGAAGATATTTATCATTTGCTTGAAGCCCAGTCAGGAAAAAAAGTTTTTTCAAAGACTCATCAATTGCTAAAAGATAGGATGTTTTTGCTCTTGTCTAAAAAGACCTTAAGTTCTAAAAGTGATGCAATTTTTAAAATCGATGAAAACACAGAACAGATTGACGCTCCGATTTATTTAAAATTTACTAAAGTGACTGCTTTGGGTTTAAAAAGCAAAAATCAAATCTATATAGATAAAGACCTTCTAAGTTTTCCTTTGCATCTGCGAAAATGGCAAAAAGGAGATGTCTTTTTTCCTTCTGGAATGAAAGGAAAGAAAAAGTTAAGCGATTATTTTAAGGATGAGAAATTTTCCTTATTAGCAAAAGACCAAACTTGGATCTTATGCGCTAATAATGAGATTGTTTGGATTGTTGGAAAAAGGCAAGATGAACGTTTTATTGCTGAGAATACTAGCAAAAACATACTTCAAATTCTTTTTAATCAATAAAATAGCCCTCCATTTTGTTAAAGTTTTCCTCAAATCCTATTTAATTAGGTCTTTAAAACTAATTTTTAAGAGATTTTTGTACATTTAAAGCCTAAATAAATCAAACAAACTCTATTATGAAAAAATTATGGCTATTTGTCGCTGCTATTGCGATGGTATCTTGTAAAAATGAACCCTTAGATTATGCATTAGTTTCTGGGAAAATTGCAAATGCAACAGCGAAAGAAATTACCTTATATGGTACGACAGATCGCAAATTTAAAAAAACAATTAAACTAGCCGAAGATGGTAGCTTTAATGATACTTTAAAAATTGAAGCGGGTGAGTTTATGTTAGTTGAGGCAAGAAATTTAACCCCACTACATCTTAATGTTGGACACAATATTTCTATAGACTATGATGCCAATGACTTCAAAAACACTGTAAAAATAACAGGTGAAGGTTCAGGAATCAGTAACTATTTAATGGCTAAAAACGCAAAAGAAACGGAGTTAATGGGTCCAGGAACTGACGTGTTTACTAAAGAAGAAGCAGACTATAAAACTGTGATGAACAGTATCAAAACTGCACAGGAAGGTTTATTAATGTCAGCAGAAGGAATACCTGCAGATTATAAAACTGCAGAAAAAAGAAACTTGAATTATGCCTATTTAGGCAAGTTAAGTATGTACGGAATGTATCATGCTTATTATGCAAAAAAACCAGACTTTAAGCCAAGTGATGATTTCTTAAAGGAAGTAGACGCCTTAAATTATAACAATGAAGAAGATTTTAAATCGTCTGCTAGTTATAAAAATTTAGTGAGTTCTTACTATGGTAACAAAGCTTCTGAAATGGTTGAAAATAATAAAGACATGCCAAGATCTATGGCCATGTTCAAAATCTTAGGAGATGTGAAGAGTGATGCAATTAAAAACAGTTTGGCTTATGACGCAGCAGTTTATGAAATTACCTATACAGATAAAGTAGAAGAGTTTTATAATGCTTTTATGGAGGTCTCTACAGATGCTAAAAATAATGAAGAAATCACAAAAAGCTACGATATTTTAAAAGGATTAACCAAAGGAAACCCTTCTCCTCTGTTTAATGATTATGAAAATTATGCTGGAGGAACAACCTCTTTAACTGACTTAAAAGGGAAATATGTTTATGTAGATGTTTGGGCAACTTGGTGTGGTCCTTGTTTGGCAGAAATTCCTTCTTTAAAAAAGGTAGAAAAAGAGTATCACGGTAAGAACATTCAGTTTTTAAGTGTTTCTATTGATGATATTAAAGATCATGGAAAATGGAAAGACATGATTAAAGAAAAAGAATTAGGAGGTATCCAAGTCTTTGCTGACAACAACTGGGAGTCTGCCTTTGTTCAAGGCTACTTGATTAAAGGAATTCCTCGTTTTATTATAATAGATCCTCAGGGAAATATTGTTACAGCAAATGCACCTAGACCTTCGGATCCAAAATTAATTGACATGTTCAAGGAGTTGAAAATATAAGTACCTATTTATCAAAAAACTATAAAAAGCCTCCTTACATGGAGGTTTTTTATTAAAAACCCCTTTTTAAAATTAAGCCCAATGAAAAAATTACTTTTTGCCTTTATATTATTCACCTCAGGCTGGATGATGAATGCTCAAATTCAAGAACCCGTAACTTGGAGCTCCACTATAAAAAAAATTAGTGAGCTAGAATATGACATCATCTTAACTGCTAACATAGAAAGAGAATGGCATTTGTACTCTCAATATTCAGCTCCAGGAGGGGCTCAAGCAATGGTGATCTCTAAAGATGAAAATGACAAAAGTTTTAAACTAGTTGGTAAGGCAATCGAAAGTGACACTATTAAAAAATTCAATGATATTTTTGAAGTAACTGAAACTTTTTTTAATGACAAAGCAGTTTTAAAGCAGCGAATTTTATTAGCCAATTCAGATGTAACTACCGTGAGTATTAATTTATTTGCCCAAGTTTGCAAGCAGGTTTGTATCCAAATTGATGAGGATTTTTCATTCAAAATCAATTCTAGTGCGGCCAATTCAAAAAAAGAGTTGAAAGCTACTGTTACTAAAAATGGGACAAATTCATCAAGCAAAAGTTTGTTTAGTATCTTTCTTATAGCCTTCTTTTCTGGCTTTGCAGCATTGCTCACACCTTGTGTATTCCCTATGATCCCAATGACCGTGAGTTTCTTTACCAAACAAAGTAAAACGAGAGCTAAAGGAATCAAAAATGCCATTATTTATGGAATATCCATCATTGTCATTTATGTATTACTAGGAACCATAGTGAGCTTGATTTTTGGTGCAGATGCTTTAAACGCGCTCTCTACCAATGTTTGGTTTAATATGATATTCTTTTTACTCTTAATTATTTTTGCGGTTTCCTTTTTAGGAGCCTTCGAGATTGTACTTCCAAGTTCTTGGGGGACTAAAGTAGATGCACAAGCAGACAGAGGAGGATTTATTGGAATCTTCTTTATGGCACTTGCCTTAGCAATTGTTTCGTTTTCTTGCACCGGACCTATTGTTGGCACCTTATTGGTAGAAGCAGCAGCTGGCGGCAGCCAGATAGGCCCTATCGTGGGTATGTTAGGTTTTTCATTGGCCTTAGCCATTCCATTTGCCTTGTTTGCAGCCTTCCCAGGTTGGCTAAATTCATTGCCAAAATCAGGAGGTTGGTTAAACACCGTTAAAGTAGTTCTAGGGTTTTTAGAACTTGCATTAGCTTTCAAATTCCTATCCAATGCAGATTTGGTATTGCAGATGCATTTGTTAGAGAGAGAAGTATTTATTTCTATTTGGATTGCTATTTTCGGAGCTTTGGCTTTTTACCTATTTGGAAAAATACAATTGCCGCATGACTCACCTGTAACACATATTTCAGTTGGTCGATTGAGTTTAGGTTTAATTGCACTTTCTTTTACCATTTATATGATCCCAGGATTGTGGGGAGCTCCTTTAAATTTAATTAGCGCATTCCCACCACCTCAGCACTATAGTGAATCTCCGTATGGAGTTGGTTTTACACAACTAGGTAATGGTGGAAGTACAAGCCATTCAGACCTGCCAGAAGGAGCTCATTTATTAGCGCCTCATGATATTATGGCTTTTGATGATTATGACAAAGGCTTGGCCTATGCTAAAAAGATTGGCAAGCCTGTACTATTAGATTTTACAGGGTTTGCCTGCGTAAATTGTCGAAAAATGGAACAAAATGTTTGGGTAAAACCAAAGGTGTTGAGCCTCCTAAAAAATGATGTTGTATTAATTTCTTTGTATGTAGATGATAAAAGACCTTTAGCAGAAAAAGATATTGTAGACTCTAAATTAAAACCGGGAAAAAAGCTTACTACCATTGGAAAAAAATGGAGCGAATTACAAGCAATTAAATACAATACCAATGCCCAACCTTTTTACGTATTAATGAATCTTGATGAAAAAAATCTAAATGATCCTGTAGCTTATACTCCAGATGTTGATGAATATTACAACTGGTTAAAAGACGGTATCGGAAAATTTAAGAAATAAGCTTTCATTTTTTTTGGTTGTGATTGGCCAAAAGAGTTACGAATTAAATTGTTACTTTTATAAAAAAAAGTACAAAAATGACTAAAAATTCGTTAACTCTTTTGGTTTTTATTTGTGGTATCTTATCAGTTTACGCACAATCAAGAACTATCCCAGCAGACACACTGGTAGTGACAAACCATACCACTACTATTAATGGCGCAAAAATTAACTATACAGCATCTACAGGAACGCAACCTGTTTGGGATGCCGAAGGACAGCCAAAAGCAACCCTATTTTATACGTATTACAAAAGAACCAATACTTCAGACAAAAACAGACCTTTGATCATTTCATTCAACGGAGGGCCAGGTTCTGCGTCTGTTTGGATGCATTTGGCATATACAGGACCCAACGTCTTAAACATTGACGAAGAGGGCTATCCTGTGCAGCCCTATGGCTATCAGTCGAATCCGTACTCGGTGTTAGATGTTGCAGACATCGTCTTTATCAATCCAGTAAATACGGGTTATTCTAGAATCATAGAACAAAAAGGAAATAAAGTAAATAAAGCCGATTTTTTTGGGGTAAATACCGATATTAAATACTTGGCCGAATGGGTGAACACCTTTGTTACTAGAAACAATCTTTGGTCTTCTCCAAAATATCTTATTGGAGAGAGTTATGGAGGTACCCGCGTTTCTGGTTTGGCCCTTGAGTTGCAAAACAGCCAATGGATGTATTTAAATGGAGTCATTCTGGTTTCTCCTGCTGATTACGCTGCTAAAAATTCAGATCAAGCAGTTTCTTCTTCCATTGATTTTCCATATTTCACTGCAGCGGCCTGGTATCATAAAATGTTAGATCCTACGCTTCAAAATAAAGATTTAGAAGCAATTCTTCCAGAATCTGAACACTTCGCCATCAATATCTTAATGCCTGCTTTGGCCAAAGGAGGATTTATCAACGAGCAAGAAAAAGAACGTATTGCTGATAAGATGGCCTACTATACAGGCATCTCTAAAAAAGTTATTTTGCAACACAATTTAGAAATCCCTAATAGCTTTTTTTGGAAAGAGTTGTTAAGAAACAAAACAGGTCAGACCATCGGAAGACTCGATTCTCGATACCTCGGGATTGATAAAAAAGAAGCTGGAATGTCACCAGACTATAGTGCGGAATTAACCTCTTGGCTGCATTCGTTTACCCCAGCTATAAATCAATACATTCAAGAGTTTTTAAACTTTAAAACAGATGTCAAATACAATATGTTTGGTCCTGTAAATCCATGGAATTGGGAAAACAACAACACCAGAGATGACCTAAGAAAAGCAATGACTGCCAATCCGTATTTAAATCTTTTGTTTCAGGCGGGTTATTATGATGGAGCTACCACCTATTTTAATACAAAATACACTATGTGGCAAATAGATCCAAGTGGCAAATTAAAAAGCCGCATGGATTTTAAAGGCTACAGAAGTGGTCACATGATGTATTTGAGAAGAGCTGATTTAAAAACAGCCAATGAAGACATTCGTAACTTTATTAAAAAAAGCTCGGCCAACGGAAAAGCAGCCAAATATTAAAACTCTTTTTCGAAACAAAAAAAGGCTGGTTTTTAAACCAGCCTTTTTTTGTTTTATAAATTGCTTACATTCTCATCATTCTCATAGAACCACGACCTCTCTCTTGTTGCCCTTTTCCTTTATTTCCATTTAGAGTATAGGTTAAACTAACCATATAATAGGTTCCCAATACTTCTTTAGTAGTTTCTTGGAAGTAGTTATCAGAACTACTTCTGTCAAAACCAACGTTTTTGTTTAACATATCTAGAGCCGTAATCATTAAACTTAAGTTTTTAGACTTCAAGAAATTATAAGATACTGAAGCATTCCAAATTGGCACCGCCTGGTCGCTTCCAAAAGTACTATCTGTATAGATATCATATTTAAACTGAGTTGTAAAGTTGAATGATTTGGTAATATTCCAGTCAGACTTTACAAAATAGGTTTGTTGCAATACATCTCTTTTAGAAGTAGCTCCAGAAAATGTGGTAAAACTCTTATTTAAAGTGGCTCCCCCTGATAAATCAATATTGTCTTTATTATTATTTTCTAAGGTCAAACTCATATTAACACCTTTTGTATTGGTTTTATTGTTGATACCGTTGATAACCGATTGGTAATTGCTCATCGATCCACCAACACCAACATTATAACGCATTCCCACAGATTTCATACGTTTACCCATGTTAATCCCACCATTAAAGTTGTCTCTTGTTCCAAGGTTAACAAAACTACTAGTTCTTACACGGGTAGCAACATCTGTGTTCTGAGAATTTATAATTGCATTTTCAGTATAGCTATAATTGATGTTTGAAAAGAAATTGAATCCAGAAACAAAATCAAACATTCCATACATTACAAAAGCACTATATCGATCTTCTGGCGTTAAATTTTGATTTCCTGTGCTAATAAACAATGGATTATAGTTGTTTATTACTGGAGATACTTGATTTAAACTTGGTAAATTCATCTGTTTATCCAAACGAACTACCATCCAGCTTCCTTGTTTAGGTCTGTATCTTAGACGTACAGAAGGGTTAAAGCTAGAATAATTTTTATTAAACTCTGGAGACCCTTCTAAACCGAAGTCTTGTTTTACATTTTGGAACTCAGTACCAATGGTTAAGTTTAACTTGTCATTATTGTATTTATAATCTATATTCCCTTGCAAAGTCTTTCTGTTCTCAAACAAATCTGCCATAAAGGTTGAACCTCCATTGTTCGCTCCATTTAGGGTTTGATTTTGATCTGTAAATTCACTATTGTTTTCAAATTTTGAACCAATTCCTAACTCAATAAAATGTTTCTCATTAAGAGGCTCTGTATATTTTACTTCAAGACCAAAATCATTGTTGGTTTCTTTTTGTTTTTGAGTACTCACAACCAACTCATCTTGTCTACCAGCATCTACATAATCTTTGTCGTTTCTGTTTCCGCTTTCACTGTTACTTTTCGAAAAAGACATATCCAATTCAACTTGAATATTTCTAGTGCTTTTCTCATTGAATCGAGTAATATAGTCAAGATTTAAATTCCCTCTTGTACTTGTATTATTACTGTTTGAAGTTCCTTTGTTTTCTAATTCTTTTATTCTGTTTCCATCAAAACCAACAAAAGTATTTGTGCTATTTCCATCTGTTTCACTGGCGTTTAAGCTACCGCGCATATTAATGGTTCTTAAGGTACTTGATCTATCGATAAAGCTAAAATTTGCTCTGTGACTGTTGGTTGTACTAAAACTATTGCTTTCTGTTTCAGAATATAAGGTATTGTTTCCTACGAACTCAGTTCTTTTGGTTGATACATTTCCAGATTCAGTGTTTGAATAATTATAGAAATAATCTCCGTTTAAGTTTTGCTTAGGTTTTAATTCATATCCTAGGTTTAAACCTCCAACACCTGTCGTAACGAAACCTGAAGAAGTTCCTCCGCCACCGCCTCTAGAGATTCTGAAAGAGCCACCGCCTCCGCCACCACCGAAAGACATAATTTGAGAAATATCTGAACCTGAACTATTGATATTGTTAAAACGTCCAATTACAGAAGCCTGCAATGTTGGACTAAAACGGTTGTAGTTAATACTTGTTAAATAACGATTGTCAGTACCGTATCCGCCTTGAAATTTACCAAAGTCATTTACCTTACGGTCATCCTTCAATTTCAAGTTGATGACCTTAGATCTATTCGAATCGTTTACACCAGTTACTCGAGCTTTATCACTTTTTTCATCAATCAATTCAATACTCTTAATGGCATCTGCAGATAAATTTTTCAAGGCCACAGAAGGATCTCCACTAAAAAATTCCTTTCCATCTACATATACTTTTGAAACATCCTCTCCTTGTGCTTTTACTTTTCCATCAGCATCCACCTCTACGCCTGGTAATTTTTTTAACAAATCTTCTACCGTATCATCTACTCTTACTTTAAAAGCTTTTGCATTAAACGCTGTTGTGTCCTTTTTAATCGTAATCGGAATTACAGCGGTAATATTCACCTCATTAAGCGTATTTGTTGGTTCTAATAAGGTTATGGTACCCATATTCATAGGCTCGCCTTTCATCTCTATTACTTTTTGATACGTCACAAATCCTACTAAGTTAATTTGAAAAATTCTCTTCCCGTTCGTTACTTGTGTAAGTCTAAATGAACCATTTTTATCAGTAGTTGTATAACTTACTAAGGTAGAATCTGCAGAGTTGATTACTGCAACAGAAACAAATTCTAAAGGGTTTTTATCGCTATCAATAACTTTTCCATTGATAGTTTGCGCCAAAGTCACCATTGGTGCAGCTAAGGCAAAAAATAATACGATTTGTAAAGTAATTTTTTTGGTCATTCTATTTTAATTTGATTGATTTTCTTTAATTGATTGTATTCTTATTTCACAACATTTGCTTAGACTCTAGGAAACCTATTAGGTTTAATAGTGATCTTTGATTTTTGTACATTTTAGTATTTCTTTAACATTTAGCAGTTTCAATTAAAACTTAGTTACTTGATTATAAAAGCGCAAAAGTACAGTTGTCCATAAGTATTGCTCAGTTTTTAACACTATTTAACAGGGTTTTCATAATTTTTAGTATTTTTAGAAAAAGAAAAAAAATGCTAGTTAAAGTTTATGGCTCTGCCGTTTTAGGTATAGAGGCCACTACCGTTACTGTCGAAGTAAATATCGACAAAGGAATCGGGTATCATTTGGTTGGGTTACCAGACAATGCCATTCGTGAAAGTTCCTATAGAATTTCTGCTGCTTTGCAGAACAATCAGTTAAAGCTACCTGGAAAAAAGATTACAATTAATATGGCACCCGCCGATTTGCGCAAAGAGGGAGCCTCTTATGATTTAACCCTTGCCATTGGAATCCTGGCTGCTTCAGGCCAGATTAAAGCACCCTACTTGGAAGAATATCTAATTATGGGAGAGCTATCTTTGGACGGTAGCTTATTACCTATTAAAGGAGCGCTGCCCATTGCTTTGAATGCACTCGAAGAAGGGTTTAACTATTTAATAGTTCCAACAGCCAATGCAGAAGAAGCCGCAATCGTGAACAAAATTAATGTATTGGGGGCTAATACGATCCAAGAAGTAATCGATCATTTCAATTCAAAAAAAAGTATTCAGCCAACTGTGGTTGATATCAAAGCTGTTTTTGAAAAAAATCTAGAAGTTCCAGAATTTGATTTTTCCGATGTAAAAGGCCAAGATTCTATTAAGCGCTGCATGGAAATAGCCGCTGCAGGGGGTCATAATATTATTTTAATTGGCCCTCCAGGCTCTGGAAAAACAATGTTAGCAAAAAGATTGCCCTCTATTTTGCCGCCCATGTCTTTGCAAGAAGCTCTTGAAACTACTAAAATACATTCAGTGGTCGGTAAGACTAAAAATAATGGACTTCTGTGTTTACGTCCTTTTCGTTCACCACATCATACCATTTCAGATGTACTAGTATATAATGTGGGGGTATGTTAAATAGCTGAATTGAAGTAGGAAGGTATGTCTATGGTTTAGATATTAAAAGTTGTTTCTCTATAAAATTGAGGAGTTT
>CBFHUV010000002.1:0-51019 GCA_965659055.1 Polaribacter sp.
CTAGATAAGAAAATAAAAAACCTCAACCACTTAATTATCAAGGTGTTGAGGTTTTTATTTGTACTCGAGGTGGGAATCGAACCCACACTCCCGAAAGAACTGGATTTTGAATCCAGCGCGTCTACCAATTCCGCCACTCGAGCAATACTTAAATTGGACTGCAAATCTAAAAAATATTTTTAGTTTATCAACATAAAAAACACGCATCTCGCGAAATATTTTTATTTTTGTAGTTCACAACACACAGACTAACCACAAAACACAACTAAATGCCTACAACTCAACTAGAACCCAAAATTTTTGCTTGCTCACAAAGTATTGAATTGGCCGAAAAAATAGCCAAAGCTTACGGAAGTCCTTTAGGAGCCGTTACAGTAACTCACTTTAGCGATGGTGAATTTCAGCCGGCTTTTGAAGAATCAATTCGAGGAAGAAGAGTTTTTTTAGTGGGTTCTACCTTTCCAACAGCCGATAATTTGATGGAAATGTTGTTGATGATTGATGCTGCTAAAAGAGCATCTGCAAGGCACGTAACAGCAGTTATGCCTTACTTTGGATGGGCGCGTCAAGACAGGAAAGACAAGCCACGTGTTGCAATTGGTGCCAAATTGGTTGCAAACTTATTGCAGGCTGCAGGTGCGACAAGAATTATGACCATGGATTTGCATGCAGATCAAATTCAAGGCTTTTTTGAGAAGCCAGTAGATCATTTATTTGCTTCTACCATCTTTTTACCTTATGTAAAATCATTGGGCTTGGATAATTTAACCATAGCTTCACCAGATATGGGAGGTTCTAAAAGAGCTTATGCCTATTCTAAGTACCTAGATTCTGATGTGGTGATCTGTTATAAGCAGCGTAAAAAAGCCAATGTGATTTCGCATATGGAGCTTATTGGTGAGGTAGAAGGAAGACATGTTATTTTGGTCGATGATATGATTGATACTGGTGGTACTTTGTGCACAGCAGCCGATTTAATGATGGAAAAAGGTGCCCTAAGTGTCCGTGCAATTTGTACGCATCCGATCCTTTCTGGAACCGCAATTGATCGTATCGAAAAGTCAAGTTTAATCGAATTAATTGTTTCTGATACAATTCCTTTAAAAAGAGCTAGTTCTAAAATAAAAGTTGTATCTTGCGCCCCTTTATTCGCTGATGTTATGCACAAGGTTCAAGACAATACATCCATCAGTGGACAATTTTTAATGTAAATAAATAACCATAATTAAAAACAAGTAATGAAGTCAATTACAATCAAAGGATCTCAAAGAGAAAGCGTGGGCAAAGTAGCTACTAAAGCCTTACGTAATGCTGGTCAGGTTCCTTGCGTTATATACGGAGGAGACAAGCCCCTGCATTTTCATGCAGAAGAATTAGCATTCAAAAAATTAGTGTACACTCCAAACGTTTATACAGCAACGATTGATTTAGACGGAGAGAAAATCATCACTACATTGCAAGACATTCAGTTTCATCCAGTAACTGATAAAATCTTACACATAGATTTTTATCAATTATTCGAAGATAAAGAAATTTCGATGAACATTCCAGTAAAATTGGTTGGAAAATCGAAAGGTGTTGCCATTGGAGGAGCTTTACGTCACAACATGCGTAAATTAAAAGTAAAAGCATTGCCAGCGAATTTGCCAGATATTATCGAAGCAGATATTACAGAATTGGAAATTGGAAACAAATTGGTTGTTCGTTCTTTAAAGAATGATAAATACACCATTTTACACCCAGAAACTACTGTGGTTGCTCAAGTAAGAATGTCTCGTAACGCTACAAAAGCTGCTGCTGAAGCGACTAAATAAGAACTCATTCTATTTATAATAGCGAAAAGCGTTACATTTATGTAGCGCTTTTTTTATTTTTGCAACTGGCAAATGAAATAAGAGATTGTATGAAAAAATTTTTAATTGTAGGCTTAGGGAATATTGGTGTAGCTTATACCAATACCAGACACAATATTGGATTTCAAATTTTAGATGAACTTGCCAAAGAACAAGGTGTATCTTTTACCACAGAAAAGTTAGGTGACCGCACAGAGTTTCGATTTAAAGGCAGAACTTTTGTTTTATTAAAGCCAAGTACTTATATGAATTTAAGTGGAAAAGCTGTCAAGTATTGGTTGGATCAAGAAAAGCTAACAACAGAACAATTATTGGTCGTGACCGATGACTTGAATATTGATTTTGGAACCATCCGAATTAAAGCAAAAGGAAGTGCTGGGGGTCACAATGGGCTTAAGGATATTGAAGAAAAACTAAATACCAATAGCTATCCAAGATTTCGGTTTGGAGTGGGTTCTAATTTTTCAAAAGGACGTCAAGTAGATTTTGTATTGAGTCAATGGGACAAAGAAGAGTCCAGTATACTTATTGAAAGAATTCCGGCTTCCAGTAATGCAATTTTATCTTTTGGCACTGCCGGCCTTGCAATTACCATGAATACCTATAACGGTAAAGGTCTATAATATTACACTTAAGCTTTAGTGATTATCACTGGCAAACCACTCTGCAAAACTGGTTTCAGTTTCTTGAAGTCTAATAGAAAATAATTTAATGTTTTCTGGTAATCGCCCTTTGATTTTTTTTGCAAAATCTATCACCATCATTTCACTTGTAGGCTGGTAATCGACTAAAATAACGTGATGATCTCTATCTTTTAACTCTTTTGCTAATTCTATATGTGGTGTGTTTTGGTTAAAGACCGTTGCATGATCAAAAACATCAACAATTTCTTCTTTTACTATTTTCTTTAAATCAGTAAAATCAATCACCATACCAAACTTAACCTGATTGGCATCAGTAATAGGTTTTCCGATAACTGTAACTGAAAGCTTATAACTATGTCCATGAACATTTTTACACTTCCCATCATAGCCATATAAGGCATGACCTGTTTCAAAATTGAATTGCTTGGTAATGCGGATTGTGCCCATAAACCTATTTTTTTCCTTTAAATTTATTGTAAAAATACATGATTGCTAGGAGTACTGCTAGTCCTAAAAATAAATAATCTGCTCCCATAATTGCTTGTTTTTACGAAGTTGTTATTTTTTAAATTTAGCCAACGCCTTTTTTGTGAAATCAGATAAGACCAAACGTCCAGAAATTTCTGCTCGTTCTAATAAAAGGGTCTCCCAATGTGAGGTTCCGGTCCAAAAGGATTTCTTCATTTCTGCTAATGCATCTATATGATAACTTGCTAATTGATGACTTAGCAAATCTACTTCTTTATCTAGTTCTTGTTGATTTTCAAAAACTTTCGCATAAAGGCCTTTCTCTTTTGCCCAATAGGCATTTTTCCATTCAGTCGCAGCTAAGGTAAGTTCTGACAAACCGGCCAAGCCAATTTTTCTTTCAACAGCAGGAGCAATGACAAAAGGACCTATCCCGATACTTAATTCGGATAACTTTATAGAAGCAGCTTCGGTAGCTAAAACATAATCACAGGCTGCCGCTAGGCCAACACCTCCACCTACAGCTTTTCCCTGGACCACACCAATAATAAGCTTCGAACATCTTCTCATGGCATTAATAACGTTAGCGAAGCCAGAAAAGAAGGAATGTCCGTCCTCTAAATTTGAAACGGCAACCAATTCATCAAAGGAGGCTCCAGCGCAGAAAGCTCTGTCTCCTTCCGATCGCAAGACGATGATTGCGACAGCATCGTTGTTTGACAATGAGTCAATTTCATCTGTCAATCGAGCCAATAACCCACTCGGAAAGGAATTACTTGCAGGATGACCAAACTCTAAAGTTGCTACCTTATTCTGTATGCTCGTATACAAACTTCCTTCGGTTCTGTTGGTTGTGCTCATAATTTAAGATTTGTTCAAATTTAAGGCTTTTGCACTAGCGGCAAAAACATTCTGTTAAATTTAAAGTATAAAAATATTCCTCTAAAAAATATCCAAACTGTAAAAGCAATCCAAATAGCATAGAGCTTCCAATCAAGCCAGTCAAAAAATAAGAGGGTAGGCATAAATCCGAATCCAGTGGCAAAAATTAATACATTTCTAAGATATTTCATTTCTCCCAAACCTTTAAAAGTACCATCAAAAACAAAAGTCATGGCGCACAAGGGCTGCATGAGTAGAATAATCCAGAAAACCTTATAAAACTCCGCTAATACAGCAGGCTCTTTTGTAAAAAGCAAACCAATTTGATTGTAAAAAAGAGTTCCAAAAGCAATAAAGAGCAGACCCAATACTGCTGCGTACTTCAATAATTTTTTGTTTAGCAACCATAAACTGGTATAGGCCTTTTGCCCAAACAATTTTCCAGAAACAATATTGCCTGCACTCGCATAACCATCAATCATAAAGGCACCTAACAGCCATAAATTTAGGCCTATGGTATAGGCTGCTATGTATTCTTTTCCATAGGCTGTGGCAAATGAAGTTCCAAAATATAAAGCAATATTGAGGGCCAAGGTCCGAACAAAAAGATTGAGTATCATAGAAATAAGGCGCTTTATTTCTGGATGAAAAGGCAGACTTACGAGCAATGGAATCGTAGTTTTTTTAACCAATAAATAGGCGGCAATAAGTGCCATGACAATTTGTGCAATGACACTAGCATAGGCAGCACCTTTTATATTCATGGCAGGAATCCAACCTTCTATACCGTACACAAAGGCAATATCTAGACCTATGTTTAAGAGTGCTCCTGTAATGGCGATCATCATTGGATAATAGGTGTTTTGCAAGCCTCTAAAGACACCAAATATGGCAAAAGTGAACAAGGAAAAAGGAAAGCCAAAAACTCGAATTTGATAATATTCTATACAATAGCTTAAAATGAGATTGTCTGCATTGTAAAATTGAAATATGTTGCTTGCAAAGGGATAACTTATCCCTAAAATAAAGAGACTTAAAAGTACGATGATGAAGATAGATTGAGCGGGTAAGTTTTTAATTTCATCTAGTTTCCCAGCTCCTAAATATTGAGATACGATGGCAGAAATGGCACTTCGTGTTTGTCCAAAAACCCAAATTAACATCGAAATAAAGGCACCAACGATGCCAACAGCTGCCAAAGACTCTACGGCATGGATATCTATATTTCCTATAATTGCAGTGTCAGTAATTGACAAAAGAGGCTCTGCAACACCTGCTATAAGTGCAGGAATGGCTATTTTGTTAATGCTTTTAAAATTTATTGAGGCTTGGGACATACAATTAAAAAGCTATTTTAAGTCGATAAAATATTTAGTGAAAGTTATAATTAGTTTGATTACTTTTGCAATTCATTAAAATTATGTATTTTCCTTTTCTCAAAAAAACCAATTCATGAAAAATATTCTTGTTCCTATCGGTTCTACTGAAAATGCAATTAATACCTTGCAATATGCCATTGATTTTGCGAGTACTATAGATGCAAATGTATATGTGTTGAGGGCATACAAAGCATTCTCTAAAGCAGGAACCATGGTGAATGTTGATGCAATTTTAGAGAGAGAAACGAATTTATATTTGAGGTCTGTGATTAATTCAACCAACAGAAGAGGTTTGGATATCAAATTAATATCTGCCAATAGCAATGTGTTAGATTCTATTGCTTCTGTAGATAAAAAAATTGGGGTTGATTTAATCGTTATGGGTCCTAAAAGCAACTCCATTAAGGAGGAAGTTTTTTTAGGTAGCACTACTGGAAGTGTGGTAAAACATACTAGTATTCCAATTCTTATTGCTCCTGAAGGTTATACGTTTAAACCTTTCGAATCTGTGCTTACAGCTTTTAAATCTGGAATTATTACAGAGAAAAATGTTTTGAGCCCATTGCAATTTTTAATGAAAACTTTTAATCCTGTGGTTAATTTGTTGTTGGTGAAAACTCCAGGATATACCGATGAAGATTTGGTTTTAGACGGCCAGCTTGAAGCTGTAAAATCATCATTGACCCTTACAGAGAACGCAACTACTTTTCAAGGTGTTTTGGAGCATTTTCAGGCAAATAAACCTGATTTATTGTGTGTTTTTAGAAGAAAGCGTGGTTTTTTCACAAAATTGTGGGAAAAGAATACCATCTTAAAGAAAGAATTTCATTGCAGTATTCCATTATTGGTGCTTAGTGAAAAGAAAAAATAAGAATAGTTGGGGATGTAGCTCAGTTGGCTAGAGTGCTTGACTGGCAGTCAAGAGGTCGTGGGTTCGAATCCCATCTTCTCCACTACTAACATGACCCTACGGGGTCATTTTTTTTATCAGTTTTTCCTCAAATGGAATTTCAGGATTATAAATTTCAAAAATTAGCTGTTCCATGGCTTCCATAAAGGCGGCCAATCTTTCGGCACTAATAACAACATCTGCTGGCTTTCTGCTTTCTGCGAAATTTATTTTCATAAATCCGTCTTTTAAATTTTTAAAAGAAATAACTCCAGCTTCTATCGATTCTTCTGGATTGTAATTTGGGGTTTTGCTATACAAAAAAGCATAGAGCAACACTTGAATCGCTTTGCTGTATTTTTCATCGGCAATGGTGTCAAAATCACTAGTACGTAGATCGCCAGGAAGCACCTTTCCGGTCTTGTAATCGATAATGCGCAATACGCCATTTAATTTGTCTATACGATCTACATTCCCATGTAGTTTTATGGGAAAATCAATTCCTTTTACAGATATACTTGCCGTTAAATTTTGCTCGGTTGCGATAAGCTCTAATCGATTTCCGTCAGCTACCAATTTCTTTTCATCCTTAATAAAACGCTTTACAAAGAGTTTAGCTACTTCAAAAATGAGTTTGTTTTTTCCGGTAAGAATAATTTTTTGATGGAAGTTCTTTTTAAAGTAAAACAGAATGGACTCATCAATTTTAGGCTCCATACTGCTAAGATTGTCTAGATGAAGCACGCAGCCTTCAAAGGGCTTGTACAGCGCCTCTAAAGTTTCATGAACAATGGTCCCTAAGGTTTTACTAGCAACAGTTTCTTCGACCACTTCGAGTTCTTTAATTCCCAATATTTTTTGTTGGTAAAAGTCCAATGGATTTCTTAGATAACTTGTAATTGACGATGGAGATAGGCCTTTTTGAGCAAGTTCTTCTAATTTATTAAGCACATATGCTGACTTGTCAATGCTCTTTAATGTTGTCTTTTCTGTAATCACCTCTGGAGCAATCTGAATAGAATTCAAATCCTCTTTTAACTGACTTAACTGGGTAATAAATCGACTTTTTTCTCCTGCGCCAAAACTGTCACTTTCTGAATTGTAGAGAAGATAAACGTTTTTTGCACGTTGTAATAATCTAAAAAAGTGATAAGAAAAAATTGCGTCTTTTTCCTTAAATGTAGGCAGTTCGTATTCTAATTTTACATCAAAAGGAATGAATGAATTTTGTTTATTACCTGCAGGCAGAATTCCTTCGTTTACAGAGCTAATAATTAGATTTTCAAAATCTAAAACCCGAGTTTCGAGCATTCCCATTAATTGCAATCCCTTTAAAGGTTCTCCCTGAAAGGATAGTGTTTCACTTGCAATGAGTTGGTTAAATAATTGAAATAAACCTTTTAAACTTTGCACATAGTTATAGGTGGACTGCAATTGTTGCAATTGGGTAAAAATTTTATAAAATCGGAACAAATACTCTTTTTCAATAGCGCTAACTTCTTCTTTTAAATAGCTAATAAGTCCAAGTAATCTTGTGAAAAAGTCCTCAATAGTTGTAAATGGCTTAAAAAGGGACATTAAAATTTCCTTTTTATCGTTTTCTAAAGGCACTAAATACTGAGCAATCAACTCTTGACTTAAAAACACCTCATTGGTTTTTGCTATTTGTGCAGAAATTGCCATGCTGAGATCTTCGTCTGGTAGGCTCAATGTTTTGAAAAGTAAGGGATGTTTTAATATGGCGATAACATCTTTAAAGTAAAAACTATTTGTCGTACTTTTCTGCAAGCTCTCTTGTGAGAGAAACAATTTAAATAGTAGTGAAAATAAAAGGGTAGAAGGCAGGTCCTTTAAGGGGTATCCCATGGTAATATTAATTCCTTCTATTTTCTTTGGCAGCGCATTTAGAGCTAATGGTAATAAGGTTTCATCGGCCAACACCACCGCGGTTTGTTGGTAGGACTCAAACGATTCCAATAGTTCACCTACATATTTTAGTTGGCTGCTGTTTTTAGCAGCTCCAATTACTTGTATATTCTTAGGTGAATTAAATGAGTTCGAAACAGTTTTCAATTCATTTTTTTCATAATATTTCCAAGAGTTCTTATAGTTTCTTATAAAATAACCTGCCTGATGTTTATCCTTTAAAAAGGCACTATCGATGTCCCAATAGACTTTGCTTTTATCGCTTTCTAAAAGTGTTTGAAAAATAAATTCTTCAGCTTTGTTCAAAGCATTAAACCCTAAAAAGATGAAGGATTTTTCTGAGTTAGCTTGGGTAAATGAACTTATCTTTTTAGCAGCCTCTCGATACATAAGCCCTTGATAACCTAGTTTTTGAGTTATTAAATGTTCGTATAATTCTGAATAATACAGGCCTAATTTTTCCATAAACGAAAAATGATTTTTCATTAGTGGCGTGCTATGCATGGGTATTTTTAGATCCCAATTTTTGATTCTTTGAATGTCTTTTAAATAGTTGAAAATACTTTTAGCATCTACCAGGTGTTGATCAATTTCATTGAAATCCTGCAACGCAGTTACCGCCCAAGAAGCAAAAACATCAAAAGTTTCTGGGCTAGGAGTGTGCTTTTTATAGCAGCTATAAAAATTAAAAAGTAAAGGAACAGCATCAATTTTGTCAATTTCTGAAACTCGAGCAATAAAGCCCTCTATGCTTAAAATTTCGGGTAAAAATCCATTTCGAATTTTTTCTTGTAGGGCTTTTTTTAAAAAGACACCTGCCCTTTGAGAAGGTAGTATAAAAACACTATTTTCAAAAGTTTGTTGGCTCTTTAGGATGTCGTCTAAGGTTTCAGAAATGAATGATTGCATGGAGGCTTTCCCTAAAATTTGAACAAACAATGTACAAAAAGCCATTATCTTTTTCTTACTTTGTTAAAAATTAATTTTTATGAGTTTAGCCCTGAACCTTGCTTTGGTACAAACTGATTTGCATTGGGAATCACCCCAAAAGAATCGTGATCAAATTGTCCTACAACTAAAAGAGCTTCCAAGCACTGTGGATCTGATTGTTTTACCCGAAATGTTCAGTACTGGATTTTCTATGCGTCCAGCGGATTTGTATGAAACTATGGAAGGTCCTTCTGTACAATGGATGTTATCTTTAGCTGTACAAAAAGATGCCGCGGTAATGGGTAGCTTAATCATTAAAGATCAAGACGAGTTTTACAATCGCTTGGTTTTTGTAGAACCTTCAGGGAAGATTTCAACCTATGATAAAAGACATCGATTTACTTTGGCAGGAGAAGATCAAGTCTATTCACAAGGTACTTCTCAGCAAATAGTTGAGTATAAGGGTTGGCGAATTTGCCCACTTATTTGTTATGATTTACGCTTCCCAGTTTGGGCAAGAAATACAGAAAACTATGATGTCTTAATCTATGTGGCCAATTGGCCGATTCCTAGAATCAATGCTTGGAACGGCCTTTTACAAGCTAGAGCTATAGAAAACATGAGTTATTGTATTGGTGTAAATAGAGTGGGAACAGATCCTAATGGCTATGAATATTCTGGGAATTCTATTGCTATAGACTATTTAGGGAACGAATTAACTGAAGTTTGTGAGCAGCAATCAAAAGTAATTCTTACAAAATTGCTAAAAGAGCCCATGTTATTAACTAGAGATAAATTGGGATTTTTAAAGGATATGGATGCATTTAAACTAGCGTAGTTTATAAAAAAAAGCCGTCAATTTGTTCATTGACGACTTTAATATTTTTTTAAACGGCAGGGTTCATCCACTTAAATTTATAGTCTGTAGTAGGAACCACAATCCGTTCTGTAATTCGATACATTCTATCTGGCAAGTTTAACAAAAAGTCTCTTGCTTTTTCGGCCTCTGGGCTAAGGTTGGTTAATTTATCAATTTCCCAAGTACTGTTTAATTTCTTTAGGATATCTACATAATCAAAACCAGTGTAGACTCCAACTCGTTGGGCTACATTCGAAAATTGGTCGAACAAACTCCCTTTACTTTTAAAAGACTCTCTTAAATGCATAGCTGGCATGATAATTTTGTGCTTAATCATGTGTTGAAAAGCCAACATCATTTCGTTCGGATCTATTTTAAAGATTTCTTTTACAAATTCTACATAGGCAATATGATGACGCATTTCATCTCCAGCAATAATTTTTGACATTTTAGCCAAGGCTTTATGCCCCTTTTGCTTCGCGATTTTTGCAACATTATTGTGCGAAATATAAGTAGCTAATTCTTGAAAACTGGTGTAGACAAAATTCTTATAAGGGTCGGTTGCTGTTCCAATATCAAAACCATCTGCAATTAAATGCTGGGTGGTAATTTCTACTTCGCGCATGTTTACACGTCCCGATAAGTACAAATATTTATTTAAGACATCTCCATGACGATTTTCTTCAGAGGTCCAAGCTCGAACCCATTTCGCCCAACCGTTATCTGGTTGTTGGCTTACTCCATCTAGGTCTAACAACCAAGATTCATAGGTAGGTAAGGCTTCTTCTGTAATGGTGTCACCCACTAAGACTACCCAAAAATCATCATCTAATTCTTTAGAAAGCTCTTGAATCTCTTTCACTTCATCAATGAAGTTTGCTTTTTGAGAGTTTGGCAAAAAATCTGTTGGTTGCCAAATTTTTTCAGGGGTAATTAAAAATTTATCTACAAATGTATCAATGCTTTTTTCTAAGGTTAGCATAACCTCTCTTCTAATGTTTTGTATGGACATGTTTATATGATGTGATTTTTCACCGTTGTTTCTACTTCTTTCACTAATTCATCAAACGGTAATGAATCTATTTTAATGGGTTTGTGTGTAGTAATGCTAATAGGACTTCCTAACCCCAAAGGAAATTTCCCGTATTTAAATACTTTCCACGAATTATTAATGGTCAAAGGTACGATATATCCATCAGGATTGTATTTTGTTATCATTTTTAATCCATTGGTAGAAAAAGGTTTTGGATTCCCGTCTCTGCTTCTGGTGCCTTCTGGGAAAATGATTGCACCCCATTTTTTCTTATTAATACTTTTAGAGAACCTCCCTAATTCGGTTAGTGCTTGCTTAGCGTCTTTACGATTAATAAGCGCCGCACCTCCATGTCTTAAATTATAGGACACACTTGGGATTCCTTTTCCTAATTCTATTTTAGCAACAAATTTTGGGTAGTGTTTTCTAAAAAACCAGCCAATAGGAGGAATGTCAAAAGTACTTTGGTGGTTAGAAACAAAAATCAAGGTGGTATCTTCTGGTAATTTTTGTTTGTTGATTAACCGAACAGGAACTCCTAAAATTAGCAAGGATTTTACTAGAAAAAAGTTCAATACAGCAACTACCTTTCCGTGGGCACCATGACCGAACAAATTAAGGCTAATCCATTGAATTGGATGAAAAATCACCAAAAACATGAAAAAGACAAACATGAATATAGGAGAAAGTATATAACTTAAAATCTTCATTTTTTAGTTTAAAAAAATCCTAAGGATGTCTTAGGATCTGTGTATGATTAAAACCATTGATTCCATGGAATTCTGGAGAGTACCAATAACAAACCAATTCCATAAAAAATGGCAAAACTTTTAAATTTATCTGAATCGTTTGCCTTCTTTTTATGTTTTGACCAACCCATGGTAATGAATACTATAGCAAGTATCATCATGATAGGGTGTTCTACTGCTAATAAACGAGTTTCATTAGATCCCATTACCGCAGTTGCATCCGCTTTAAGGGCTTTGTACCAAGGACTCATAAAATACCATCCCAAACCAATTAACAATTGAATATGCGATACAATTAATGTAAACAAACCGATGCGTAAATCTTTATCTGTAAAGGTTCTTTTTTTTGCAAATCCTATGATTGCATTCGCAACAGAAATCACTAATAAAAGGAGTACCAAATAGGCCCAATAAGAATGGATGTCTTTCATGATATAGGTTTTATTTTTAAAGGAGTAAATATACAGAATTTAAACCAAAAAAAAACCACCTCGAAAGAGGTGGTTTTTAAGAATTTTATAAAAAAGTTCTTAGAACTTGTAAGTTAAACCTACGTTCCAAGTTCTTCCGTAACCAAAATAAACTTGGTTTCTTACATCAATACCTTTGTAAGTTGGGTTACTTCCATCAGCTGCGATGTTAGTTCTTGAATCTGATAAGTATTCAGTATCAAACAAGTTGTTTACGTTCATTCTAAAGTTCAAAGAGTTGGTTTTATCCGCTCCTAAGAACATTCTGTAAGATACTCCGAAATCAGCAAGGCTGTATGAAGGTAATTCAAGGTTGGTTTTAACAGCTCCTGTATTTGCATACAAGTTGCTGTAATAACGATAGTCTAAATCCATAGATAAACTTTTAGTAATTCTATAGTCTAAACCTAAACCACCACTAGTTTGAGCAGCATCACCTACTTTACCACCATCAACATCAACCAATACATCTGGAGCAGTTACCACATTGTTTTCATCAATACTTCTTTGGATAGAGCTACCTTTGTAAGTCCAGTCTCCTAGAGATACAAATCCTTTTACTCTAAGGTTGTTCATTACTTTGTAAACCATATCAATCTCAACACCTTGGTGTAATTGTTCAACACCTTGATTGGTTCTGAATGTAACTAAACCTGCCCCATTTACGGTTGAAGATGTAGTAACTCTGTCTTTCCAAGAAGTTCTGTAAACGTTTACATTTGCAGAGAAAGTTTCACCTGTTAAAGCATAACCCGCTTCCAAACCAAAGATTTTCTCGTTAGAAGTATATGGGTTAATTTGGTTGGTGTTGTTCAAGTAGATATTGTCATGATACGGTTGACGATTGTAATACCCAGTATTAAAATATACAGTATTGTTTTCGTTAAACTCATAGCTACCACCTACTTTTAAGTTGTATCCCATGTTAGAAACTTTTTCAGAATCTACCCCTGCTTTGATGTTTGCAGGTAATGGAGTTCCATTTCCTTGAGGAGATGTTCCATCAATTAAAGCTTGACTTGCATATTGGTAATGGTCAAAACGTTGGTGCCATTGGTTAGAAAGTGCACCTTGGAAAAATACAGAAAATTTATCTTTGCTATACTCTAACTGAGTAAAGATTCCTCCATAAGAGATTCTTTCGTCATTGCTGTATCCAATTTTATCTTTTTGGTCAAACGAAGCCCAAGTTGCAGCATAAGGGTCTGCATTTAAGCTTTTTGAAGTTTGAACAAATTTGTACGTTCCAAAAGTTCCATAAGTTGCATGACCATTATTTTGGTCTCTCAAACGAATGTCTTCTTTCCAAGAAGTTAACCCTCTGAAGTTTTCAACAACTCTATAGTGCTCACCATAATAAGTTCTTAAATCCATCCCCACATTAAATGAAAGGTTTTCACTTAATTTTTTAGTGTAGTTAGATACCAAACCAAACCAGCTGTGCATGTTCATAGATGATCTAGTAATGTATCCTTGGTTCGCTCCAAAATTGGTTGCAGCTCCACCAGCAATTGTTGCATTGTGCGCGTAAATAGCATCGTAGTCTATTTGGCCATTTGCATTATTATTAATTCTTTTTCCTAAGTTACCGGTTCCACCACCTCTACCAAAAGAACCATACAATACAGTAGATAAGCTAGTATCTTCATCAATAGTATAATCCCAGTTTAAGTTAATGATTGGTTTGTGGTAAAAGTTTCTTCTTTCAGACATGTATTCACCTTTATAAGTACCCCAGTTTCCATTGTACTTTTTACCATTAGCTAAATACGTAGAAATACTTGAAGCAAAGTTTTGATCATGCCATTGTGGTGCACCTGTAATTAAGAAGTTGAAGTTATGTCTTTCGTTTGGAGTATAACCAAAAGAAACAAAATAAGTTTGTCCTTGCCCTTTAGTTCCGTCGTTATATCCATCTCCTTGCCAGTGTGATAACATTACACTCACACCCATGTTATTTTCTAATTTACCAGTACTGTAAGAAAAGGTCGTTTTCATATAGGCATCATTTGCAAAAGTTGCAGATGCATATCCTTTTCTAGTTCTGTCTGTAGTTTTAGTAACAAAGTTTACAGTTCCCCCAACAGAAGAAATAGCTAACTTAGATGCACCCAAACCTCTTTGAATCTGAATTGCAGAAGCAATATCATTAATTCCAGACCAGTTAGACCAGTACATTTTACCGTCTTCCATTCCGTTAATTGGTTGTCCATTTAACATGTAGGCAGTATTGTCTTGACCAAATCCTCTTACGTTGATTCTAGAATCTCCAAAACCACCTGCTGCACCAGCAACATATACAGAAGGAGTATTTACTAAAGTCATAGTAACATCTTGAGCTCCAATTTTACTTTGGATCTCTGCTGCTTTAATCGTGTTTACCGCTACAGGAGTTTTTCTACCTCCAGCTAAATCAATTACCCCTTTACCTACAACAACAACTTCTGTTAAGGTATTAGCGTTTTCGTTTAATTGGATAGTTCCAAGATTCATCTTAGCAGCGCTAAAAGAAATCTCTACTGTTTGATATCCAATAAATGAGATGCTTACAACACCAGAACTAGTGCTTGCGTTTAAAACAAATTTTCCATCAAAATCTGTTGATGTTCCATTTGAGGTTCCTTTAATTTGAACACTAGCGCTTGGTAATGGCTGACCTGAATCGTCAACGACTTTACCTTCCACTTTGGATTGTCCAAAAACTGTAGCAACTGCAAAAAACAATGCGACTACTAATAAATTTTTAAAATTTTTCATTTTTAAATTTTAAGTTATTAAATGTTATGCAAAAATCTATCTTTTTACACTTCCCAATGTTAAGTTAATGTTAAGTATTAACATAATATTAAGAAAAATAAAAGTAACATTTTAAGAATTACTTTCTGGTTTTCAGTGAATTAAATATTAACAGGGTTGTTAACAAAAGAATAACAAATGTTAAAATTTTAGCGAGAATCACTAAAACTTGATTTTTTTTTATTGATTTAAATATTTATTGGCCAATTCTTTGCCTAATTCCACACCAAATTGATCAAAACTAAAAATATTCCAAATAATTCCTTGGGTAAAAATTTTATGCTCATACAGAGCAATTAACTTGCCCAATGAAGCTGGATTTAGTTTTTTGATCATCAATCCATTACTTGGTCTATTTCCTTCAAACACTTTAAAAGGAAGTAGCTGTGCTATTTGATCATTCTTACCTTGAAATTTCAGTTCTAAATGCACATCTTGCTCGCTCTTTCCAAATGCTAAGGCTTCTATTTGACCATAATAATTGGCCATTAATTTTTTATGGTGGTCTTTTCTTCCACTATAAGACTCTTCAAAACCTATAAAATCGGCAGGAATAAGTTTCGTGCCTTGATGCACTAATTGCATGAACGAATGTTGCATGTTGGTTCCGGTGCTTCCCCAAACAATGCTTCCTGTTTGATAGCTCACCTTTTTACCGGTTCTATCAACACCTTTACCATTGCTTTCCATGGAGGCTTGTTGAAGATATGGAACCAATTTATCCAATGCTTGTGCATAGGGCAAGACAGCTTCTGTTTCTGCTCTAAAAAAATTGGTATACCAAATACCTATTAACGCCATTAGTACAGGGATATTCTTTTCTAATGATGTTTTTCTAAAATGCTTGTCCATAGCATTGGCTCCGTCTAAAAGCTCTTTAAAATTTGCAAAGCCTACAGACAAGCTAATGGAAAGTCCAACGGCACTCCAAAGCGAAAAACGACCTCCAACCCAGTCCCACATGGGTAAGGTGTTTTTAGGGTCTATACCAAATTCCTGAATGGCCTGTGTGTTTGTTGACACAGCCACAAAATGTTTTGCAATGTCTTCTTGCTTTGCACTTTCTAAAAACCATTCTTTTACACTAGAGGCATTGGTTAAGGTTTCTTGAGTACTAAAAGTTTTAGAAACGATGACAAACAAAGAGGTCTCTCTATCGAGCTTTGCCAATACAGCATCTAAATGATCTCCATCAACATTCGAGATAAAATGACTGTTTAGATGATTCTTATAATGCTGCAAGGACTCTACAACCATTTGAGGACCTAAATCTGATCCGCCAATACCTATGTTTACCACATCCGTAATTGGCTTACCAGTATATCCTTTCCACGCTCCAGAAACTACTGATTTTGTGAGTTCTTCCATTTGTGTCAGAACTTGTTCAATCTCTGGACGAATATTCTTCCCATCAATGAGCAATGGTTCTTTAGAGTCAGCTCTTAAGGCAGTATGTAGCACTGCTCTTTGCTCTGTGGCGTTAATCATTGCACCAGTAAAGTATTTTTCAATGGCATCGGGTAAGGCCACTTCATTGGCGAGTTCAACCAATAGATCTATCGTTGTTTGATCCAGTCTGTTTTTTGAATAGTCAAAGTGAAAATCTTCGAAAGTCACACTTAAATCTTCAGTCCTAGAAGAAGTTTCTTTTAAAAAGTCAACGAGTTTCTTGTCTTCAATTTTTAAAAAATGCTCGTTCAATTTTTTCCAAGCAAGGGTGGTTGTTGGGTCTATATTTTGTAATGCCATAGTTTTAATTAGTTTTGAAAAGTGACGACACTTGTTATTGGCAATGTATGCTCTTCTTCTATCTTTTCTTGAACGATATTATCCAACTGAACTTTTAAGGGTTTAATATGTGCAAAAAAATTGGGTCTCACAGATTTTTTAAGAGGTTCGGCAGCCGGCAGCTTTTCTTTAAAAGGATCTACCTGTCTTCCGTTTTTCCAAAAGCGATAACAAACATGTCTTCCTTCGGTGCTCCCCGTATGACCTACCCAGCCAATAATGTCACCTTGTCTAACATAATCTCCTTTTTTGACCTTTCTTTGGCTCATGTGCAAATACTGGGTAGAATAGGTACTATTGTGCTTAATTTTTACATAATTTCCATTGCCACTTCTTCTAAAAGCAGACTCAGTGACGGTTCCACTGGCTGTTGCCATAATAGGCGTGCCTTCAGGAGCAGCAAAATCAGTTCCTTTATGTGCTTTTACTTTATTTCCATACAAGGCAATACGTCTTTTTAAATTATATCTCGATGAAATTCTGTATTGAAATTTAATTGGAGATTTCAAAAATTGACTTCGCAACATGTTGCCATCTTCATCATAGTATTCGACAATACCTCTTTTTGGATTTGGAATATATCGGTAGGCATACAAATCTTTACCTCTATGATTAAAAACAGCAGCTTTTACTTTTCCATAGCCCACAAAAGTATCATCATCAATAAACTGTTCTTCATAAATGATTTTAAAATTGTCTCCTTTTTGAAGTTTAAAGAAATCCAAAGTCCAGGCATAAATATCAGCAACTTCATTGGTTAAATTCGCGTTGATTCCTAAACTGTCCATTGATTCTGAAAAGCTCGAGTAGATATGTCCAATAGCTTCTTTTTCGATAGTTCTAATTTTTTTTCTGTAATTATAGCTTTGAATAATAGAGTCTTTAAACTCTACAACTGTGGCTACTGATTGGCTGTGATTATAAATAAAAACCTGTGCTTTTTGGGTAGAATCTTTTGAGGCTAAAATAATATATGGCTTTCCTGCTCGGACCATTCGAACATCAAAAGTGTCTTTTATTTTTGTCGCTATTTTATTAATTATCGGATAATCTACATGATAGCGATCTAAAATAACTCCAAAGCTTTCTCCGCGTTTAATGGTATCATGAAACACGGTATACTCATCCATTTTAAAACCATATTTATAAACGATTTTAGAAGTGATAGAAATGGAAGCAAGTCCGTTTTGAGTAGGAGGGGTTTCTGATTTGCAAGAAATCAATAGAAAAACAATTGAAAAGATGAACAATAAATTTTTCAACTACGTATTTTTTTTGAAGTTTTTAAAACACAAAAATACAATTTAATCATATACAATTTCAAAAGAATTTGCAAGACCTTTATAGGCTTCTAATTCTGCTCGTAAAGAGCCCACGGCCAATGAGGCTTTTAACTTAATCGGAATTTTATTGGCATCAGCAGTAATCCAAATGGTCACACTTTCATCTGCCTGAAAAATTCTTCCGGCCTGAACCATAGGCCTAAAAAGCAGGGTTTTTACTTTTCCAAATTGTGTTTTTAGGAGTTCTGTTCCCAAATATCGAAGTCGAAAAGGAAAGGTTTCACCATCTATAAACATATTCAGTCCTATTTCATCTCCTTCTGTTAAATGGTCAATTTTTTGAGTTCTTAAATAGTAAAATGCAGAAAGCATGTCTTGAATATTTTCGATGCTTGCCGACGAGGTAGTTCCTGTTTTAAAATCTTGGGTAGTTGCTACGTTATTTGAATAATCAAAATTTACTTTTCGATTGATAATATAGCCACCTTCGTTAATATTTCTTTTAAACACATAAGGTTGTATGGTCTTTTTATCAAAAAAAGATTCATAGGTGTCATCAACTTTAAAAAACCATTTAATGATTCCAGAAGTCCAACCTTTGCCTGTAACATGAAAAACTTCTTTATCATTAATAATGGCTTCGTCGATGCTAAGCGTAGCACTGCCAGCTTTTAAAAAGCCACTATAGCTCATTTTAAAACGTAGCCATTCGCCTTTTTTAAAAACTGGGTCGCTTTCCTGAGCGGAAATAATCCCAAAATAAAAGAATGCAATAAGGACAACGATATTTTTTTTCATCAATTCAAACATATAAAAAAAGGATGACAAAATCTGTTCCAAAAGAAAAAACCTTGAGAATTTTCGTTCAAAAGGTTTTGTTAAAACTTAAAAAGTTCCCCAGTTTTTTAATTCTTCTTCGCTCCATAAATAGGGATAAAAAATCCTGCGTTGGTATTTTGGATGCATGTATTTTCGCCAGCTGCTTCCGCCGGTTGCTTCGATATCTTTTTCTCCTCCACCCAAATACTTTCCAGCAGCATTGTAATGGGCTAGCACCCATTTTACGTTGACCGTATAGTCATAATGTCGCATGGCTTTAATTAGTTTTGGATCCTTCTGAAATTCTTCTGGTAATTGCTTAAATTTTTTGGATAGATTACACTCATTATAATCTTCCATAAAATCGATAAAATCTCCCATATACTTTTTCTCGAACAAGTTGATCAGGGTTGATTTTTTACCCGTTTTATGATCTTTACCTGCCGCTTGCCAATACAAATGATCAAAGGCATTTCTAAAGGAAGAATTCCTATCGATGGTATCTCGGTAACGAACATCAATTAAATTGATAAGCTCTGTCGAGGCAAACTCTATTTTTCGATATTGGGCACTTTGAAAACCACTGGCAGGGGTTAAGGTATTTCTAAATTTCAAATACTGATCTACATCCATCCCTTCTGCCATGACCTCAAAAGAGTTGCATAGCATATCAAAATATCGAGAGATTCGCATTAAATGTTTTGAAAATTTTTCTACTGAAACGGCATCATCGGATAGTGAAATTTGATCGATTTCCCATAAAACCATCTTAAAGAGTAACTCATTTACTTGATGATACATGATAAAAACCATTTCATCCTTTTCTGTGGTTCTAGGAATCTGAAGCCCTAGCAGGGCATCGGTTTGAATATAATCCCAATAGGTAATCGGAGTGCTCCACAATAAGCCCTCGAGCATACTATTTAAAGGAACCCCAAGTTTTTCGTATTTTGCTTCTAAAGCTTTAAGAAGTTCTTCTTTGCTCATATTTATAGATTGAAAACAGTCATTGCGAACGGAGTGTGGCAATCTTTTAATTGATAAAGAGATTGCTTCGTCATTCTTCCTCGCAATGACGCTTATTTGACTGCTACTGAATACTGCTTACTAATTTACAGTGTTCCTCTTTTTTCTTGTTCTCTTTCGATCGATTCAAACAAAGCTTTAAAGTTTCCTGCACCGAAACCACGGGCCCCCATTCGTTGAATGATTTCAAAAAACAAGGTAGGTCTATCTTCTAAAGGTTTTGTGAAGATTTGAAGCAAATAGCCTTCCTCATCAGCATCAATCATGATGGATAATTTTTGCAATTCACCAATATCTTCTTTCATCATATCTCTATGCTCTCCAAGTCGGTTAGGAATATCATCATAATAAGCTTGTGGCGGTGGTGGTAAAAATTCGATACCACGGGCTTTTAGTTGGCTTACAGTTTCAATAATGTCATCTGTAGCAACCGCTATATGTTGTACCCCAGCTCCTTCGTAAAAGTCAAGATACTCTTCTATTTGAGATCGTTTTGCTGCTTTGGCAGGCTCGTTGATTGGAAATTTAATACGTCCATTACCATTGCTCATTACCTTACTCATTAAGGCAGAGTATTCTGTATGAATTTGCTTGTCATCAAAAGATAAAAAGTTTTCAAAACCCATCACATCTTCATACCATTTTACCCAAACATCCATCTGGTTCCATCCAACATTTCCAACCATATGGTCTATATATTTTAAACCTACTGGAGTTGGATTGTAATCAGATTCCCATTTTTTAAAGCCTGGCATAAAGGTTCCTTTATAATTCTTGCGCTCTACAAAAATATGAACGGTTTCTCCATAGGTATAGATTCCTGCCTTCACAACCTCTCCAAACTCATCGGTTTCAACGGTTGGCTCTAAATACGATTTAGCACCTCGTTTGGTGGTTTCCTCATAGGCGCTTCTGGCATCTTCTACCCAAAGTGCAATTATTTTAACACCATCACCATGTTTCACTATATGGTCATTGATTGGAGATTTGCTGTTTAAAGGAGTGGTTAGCATTAAGCGAATTTTATCCTGTGCTAGCACGTAACTTACTGTATCTTTTGATCCAGTTTCTAACCCTTTATACGCTAAGGATTGAAAACCAAATGCAGTTTTATAAAAATGAGCTGCCTGTTTCGCATTTCCCACATAAAACTCTACATAATCTGTTCCTAATAGTGGCAAAAAATCTTGCGCCCCTTCAAATATTTTCTCTAAACCGTAGTTTACTGATTTTACTTCTTTTGACATTCTCTTTAATTTGATAATTAGTTGTTTTGAAAATAAGATTGATACATTTTCAAATTGTTTTATTGATACATTAGCTTATTCAAGCCAAGATTTATAATAATCTTCATCAGCTATTTTCATAGCCTCTTCTGTTACCTGCAAAGGTTTAAATGTATCTACCATGACCGCTAACTCTTCGGTTTTAACCTGTCCGATACTTCGTTCTGCAGCTCCTGGGTGTGGTCCGTGAGGAATCCCTGCTGGATGCAAAGAAATATGACCAGGTGCGATGTCGTTTCTACTCATAAACTCACCGTCTACATAATACAAAACCTCATCAGAATCTATATTGCTATGATTATATGGAGCAGGAATTGAATCTGGGTGGTAATCATACAATCTCGGAACGAAACTACAAATGACAAATGCACTCGTTTCGAAAGTTTGATGAACCGGTGGCGGTTGATGTATACGACCTGTAATTGGCTCAAAATCATGAATTGAAAAAGCATACGGATAATTAAATCCGTCATAACCCACTACATCAAAGGGATGACTTGCATAGACCATTTCTATAATGTCTCCTTGTTTTTTTACCTTGATGATAAAATCACCTTCTTCGTTGTGCGTTTCTAATTCTGTAGGTCTTCTTAAGTCTCGTTCACAAAATGGAGCATGCTCTAACAATTGACCAAACCAGTTTCGGTATCTTTTTGGTGTATAAATAGGATGATAAGACTCGACAATAAAAAGTCTGTTGTCTTCTGTGTCAAAATCTAATTTATAGATAATTCCTCTAGGGACTACTAAATAGTCACCGTATTTGAAATCAATATTTCCTAAATGCGTTCTAAGTTTTCCGGTTCCTTTGTGGATGAAAATAACTTCATCTGCATCTGTATTTTTGTAAAAATAATCTTTGGTAGATTCTTTTGGAGCCGCCAATATGATATTACAATCAGAATTGGTTAACACCACTTTTCGACTTTCTAAATAGTCGTTTTCTGGTTTTACCTGAAAGCCTCTGAAACGATATGATTGTATGTTGTTTGCTTTTGCAATCTTGGGTGCTATCGAATATTGCTTTCTAATTTCTTTGACCATGGTCGGTCTAAATTCGTGGTACGAATTGGTTGACATTCCATCAAAGCCAATCGTTCCAAAAAGTTGCTCGTAATACAAGTCGCCATTTGGCTTTCTAAATTGAGTATGGCGTTTTGGTGGTATTTTTCCTAAATGATGATAAAAAGGCATCGTTGATATAGTTTTATAAGTTAATAATCATGCAAAAGGAATAGAAAAATCAAATTGCACTTCATTGAATACAGCTACATCAGTCTATCATTCTGGATTTCTCTTGATTAAGAATTTTAATAATATTAAAAGGTCTAACCAGCTCATAGATAAGCGTTTTAAGAATCCGCTTCACAAATATACAAAAACTAACAAAAGGTTTTTAAGATTCTGGAGCTAATTCAATCTCGAGACCATCCAATTGCTTGGTAATTGCTATTTGACAGCCCAAGCGACTGTTTTCTTTTACATGAAAGGCCTCGGCAAGCATCATATCTTCATCAGGTCCCATCTCAGGTAACTCATGATCGGACAGCACATAGCATTGACAAGAAGCGCACATGGCCATGCCACCGCAAACACCAATGGTGCCTTCTGGGGCAAGTTCATAGGAACGAACAATCTCCATGAGGTTCATGGCCATATCTGTAGGCGCTAAAATCTCATGTTTTACACCTTCTCGATCCGTAATTTTTAGGGTAATATCTTGTTCCAAAATAGTTTTTTATATCAGTTTAGTCAATGCTTTTTATAACTGCTTTTGGGGCTTCTTTTCTGGTTCCATCAAAACCATCAACACCCCCAACAGTGGTGTACTTCATTACATATTTTTTATCAGGGTAAATCCGTTGAAAAGCACTCTGACACATTAAGGTAGCTTCGTGAAAGCCACATAATATCAACTTTAATTTTCCAGGATAGGTGTTTACATCACCAATGGCATAAATACCTGGAATATTGGTTTGGTAGTCCAAGGCATTGTTCACTTTAATGGCATTTTTTTCAATTTCCAATCCCCAATTTGCAATAGGTCCAAGTTTTGGAGACAGACCAAATAAAGGAATAAAATGATCCGTTTCTAAAACAAAATCTGTGTCATTTTGTTTTACGACTACACCGGTTAGTTTTGAGTCACCAACGACATCAATAACTTCAGCGGGGGTAATTAAATTTATTTTGCCACTATTTTTTAGCTCCTGAACTTTTTCTACAGAATCCAAAGCTCCTCTAAATTCGTTTCTTCGATGGATTAACGTTACACTTTTTGCAATATCTGTTAGAAATATGGACCAATCCAAGGCAGAATCACCACCTCCAGAAATTACCACATTTTTATTGCGATACAATTCAGGTTCACGAATCATATATTCAACACCATTATCTTCAAATTTTTCAATTTTGGGGATTGGTGGTTTACGCGGCTCAAAACTTCCCAAACCTCCTGCAATTGCAACGATGGGTGCTTTGTGTTGTGTGCCTTTGTTGGTAGTTACTATAAAACTACCATCCCCTTGTTTTTCAATGGTTTCTGCACGCTCCCCGAGGGTAAAACCAGGTTCAAATTGTTTTATTTGTTCCAGTAACTTATCGGTAAGATCACCAGCCAAAATTTCTGGGTAGGCCGGAATGTCATAAATGGGTTTTTTCGGATAAATCTCAGAACATTGGCCACCTGCTTGTGGCAAAGCATCAATTAAATGACATCTTAATTTTAACAATCCTGCTTCAAAAACAGTAAATAATCCTGTAGGGCCTGCGCCTATAATGAGTATATCTGTGGTTATCATTTGCAAAAAATTCGAGTAAATATACGTGCTGTTTAAAAGATAAAAGCTGATTTTTATCAGTTAGGCAACATTGATTACTTCTTCTATTTGGGGTGCATATTTTTTAATGGTTGCTTCTACACCGTTTTTTAGCGTCATTTGATTGACTGAACAGCCGGTGCAAGCTCCTTCTAATTGAACTCTTACAATATTATTCTCAATGGATAATAATTTAATATTACCACCATCACTAAGCAAAAAAGGACGAATTTCTTCGAGTGCTTTTTCTACATTGTTTGTTGTTTCTTGTGCAGTCATGATTTTTGTTATTTAGCGCTACAGCCACTCATCGTTGTAATTCTAACAACTTCTGTTGGTGGTAGATTTTCATTTCGTTTTAATAATTGAGTTAGCATTTCTTTAGTGATATCTGAAAAGGCTTTTTCTAATGGCGTATTGTTTTGTAAAGCCACAGGATGACCAACATCTCCAGCTTCACGGATGCTTTGTACCAAAGGAATTTCTCCCAAAAACTGAGTTTGTATGTCTTGAGCTAAATTTTTAGCCCCATCTTTTCCAAAGATATAGTATTTATTGTCTGGGAGTTCTTCAGGGGTGAAGTAAGACATGTTTTCTACTATCCCAAGCACTGGAACATTGATGCTTTCTTGCTGAAACATAGCCACACCTTTTTTAGCGTCTGCCAAGGCAATGTTTTGCGGTGTGCTCACCACAACGGCACCATTAATTGGCAAGGCTTGAACTATTGATAAATGAACATCTCCTGTTCCAGGAGGTAAATCAATAAGTAAAAAATCTAACTCACCCCAATCTGCATCAAAAATTAACTGGTTTAATGCTTTAGAAGCCATAGGACCACGCCAAATTACAGCTTGGTTGGGGTTGGTAAAGAAACCAAGACTCAATAATTTTACCCCATAACTCTCAATGGGCTTCATTTTAGATCGACCATTAATGTTTACCGAAATTGGCTTTTCTTTTTCTACATCAAACATTAAATGCATGGAAGGACCATAAATATCAGCATCTAGAACCCCTACTCGAAAGCCCATTTTCGCCAATGAAACAGCCGTATTAGCAGTAATTGTAGATTTTCCTACACCTCCTTTACCTGAGGCAATTGCAATAATGTTTTTAATATTTGGGATTTCTTTCCCTTTTATTTGATTAAGATTTTTTTTAACTGGAACTTCAACTTTGACATTCACCTTTACATCAATAGTATCATTAATCTTTTGATGAATCACCTTTTTTATTTCGCTCTCAACTTTCTTTTTTGCTTGAAAAGACGGGTTATTGATGGTGACATCTATGATTACCTCATTGCCAAAAGCAACCACGTTGTTAATGTTTTTATTTTCAATAAGGCTTTTTCCTTCGCCTGGTGCAGTAATGCTTTCTAAAGCTGTATAAATGTCTTGCTTAGTAAAACTCATAGTGTTATATGTCATTTGAAGCTAGATGCGCTTGCTTTAATTTGCAAAATTTAACTAGGTTCTCGCTCTAAAATTAATTTTTAATTAGTTTGATTCTAAAGAACAAAGATAGTATTTACAGTTCAGATATTAAAGTAGATAGATGATGATTATTGATGATAGTATAGAAGAAAATTATTGACTATTTTTATCTAATTCAGTGCTTGGATCCCAAAAAACTTGCTCTAAATTTTGGATCTGATTATCAATAACAATAATTCCTTCACTTTCTAATAATTGCTGCATAAGGTTAGTGCCGTCAAAATGATGTTTTCCAGTAAGCAAACCTTTTCGGTTAACCACACGATGTGCAGGAATCTCGTTGGTTTGATTGTGAGAGTTATTCATGGCCCATCCGACCATTCTGGCAGATCGAGCAGCGCCTAAGTAGCGAGCAATAGCCCCATAACTAGTAACGCGACCATAAGGAATTAATCGAGCCACTTGGTAGCATTTTTCGAAGAAATTTCCTGATTTTTCCATGAATAAACTTTAGAACAATTTAAAAAAGGTAAACAGCGCTAAAAATCCTGTTAACCCCCCAAGAATAGAATTAAAATAATGGGTGTATTGTTGGAGTCGAGGCTGTATTTTTTGTGCTAGAATGATGTAGTGATATAAAATCAAAAAAGTCCCTATGCTAGAGCCAATAGAAAAAACAAACATAGGAATTGCCTCAAAATCTAGCCAATTATATAGGTTTAACAAAGTTCCAATTCCGCAGAAGAAGGGAATTGCGAACATATTGACGCTAGATAAAGTTAAACCGATTAAAAAACTGTTTTTAGTCTTTTTTGGGATGTTGCTGTCTAGCCGTTCTTGTTTTTCCTGCTTTGATTTTCGAAAAAAGTAAATGGATAATGCAGCGAAAACAACTACAATAACATATTGAATCTGCCCCAAGATATTCGGGTATTTGTGCAATACCGTTAAAATAAACAAGCCTATATAAGCTTGAAAAACAACGATAAAAGAAACGCCAGCAGCATAGTGAATCGCTTGTTTTTTACCTTGTTCAAAACGCAATTTTATGGCAGTTATATTAAGCATGCTGGGAGTAATAGAACCTAAATACGATGTGGTAAGTCCCATTAAAAAAGTCAGCAAAATCATTGATTCTATTTGTAATTGATTCTAAATTTGATGTAAGTTATTGGTTTTCCTTTTTCTAAATACTGTTTTTCATAAAAAGTTTGGGTACCAGTAACTTCTTCGGGGCTGTAAACGTTTTTGTACACATCATGATTTGAATGCAAAATTTCATGCCCTTCTCCATGCAATAGTCCCAAGGTATAACCATGCATAAATTCGCTATCTGTTTTTAAATTGACCAAGCCATCTTTTTTCAAAATGCCATGGTATTTTTTTAAAAATGCCGAGTTGGTCAATCGATGCTTGGTTCGTTTGTATTTAATTTGAGGATCTGGAAAAGTAATCCAGATTTCGTCTATTTCGCCCTGAGCAAATAACAAATCAACCAGTTCTATTTGAGTTCTAATAAAGGCAACATTAGGTAGATCATCTTCAAGGGCGGTTTTCGCACCACGCCAAAAACGTGCTCCTTTAATGTCGATACCAATGAAATTTTTTTTTGGATTTTTTTGAGCTAATGCAATAGTGTATTCACCTTTTCCACAGCCTAATTCTAAAACAATAGGGTGATCATTTTTAAAAAAAGTATGCCATTCTCCCTTAAGAGGGAACCCATTTAATAGTTCATCTCTTTTTGGCTGAATGACATTCGAAAACGTTTCATTTTCATTAAAACGTTTGAGTTTATTTTTACTTCCCAAGTTTAAAAATTATTCTGCTGAATCTTCGGTACCTTCATTAAGAAAACGCTTTGATTCTTTCATCCAATAAGCGAATAAGACAAAACCGATTAATATAAAAATCCAGTTCACCACATTAGAGGCCCACCAGCTAAGGTCACCTAGGCGCAAGGCTTGAAAAGGACCAAAAGCCCAAGTAAAAAAATCTCCAATGAGTCTAAAAATATTGCTAGCTATCATAACTTAAGTATATTTACATTGCAAAAATATAAAAACAAATGATGCTAGCCAATTTTTTCGGCAAATCAAAACCAGTTAATTTTATAATCATTGGAGCTTTGTTTCTAATCTACTTTTTAATTGCCCAATTTACAGTTGTAACTGGAATTGAAAAAGAGACTTTAATTTTGCCTAAAGTGCTTATTTTCTTATTGTTCGGGCTGTTTTTGTTCTTGTTTAATTTTATTATTGTTAAAAATAAATTGACCCGAGATAACTTATATGCTTTTTTGCTTCTAATCATCTTTACAGGAACTGTAACCAACGCATTTGTCAATGCAAATAATTTGTTGGTTCAGGTTTTAATTTTGTTTGCCTTAAGGAAAGTATACAGCATTCGAAAACCGAATAATATTTTAGCAAAATTATTTGATGCTGGTCTTTGGTTGGGCTTTGCCTTTATTTTGGAGCCTTTCTCCTTAGTGTTTTTTTTGATGATTTATGTCGCGGTTTTTCTTTTCTATGAGATATCAGTAAGAACACTTATTATTCCAATTTTAGGAATGTTATCACCAATTTTTTTGTTCTTGACCTATAGTTTTTTTGTTGATCAAATGACTTATTTTTATTCATTGTTTGAATTTACCACGAGCTATGATTTCTCTAGCTATAATTCTCCTTTTTATAAATTAAGTTTGGTGTTTATTTCTTTGATACTTTTTGTTTCTATAGTGATAAGAACTCCTAAAATTTTTTCTATCAATAATAAGTTTAAAAGAAGTTGGGTCTTGTTGTTACTTCACCTTTTAGTGTCCGCTGGTTTTATCATGGTGCTTAATTATAGGGATGGGTCAGAGTTAATAGCTGTATTTATTCCTGCCACCATTATTATAGCCAATTGGTTGCAGTTTTTAAAAAGGAAATGGATTGTTGATTTAATTTTACTTCTTTTTTTAGCCTATTCAATAAGTGTTCATTTTATAACTTAGTTCCAAAGGCCAAATCTCCAGCATCTCCAAGCCCTGGAACAATATATCCCTTTGAATTTAAGGCATCATCAATAGTGGCAATCCATAAGTGCGTGTTTTCAGGGAAGTGTTTTTTTACAAAATCAATTCCTTCTTTGGCTCCAATAACAGCAACGATATGTATTTCTTTTGGAGCTCCATGTCTTTTTAAAGCTTCATAAACCGCTACCAATGATTGGCCGGTTGCTAGCATTGGGTCTGCTAATAATACAGTTTTGTTATCAAGTGAAGGTGCGGCAAAATATTCTACAATAATTTCAAAATCTGAACCATTGTTAGGATGATGTCTAAAAGCCGAAATAAATGCATTTTCTGCGTCATCAAAATAATTTAACAAGCCTTGATGCAATGGTAAGCCAGCTCTTAATACTGATGCAATAACCAACTCATCGTTGATACAGGAAGTTTCTTTTCTTCCTAAAGGAGTGGTGGTTGTTTTTGAATGATATGAAAGCTGTTTGCTAAGCTCATAACTTAAAACTTCACCAATTCGTTCAATATTTCTTCTAAAACGCAATGAATCTTTTTGAATGGAAACATCCCTAATTTCTGCAATAAACTTATTTATAATAGAATTTTTCTCAGCAATATGATGAACTTTCATGGCAGCAAGTATTTAATCAAAGGTACTTAATTATCAGTTAAAACGTCTATGATTTTTTGAACGATAGTAGCAGGATCTATGCTTCTCATAGCAGACTCATAACCTGCACAAACTTTATTGCCATAAACAGAGCAAGGGATGTTTGGATAATACTTCAAATCAGGTAATATGCAATAATCTGCCGGTTGATTAAAAGGAGCAAAGCCCGCATAGGGATGCGTAACTCCCCATATAGTAATGGTTTTAATCTGTTGCATTGCAGCAAAATGAGCATTGCTAGAATCCATGGCAAGCATGAGGTCTAAATTGGCAATTAATTCTAGTTCTTCACTTAAATTCATTTTTCCAGCTATGCAAATCGTATGTGGGAAGTTTTTTTCTATTTTGGTTAAAATGTCAATTTCTTTTTTTCCTCCCCCAAATAAAAATAATTGATAATGTAAGGATAGGTTTTTTAGCACTTCCTCCATTAAATCAAGAGGATAGGTCTTGGAGTCATATTGCGCAAATGGAGCTACTCCTAACCATTTTTTAGTTGTCCTTTTACCAGTGATCGATTTAATTTTATCAGATAGTTCTTTTTTTTCTATTGCGATTGGTGTTGAAATATCTACAGGGAAGCCCAAGGAATTAAAAACATCTGAATAACGTTGAAAAGTTGTCTTTAAGGGTTTAAATATTTTATTATTAACTCGAGTCAGCGCCTTTTTTTCCTCCCTGCCTTTGTCTACATGGGCTACTTTTATTCCCGATAGATTAAAAAAGAATCGAAGAACTTTAGATCGTAAAACATTGTGTAAATCTGCAATATGAGTAATATCTTCCCGTTGCAACTGACGAAACAATTTCCAAAGACCCCAAAACCCTTTGTGTTTTCCTTGAACATCTGCCTCAAAAAAGCTAACTGATTTTAGAGGTTCAAATACAGGGGCTAAATGACCTTTAGAAAGCATTGTGATCTTGGTGTTCGGGTGTTGGGCAATTAAGGCTCTCAATATTGGGACGGTCATGGCTACATCGCCCATGGCAGATAAACGAATTACAAGGATATGTTGTGTTTTTGGCAAAATAATACTCTTTTTAGATGGGTAAAAATAAGAATTTATTTATGAAGAAAGACCAGTCATTCCAAAGTCTTCAAAAGATAAAAATCAGCAAATAATATGTACCTTTGTATCTTTATAAAAAACAGAGAATGATTCAATCCATGACGGGTTATGGTAAGTGTGTATTGCAATTGCCAACCAAAAAAGTAAGCATCGAAGTAAAGTCTTTGAATAGCAAAAGCCTCGATTTGAATGTTCGAATTCCATCTTATTACAAAGAGAAGGAGCTAGATGTTCGAAAAAAAATAGCAGCAAGTTTGGTTCGAGGTAAAGTAGATTTTTCCATTTATGTAGAAATGACTTCAGATGAAACCAGTACAAAAGTAAATAGCCGGATTGTACAGCAATATATGGATGATTTGCGTACTGTTTTGACAGAGAAAGAACTTTCAGAAATGGAATTGTTGAAAATGGCCATTAAAATGCCAGATGCTTTAAAAACTGACCGTGAGGAATTGGATGAAGAAGAATGGCAACTAATTGATGCAGGAATTGATGAAGCATTGAAAGATATTACACAATATAGGATTGATGAGGCGGCTTCTTTGGAGCTTGATTTTAGAATGAGAATTCAAAATATCTACAGCTATTTAGAAGAAGTGAAAGCACTGGATGAGGAACGAATAGACCATGTAAAAGCGCGATTGCAAAAGGCCATTGCCGATTTAAAAGTTGAACTCGATGAAAATCGTTTTGAACAAGAATTGATCTATTACTTAGAGAAGTTGGACATTAATGAAGAGAAAGTACGATTGGCAAATCATTTGGATTATTTTCTTTTAGAATTGGATGGCGCTGAGTCGAATGGTAAAAAGTTAGGATTTATAGTTCAAGAAATGGGAAGAGAGATAAATACCACTGGGTCCAAAGCAAATTATGCACCAATGCAAAAAGCAGTAATTCAAATGAAAAATGAATTAGAACAAATTAAAGAGCAAATACTTAACGTATTGTAGCTTTAAAAAAGAAGGGTATTAAGGCATTAGCAAATGTCCAAAACAGTGTATATGAAAGATTTTAAAGGAAAATTATTTGTTTTTTCTGCACCCTCTGGATCGGGTAAAACAACGATAGTGAGACATTTACTCAAACAAAAGAAATTTCAGTTAGAGTTTTCTGTTTCTGCAACTTCTAGAGAGCCAAGAGGAGAAGAGGTCAATGGAAAAGATTATTATTTTATCAGCTTAGAGGATTTTAAACAGCATATTAAAAAAGATGAATTTTTGGAATGGGAAGAGGTGTATCGCGATAATTTTTATGGAACTTTAAAAAGTGAGGTAGAACGTATTTGGGCTCAAGGAAAACATGTAATTTTTGATATTGATGTTGCTGGAGGGTTGCGTATTAAAAAGAAATTTCCAGAACAAACCTTGGCTGTTTTTGTAAAACCTCCAAGCATTGACGAATTAAAAATTCGATTAAAAAAGAGAAAAACAGAAAGCGAAGATAAAATCAATATGCGAATTGCCAAAGCATCTATAGAGTTGGCAACTGCTCCACAGTTTGATAAAATTATTAAGAATTATGATCTCGAAGTAGCCTTCAAGGAAGCTGAAGATCTTGTAGGAGCCTATTTAAATAAAGACTAAATATGAAAATTGGATTGTATTTTGGCACCTTTAACCCAATCCATGTGGGTCATTTGATTATTGCCAATCATATGGTGGAATATTCAGACCTAGAAGAAGTTTGGATGGTGGTTACCCCGCACAATCCTTTTAAAAAGAAAAAGACCTTGTTAGACAATCACCATCGATTTGAGATGGTTTTTCTAGCTACAGAACCTTATCAGCATTTAAAACCTTCAGATATTGAATTTAAGCTGGATCAACCCAACTATACAGTGCATACCTTAGCTCATATTTCTGATAGCTATCCACAACATGAGTTTTGCTTGATTATGGGTGAAGACAATTTGAATGGATTTCACAAGTGGAAAAATTATGAAACCATCCTAGAACATCATGCCATTTATGTGTATCCTAGAATTTCAGATGGCAAATCAGCGACCTCTTTAATAAACCATCCAAGAATTTTTAAAGTGGATGCCCCAATCATCGAAATTTCTTCGACACTTATTAGAAAAGGGATTCGCCAACAAAAAAATGTTCAACCCCTGTTAACAGCTTCAGTTTGGGAGTATATTGACCAAATGAATTTTTATAGAAAATAGAATCAGTCATATTTCGTTGTATATTTGTTTAATTCTAATAGTTTAAGTGTGGCAAACAAAACCAGGAAAAAAGTAAACTTCAGACAAAAAATAACCAACAAATATCGGATGGTTGTTTTCAATGAAGAAACGTTTGAAGAGCGTTTTTCCATAAAACTTTCGCGGTTAAATATTTTTGTTGTCAGTGGTATTTTTTCAATTTTGTTAATTGCTGGAACCACTTTATTAATTGCATATACACCTATTCGAGAGTACATCCCTGGGTATTCTTCTAGCCAATTAAAAAAAGACGCTTCTGATTTATTGTATGAAACAGATTCTCTAAAGCAGCGGTTGCAAATTATAGAAAACTATACACAAGCTCTTATTCCTGTTTTAACGGGGGATCATACGATACAGCAAGTAAATTTTGACTCAATCAAACAAAATCCAACTCCAAGTACTTTTGATATTAAAAAACTCAATGCCACCAAAGAAGATTCTTTATTTCGAGAAAAGGTAGATAGCAAGGATAGGTTTCCCCTATTTGACAAAGCCTCGTCTAAAATTGATGTTGTGTTTTTTGCACCCATAACTGGTAATGTAACTCAGAATTTTGATTCTGAAAATAAACATTTTGCCATTGATATCGTTGCAACTACTGGAACTCCTGTTAAAGTTATTGAGGATGGAACCGTTGTTTTTTCAGAATGGACTGCGGAAACAGGGTATGTAATTATTGTTGATCATTCTGATGGTTTTATATCTGTGTATAAGCACAATGGTACTTTATTAAAACAGCAGGGTGATTTTGTGAAATCTGGAGAAGCTATTGCGAGTGTAGGCTCTACTGGTGAGTTAAGTACAGGGCCTCATTTACACTTTGAATTATGGTACAACGGATATCCAGTAAATCCATCTAATTATATTGATTTTCAATAATGAGTCTTAAATCATTTTTTGCCATACCTTTTGCAAAATGGGCAACCTATCGTGTTTATAGGTGGGCCAATCAGCCTTATCAAACCCAAGACAAGGTATTTAAGAACCTTATAGAAAATGCTAAACATACGGCCTTTGGAGAAGACCATGACTTTAAAAATATTAGTAGTTATGATGATTTTAAAAAAAGGGTACAAGTTTCTGATTATGAAGGTTTAAAACCTTATGTAGATAGAGTTGTACAAGGAGAGAAAGATGTTTTGTGGCCAGGAAAACCGCTGTATTTTGCAAAAACCTCAGGGACAACTTCTGGTGCTAAATACATTCCACTTACCAAAGAATCTATGCCTACACATATTAAGGCTGCTAGAAATGCGCTTTTGTTTTATATTGCTGAGAAAAAGGATGCCAGTTTTGTAGATGGTAAAATGATCTTTTTACAAGGAAGTCCTGTTCTTGAAAATAAAAATGGTATTCAATTGGGCAGATTAAGTGGTATTGTAGCACATTATGTTCCTAATTATTTGCTTAAGAATAGGTTGCCTAGCTGGGAAACCAATTGTTTAGAGGACTGGGACACAAAGGTCAATGCAATTGTAGAAGAAACCCTTCATGAAAACATGACCGTGATTAGTGGCATTCCTTCTTGGGTTCAAATGTATTTTGAAAAACTCATAGCCAAAACTGGTAAAAAAGTCTCTGAAATTTTTCCAAATTTTAATTTTTTCATCTATGGAGGCGTTAATTTTGAACCCTACAAAAACAAATTTGAAACCTTAATTGGAAAGAAGATCGATTATATAGAATTGTATCCTGCGTCTGAAGGGTTTATTGCCTATCAAGACAGTCAAATAGCGAAAGGAATGCTGTTGCAATTGGATAGTGGAATTTTCTATGAATTCGTGCCAGCGAGTGAGTTTTATAACGAGAATCCAACTCGAATCTCATTAAAGGAGGTGCAATTGGGAGTTAATTATGTACTTATTTTAAATACAAGCGCTGGATTGTGGGGGTATAATATTGGCGATACCATTGAGTTTACCTCATTAAATCCTTATCGAATTAAAGTAACAGGTAGGATAAAACACTTTATTTCTGCCTTTGGTGAGCATGTCATTGGAAAAGAAGTAGAGAAGGCGCTTCAAGAAGCTATAGAAGGAACCACTATAGATATTAGTGAATTTACAGTGGCACCTCAAGTAAATCCAACTAATGGATTACCGTATCATGAATGGTTTATTGAGTTTGAAACAGCACCAGAATCACTTGAAGATTTTTCTTTAAAAGTAGATGCCTCTATGCAGGCTCAAAATATTTATTATCAAGATTTAATCGCAGGAAAAGTGCTAAGGCCTCTTGTTATTAAAAAGGTCCAAAAAGGCGGATTTCATGCCTATATGAAGTCGATTGGTAAATTTGGAGGTCAAAATAAAATTCCACAATTATCAGACAATAGAAAGATTGCTGATGTCTTGCAGAAATTTTTAATCGAATAATTCGAAATGTCTGTTTGAGTGAAATTCATTTTTAAGAATTTTGTATAGAGAACAGGGAACTTGTCGATGTGATAAAAAATAACACGAAGAGATAAAAGTAACTACCATGAAAATCATTTCAACCAACATTGGAGAAAAAAGAGAAATCGACTGGAAAGGGAAACAAGTAAACACTGGAATTTTTAAGTTTCCAGTAAATGAACCTATTTTTTTGGATCTAGAAGATGTGCGAGGAGATGCTATTTGTAATAGAGAAAATCATGGAGGCATAGACCAGGCAATTTACGGGTACTCTTTAAAGCATTATGCATATTGGAAAAAATTATATCCGCAATTGGATTGGCAATTGGGTATGTTTGGAGAAAATTTAACTATTGATGATTTGGATGAAACCAAGACCTTTGTTGGAGATACTTTTCAATTAGGTGAATGTATCTTAGAGGTCACAAAATCGAGAAATCCTTGTATGAAATTAGGGGTTCGGTTTAATGATATGGCCATCGTAAAGCAATTTTGGAATACAAGCATGTGTGGGGTGTATTTTAAAGTCCTACAAACTGGTTTTGTAAGTTCAGGAGATGTTTTTAAACAGCTTAAAAGGTGCCCTGAAAATCAAAGCATTGCTAGTATGTACGAAGAAAAGAGAATTAGCAAAGAAATGTAAAATTCAATTTTACTGTATTAAAAGAAGCTTCCGACAGTAATAAGGGTGCATATTCCCAAGGCAAAGAGGCTCAATTTCGCCAAGAAATTCTTTGGCCTATGTCTTATTCCGATTATGATAAAAACGAATTGCGCAATTAGAAAAGGAATTGTCAGCAGCTCTCTAAAAACACCAATAATTACAAAATCAATTTTAAAATATGTAATCATATAAATAATTACAAAGTAAAACACGATTGTAAAATTTATAATTGTCAATGTTTTGTTTGTTATTTTTTGAGTCATCAATCATTTTTTTAATTATAAAAAAACCGAAGCAGTTTTGAAATAATTTCATCACAAGCGCTTCGGTTTTTAGATTGTAAAAAATAAGAATCTTATTTTTTTGCTAGCAAATCTCTAATCTCAGCAAGCAATTCTTCTTGGCTTGGTCCTCTATGAGCTGCTGGAGCTGGCTCTTCTTTTCGCTTCGTTGCATTGATTCCTTTTATGATCATAAACATAACAAAGGCAACAATAATGAAATCGAGCATATTGGTTAAAAAATCCCCATAAAGCACTGCAACTTCTCCTGTTATGGTTCCGTTTGCATCAGCAACTCCTTCAGTAATTACTAGTTTTAAATCTCTAAAGTCTGCCTTAAATAGCAATCCAATTAAAGGAGAGACAATTCCTTCTGTAAAAGAGGTGACAACTTGTTTAAAGGCAGCACCCATAACAAAACCAACTGCAATGTCGATGAGGTTTCCCTTCATTGCAAAGTCTTTAAATTCTTTAAGCATTCCTATGGTATTCGTTTTTAGTAGTTAATTTATTTAAAATTAATAATTTTTTAGTTCTTTAACAATCTTTTTATCCGTTGTGATAGACTCGTTAAGATTTCGTAGGAAATGGTATTGGTTTTTAAGGCTAAAGTTTCAAGTTTTTCTTGGGAATCAAAAATAACAACCTCATCGCCTTCTGCACAATCTATATGGGTAATATCTACCATAATCATATCCATGCAAACATTTCCAACAACAGGTGCCGGTTGATTATGTATATAAACCAAACCATTTGAGTTTCCAAACTCTCTGCAAAATCCGTCAGCATGTCCAATAGGAATGGTTGCAGTTTTCATGGGTTTACTCGCTATAAAAGCTCTATTATAGCCTACAGATTCATCGGGTTCTATTAAATGAATTTGAGAAATTATCGATTTTAAGCTTAAAACATTTTTAAGTTGCTGAGTAGACTTGGCTTCATTTGCAAAACCGTAGAGACCAATACCCAATCGAACCATATCAAATTGAGCTTCGGGATAATTTATAATTCCAGAGGTATTTAGTAAATGTAAAAAAGGCTTCTTAAGTAATTGCTCTTGCATTTGTTTTGCAATAAATTCAAAATCATTTATTTGATTTTGAGTAAACTCTTTTTCCTCTAAATCTTCGCTAGCAGCCAAGTGAGAAAATAAGGAAGCTATAAATAAACTATTCGTTTCTTTAATTTTTGAAAGTAATTCAGGAATATCAGTGTGCCAAAACCCGATCCGATTCAAACCAGTATTAAATTTGAGATGTACAGGGTAATCTACCTGTCTTTTTTGTTCGCAAATATTCACAAACTGATCAAAAATTTTAAAGTTATATAGGTTGGGTTCTAATCGATACTCAATTACTTTATCCAAATTCTGAATTTGAGGATGAAGGACTAAAATGGGCTTGGTAATACCTTCCGCTCTTAAAGCAATGCCTTCATTGGTGTAGGCAACTGCAAAATAGTCTACTTCGTTTTCGATGCTTTTTGCAACCATCGCAGCATCGCTTCCATAACCAAAAGCTTTTACAACTACCAAAATTTTGGTAGTTGGCTTTAATTTTTGTTTAAAAAAAGACAAATTGAAAAGTAATGCACTTTTGTCAATTTCTAAAACAGTCACATGATTATTCATCCTTTTTTGATGGATTAGCGTGTTCTTTTTCCTCTTGTTGCTTTCGCATGGCTTTATAGTATGCAGCTCTGCTCAAAGGCTCGTATTGCTCTACCTCTCCTAACAAGACCAAATTCTCATTATTTGCTTTTCTAAAACTATAATGAGCTAAATTTCCAGTATGTGTACAAACAGCATGTACCTTGGTTACATATTCTGCAGTCGCCATTAAAGCAGGCATAGGGCCAAAGGGTTTTCCTTTAAAATCCATGTCTAAGCCTGCAACAATTACCCGAATTCCTCTGTTTGCCAAATCATTACAAACAGAAATAATTTCATCATCAAAAAATTGGGCTTCATCAATACCAACAACATCAACGTCATTGGCTAGCAACCTAATATTGGCTGCAGCTGGCACTGGGGTAGAACGAATTTCATTGGAATCATGAGAAACAACCATTTCATCATCATAGCGCGTATCAACAGTAGGTTTAAAAATTTCTACTCGTTGTTTTGCAAATTTGGCACGTTTTAGCCTGCGGATAAGTTCTTCTGTTTTGCCAGAAAACATGGACCCACAAATTACTTCAATCCAACCAAATTGTTCTGTATGATTTACTGTATTTTCAAGAAACATTTTGTAATTTTAAAACTTGAAAAAAACCAATACAAATTTGATTGACAAATCAAGTCCAACAAATTTATTAAAAAAAAGATGCGTTTCATTAATTAATCAACCAATCTTATGCACAAAAAACTAGTAGCAGACTTAACCAGCTTAGCGCACAGTATCTTACAACTTAAAAATAAGGAAGATATTTTTGTTTTGAAGCAAAAGGCCTATGAAGTTTATGAAAAATTAGCTGTACTGGCTTATGTAGAAGAATATATTAACACAACGCCTACGGCGACTGAAACAAAAGAAGAATTACTATCAAAAATAGAAGAAGCTTCTCCAACTTTTGAGTGGAAACCAGAAGCTGAAAGTTTTGATCAAGATTTGGAAGAGGAGTCTTTAGAAGAAGTGACGAATCATGAAGAAATTCTCGAAGAAGAAATTCTTGAAGAAGAAACATTTGAAGAAGAAATTGATCAAGAGGAAATGACTGAGGAAGAATTGCCGTTGGAACAGCCTTTTGACGAGTTAGAGGGTTTACTTTCTGAAGAGAATGAAGATGAACCAGTTGAAGAAACTCCTGAAGAACCTTCTGAAGAAGTTGTTTTTGAAGTAAAAAAGTTTCCTACCCTTGATGAAGAACTTTCAGACACTATTTCTATTGATGTCGCTGCTGATTTATTTGGCAAGCCAACAGGAATAGTAGCGACTAAAAATGAATCAAGTCCGAACTTACAAATAGGACTCAATGATCGAATTGCATTTGTTAAGCAGCTTTTTGGAGGAAGTCAAGAAGATTTTAATAGGGTAATCTCACAACTAAACACCCTAAAGACCTTAAAAGAAGCTAAAAAATTTATCAATAAAATGGTCAAGCCAGATTATAATTGGGATGATAAAGAAGAATACGAGCAGCGCTTTATGGAAATTGTAGAACGAACATTTAATAATTAAATGATTTATATATGAAAATAGAAGTATCAAATGGAGAGATTATAGATAAGTACACCATTTTGGAAATAAAGTTAGCCAAAATAAAGGATGCTAATAAACTGGTGAACATAAATAATGAGCACATGGTTTTGACTCCGGTAGTAAATCAGATTTATGAAGAATCAAAGGATCAATCTGTTTTAAAAACCTTGCACACGAATTTATTGGAGGTTAATAAAAAACTTTGGAAAATTGAAGATGATTTGAGAGAGTGTGAACGTGCCAATGACTTTGGAGAAACTTTTATTGCCTTGGCGAGAGCGGTATATTATACCAATGATGACAGATCTGTGGTTAAAAAAGAAATCAATGAATATACCGGGTCAGATTTGGTAGAAGAAAAATCATATGAAGACTATAAGTCAGAATAAAATCTAGATGAAAACTCATTTTATTAAACTTCTTTTATTCATTTTTTTGGTCGGATGTAAGACAACTTATAAAACGATTGGTTTTGATAATAAGAGCATACCAACCGCACCGAATTATGCCAATGAAAAATCCTGGGCGGTTTTACCAACAAAGTATCCTGCAACATTGCAAGAATATGTGCCTATAAATGTTCAAGATTTAAAGGCTGATGTTTTTTATGTGTATCCAACTTTATTGTTGGATAAAAATGATCTCCGCTGGAATGCTTCAATTGATGATAAAATTCAAAATGATAAAGTTGTTCATACGGCAGTAAAAAACCAAGCATCGCCCTTTGCCACTTCGGGTAGAATTTATGTGCCATTTTATAGGCAAGCACATATAAAATCATATAGTTTGTATGATAAAGGAGGAAAGCAAGCTTTTGAAATTGCCTATGCCGATGTAAAAAAAGCATTTGAATTTTATTTGAAAAATTACAATAAAGGTAGGCCGATAATTATTGTAAGTCATAGTCAAGGAACCAATCATACCATACAATTGTTAAAAGATTTTTTTGATGGTCAAGTCTTACAAAAAAGATTAATTGCTGCATATATTCCTGGAATGGGTGTAAAACTAAATGAGTTTAAAACCATCCAAGAAATGACTAAGCCAAATGAAACAGGTGGTTTTGTTTCTTGGAATACGCGTAAAAAGGGCACATATCCAAAGAATAAAACTGTATATGATGGTGCCGTAACTACAAACCCAATTACTTGGGACACTTCCAAAACCACAACTCTAAATCAACACAAAGGATTTTTGTATTCAAATGGAAAACTATACAGCAAAGCATTAAAAATTGAAATTACAAACGGCATGGTTTGGTCAACAAATCCAAAATTTCCAATGCGTTTTTTCATGTCTTTCATGAAGAATTATCACGTAGGAGATATCAATTTGTTTTGGCAAGATATTAAGGAGAATATTGAATTACGAACTAAAATATGGTTTGAAAATAATTAGAGTTAAATCATTTCATCTAAGCAGTTTCTCTCAGATTTTTTTGGTTTACAACTCTTTCATTATATCCCTACTTATTCAAAATGGACGTGGCTAAACTATTTTAATTAAGAAGCCAAAAACACTTTCAACCGCTCAACTTCTTTTTGACTATTGCCAATAAAAATTTCTGTATCTACAATAAAAACTGGACGTTTTAAAAAAGTATATTCATCTAAAATGTACTGCCTGTAATCTGCCTCAGAAATTGATTGATTCTTTAAATCCATGGCCTTGTATAATTTTGAACGCTTATTAAATAGGGCCTCATATGATTTTGACCTTGAGTACATTTCCTCTAATTGTTTTACAGAAATTGGATTTGCTTTAATTTCTTGAATTTCGAATTCATTTAGATTAATTTCTTTTAAAATTCGTCTACAAGTGTCACAGGTTTGCAAAAAATATACTTTTTTCATGTTTTGGCAAATTTATACTACAAAGAAAGTAAAAATCAATAGTCTTTGCTATTTTTACAAATAAAAGTCCCAATTGCTCTACGAGCAAATTATAAATTAAAAAACAATTTATGAAAACCCAATTCGAAATTTTAAGTGCGGCTAGAGTACAAGTTGATAAAGTTATCAACGGCTTAAGTTTAGAGCAACTGCACACCATCCCTAAAGGATTTAAGAACAACATCGCTTGGAATGTTGCACATATTGTTGTTACTCAACAATTGCTGCACTATAAGCTCTCTGGCGTTAATTGTTTGGTGCCAGATGAATTGATTAATAGCTATAGAAAAGGAACCCTTCCATCAATTCCATTTTCAGAGGAAGAATTTGATGAAGTTAAAGATTTACTATTAGGTTTACCTGAAACTTTTATGGAAGATTATGAAGCTGGAATTTTTGAAAATTTCGAGAGTTATACAACGAGCTCTGGGTTTGTTTTAGAGTCATTAGAGACTGCAATTGCATTTAATAATTTTCACGAAGGAATGCATTTAGGGATCATTATGGCTTTAAAAAAATTGGTGTAAAAAAATTAGAATCTAATGAAATTCAATACCAAAACCATTCATGGTGGGCAAGAACATGACCCTGCTACAGGGGCTGTTATGCCACCTATTTATCAAACATCTACCTATGCACAAAGTAGTCCTGGGCAACACAAGGGATACGAATATTCTAGGTCTGCCAATCCTACGAGAACAGCCTTAGAGAAGAATTTTGCGGCCATAGAAAATGGAACACATGGTTTGGCGTTTTCATCAGGTTTATCGGCTATAGACTGTGTTTTAAGAAGGTTAAATCCAGGTGATGAGGTCATTACAGGGGATGACTTGTATGGCGGAACTTATAGAATGTTTACAAGATTATTTGAAAAATATGGGTTGAAATTTCAATATGTAGACATGGACTCAGTTCAGAATGTTTCTGATGCAATTACAGAGTACACTCAATTAATCTGGTTGGAAACACCAACCAACCCTTTAATGAAGATTGCTGATATTGAGGAAATTTGTAAAGCGACAAAGGCAATCAATGCTAAAATTACCATTGCCGTTGATAATACTTTTGCAAGCCCCTATTTGCAAAGACCACTTGATTTAGGAGCCGATATCGTTATGCATTCTGCTACTAAATATTTGGGAGGACATTCAGATGTAGTTATGGGAGCCTTGATGGTAAAAGATGCTGTTTTGGCCGAGGAGCTGCGTTTTATTCAATTTGCAGCAGGTGCTATTGCGGGCCCGATGGATTCTTTTCTGGTCTTGAGAGGTATTAAAACCTTGCATTTAAGAATGCAGCGTCATTGTGAAAATGGCAGGGCTATAGCAAAATTTTTAATAGAGCACCCTAAAGTAGCAACAGTGTACTATCCTGGCTTAGTGAATCATCCAAACCATTTAATTGCAAAAAAGCAGATGGATGATTTTGGAGGAATGGTTTCTTTTCGATTAAAAGATGAAAGTAAAACGGCAGCATTTAGGTTTCTTGAAAACACCAAAATATTTGCATTGGCCGAATCTTTAGGAGGGGTAGAGAGTTTGGTAAACCACCCGGTAACGATGACTCATGCAAGTATTCCAGAAACGGATAGATTAAAAATCGGAATTACAGATTCATTAATTCGATTGAGTGTTGGAATAGAAGATATTGAAGATCTTTTAAATGATCTACACGAGGCCTTAGAATTTAGCTAAAAGCAATAAGCTTTACTTTTAGAAGGAGCTCTTAAATCATAGATTAAACCAAATTGCAATGCTGTCATCCATTCATTATTTTTATTTTCAGGAACATTTGCTTGCAATCCATCTACGGAATCAGAGAAATATAAATGCCATTTAAAAACCCCAGCTAAATCAAAACGACTTGTTAATCGAAGTCGAATACCCGCACCAAGAGCTAAAGTAGGTGTGCTTCCTCTACCAACAGCCAGTGCATTTGCAGTTTGGTATTTTTCAGGTAAAACAGTAATGTCTGTTCTCCAATCCCCCAAAGTAGAGCTAAGATCGTTATTGTACCAAGAATATTTAAAACCTAAAATTACAAAGGGATTCCATTTTACATCATTGTAAAGACTTATAAAAAAGTATTCTGTAGAGACCCCTACACTCGTAACTGCAACTTTTCCTCTCATTGCTTTAAGTTTTTGTGCTCCAACGCCGGTTCCTTCAGCATATCTTCCAAAATGTTCAAAATAGGCAGAAGTAAAAATATTCACTTCAGTCTTTAAGGTAAAGTGTTTTTTCCAGTGGTATCGATCACTAGTTTTAAGCTCCTGACTGTAGAATTGCATATGGTGGGTAAAGCTTAATGAAAGTACACTGTTTCCATAGGAACTTAAAAAATCGGTGCGTTGTCCAAAGTCTGTTTGAATAGCTCCAGTACCTACAAAGACTCCTACCTCATGAGCAGTTCCTTGGGCTTTTAATGAAATGCTAAAAACAATTATTAAAAGTGGCGTTATAAAAAATTTCATAATCGAATGCTTTAATCAATAATAAATATTTTAAAAAATATCAATTAACTTTATCATTGGAGGATGAATGTTTCAGAAAATTGCCAATTCGCTTTAATTGGAAAAATTTTGGGGGAGTAAATAATTTTTTCAGGTTGAATCTTTTTTAGATAATTTCCAGTATCCCAACGTTTGTTGTCATTACTGTCTACTATTGCTCTAAGCTGATAATTTCCTGGTTTTAAAAGTGCAAAACTAAGATTTGTTGGCTTATCAACGAAGTATTTTTGCACAAGTTTTCCTTTTTCTGTCAATAATTCAATAATAGCAGGGAATTGCGACCCTTCTATAGTTAAATCAATGCTGCCATAGTCTGAGATTTCTTTTGTTGAAAAATTGTATTTTAGACTGTCATTTTGTGTATTAAAAAAATCAGTCAAAGCTTTTGGTAATAAGGTTAGTCGATACGAACTTAATGGGGTCTTTTCAAATAAAAATTGCAATTTATTTGAATTTTGAGATAAAATTGGGTCAAAAGAAACCGGTATTGAATCTTTCGTAGTTAACTTAATTTTATCTGGATCAAAGGAAACTATAGGGTTATTGCTGTACAAAGTAAGCGTGTCTTTTAAAGCGAGTGTTCCATTTGCATTCGAATTTATTTTCAAAGAATCCACAAGTTTTTTCCTTAAAAACACGGTAAGTGTGTCTTCATAGTTTTTTCCGGTTACTTTAAATTGAATTGAATCCCTATCGTAATTTTTAAACCAAAAATTTAGTGAATCCTTCCCTGTTTCAAAACGAGCTATGCTTAAAAAGGAATCTGTATTTGATACTAGTGGTTCTATTGTCATTCCACTAGGATTCCCTTCAAAAGGAAATAATAATTGACCTTTGTTTGCTTCTTTTGGGCTTAACAAGCGTAAAGAAATCTCTTCTTTAAATATTGAAATTGAGTTCAAAAGAATACTGTCAGTTGGCAAGTTGATTCGCCTATTCAAGAAACCGATTTTATCACTTTTTGGGTTGAAGAGGTAATTGTTTGCAGCATCCTGAAGAGCAATTAGTTCATAACTTCCTTTTTCTAAATTAGCAAGTTTAAATAAAGAGGTGTCAAGCGTATTTGTAATATAGCTCGGCTTTCTTAGGTACACAGTTGAGTCACGAAAAGTACTGTCAATTTTATACAATAGGATGCTTATATTTTTACTTGACTCATTAAGATAGGCATCTTTTATAGAACCTGATGTAAATAAGGAATCTATAAAGTTTCCTGTTGAAAAAATATACTGAAAACCTCTTAATGGATTATTCTCATTATTGTCTTCTATGCTATTTCCAAAATTGAGGGTATAGGTGGTATTTGGCAATAAAGTGTCTGTAAATTTAATTGTAATTGATTTACTTGCATTTCCCTGAGGCTCAATAGTTGGGGTGTATTTTAAAGGAGGAGAAACAATAAATTGTTTGTTGACATCCTTTAAGATTATATATTCGTCAAAATAAATTTTTACTTTATTTCCTTTAAAATTTAAGGCTTTAAAAGCCGGGTTGGCAGTTACCATAATGGGAGCTAAACTGTCCTTTTTACCTCCAGATGGTCTTCCTTTTTTTGCGCAATTACTTGTTAAAAAAATAAGTGCTACGATAACAAATAATAAGGTACCCGTTTGTTTCAAGAATGAAAATTTTACTGCAAAATAACAAAAAATTTAGCTCAACCAACCAAGAATAAACGTTAATTATTCGGTAAAGGCTATGGTTGCAATACTTACTCTTATGTTTTGACTTTTTTGTAGTTCACCACAGCAAGATTCTAAAGTAGCTCCTGTGGTTAATACATCATCTATTAAAAGAATGTGTTTGTCTTTAAAAAGGCTCAAGTCATTAAGCTGAAAGATTGTGGAGGCATTCTCAAAACGCTCAAAACGCTGTTTGAAGGTTTGCGTTTTTCGCTTCGAGGTTCTTACAAGAACATTCGGTTTGTATGGAATGTTTAATTGCTTTTCTAATTGTTTGCCAAATAAGGTCAATTGATTATAACCTCTTAGTTTTAATTTTGCAGGATGCAATGGTACTGGAATAATATAGTCGATATCTTCAAATTGCTTCGATTTTTTAAGTAGAGATCCAAACCAATCTCCAATTAGAGATCCAATATCTTGTCGGTTTTTATATTTTAAATGATGAATTAATTGTTGGGATTTCCCATCTTTGTTAAAATATAGAAAGGAAATGGCCATTTCTATTGGAGTTTTTCCAGCAAAAACGTTCGTGATTTTATTTTTTTTGAAATTTTTGTAACAAATAATAGGTAAATCATGTCTACAATTTGAACAGATTACCTGCTCATTGTTTAGGAGCTCTTGTTCACAGCAAACACATAAATTGGGGTAAAACAATTTAAAAAACCCTTTTAGAGATTTTCTCATGACACATTTCTTAGCAATTTTTAGTTAAGATAATTAAAATATACTTATGCGCACAAAAATTGAGTTTTTTAAAGAAGCCTTAAAAACCTATAAAACTTCGGGAACCTTAATTCCGAGTTCCCGTTTTTTAGCTGCGAGAATGTTAAGAACCATCAATTTTAATAAGGCCAATATAATTGTCGAATTGGGTCCTGGAAATGGAGCCATTACGAGATATATTTTAAAGAATTTACACCCCAATGCTAGATTGATTTGTTTCGAGATTAATGAGAATTTTCATGCGGAGTTGCTGCGTATATCGCATCCTCAATTAACGGTATTAAAAAGATCAGCAGAGCATATTTGTGAAGAGTTGGACAAATTAATGATTTCCAATGCCTGTCATATTATATCGAGTTTACCATTATCAATCATTCCGAATGAGGTAACAAAAGCCATTTTAGAAAGTTCTTTTAATGCACTGCACAACAATGGTGATTTTATTCAATACCAGTATAGTCTTAGCTATTTTAAAAAATTAAAGGCAGTTTTTCACGAGGACATTACTCTAGAGTTTGAGCCCCTTAATTTTCCGCCGGCCTTTGTTTATCGATGCAAAAAACTAGCATAAATTTTTCTTGTTCACTTTTTAGTTTGATGTATCTTTGTAGCCATTATGGCAAAACAAGAAGATCAATTTAAAAAAGTACTCTCGCACGCAAAAGAATACGGATATGTATTTCAGTCAAGTGAAATCTATGATGGTTTAAGTGCAGTGTATGATTATGCTCAAAACGGTGTTGAGCTTAAAAAAAATATTAGAGAATATTGGTGGAAAGCAATGGTGCAAATGCATGAAAACATTGTGGGAATAGATGCCTCTATTTTAATGCACCCAACTACCTGGAAAGCTTCCGGCCACGTCGATGCATTTAATGATCCTCTTATTGACAATAAAGACTCTAAAAAGAGATACAGAGCTGACGTATTAATTGAAGAGTATTGTGCCAAAATTGAAGCTAAAATAGATAAGGAAGTCGAGAAAGCCGAAAAAAGATTTGGAGCAGCCTTTAACAAGAACGAATTTATTACAACCAATGGGAGAGTGCTGGGGTATCAAGAAAAAATTAACAGCATTTTATCTCGAATGGGCAAATCTTTAGAAAAAGAAGATTTAGCAGATGTAAAAGCCTTAATAGAAGAATTAGAGATTGCAGATCCCCTAACAGGATCAAAAAATTGGACAGATGTCAAACAATTTAATTTGATGTTTGGGACTCAAATAGGAGCTTCGGCAGAAAACTCAATGCAGGTATATTTAAGACCTGAAACTGCCCAAGGGATTTTTGTAAATTTTTTAAACGTTCAAAAATCTGGACGTATGAAAATTCCTTTTGGAATCGCCCAAACAGGAAAAGCCTTTAGAAATGAAATTGTTGCAAGACAGTTTATTTTTAGAATGCGAGAGTTTGAACAAATGGAGATGCAGTTTTTTGTAAAACCAGGTACTCAAAAGGAATGGTATGAAAGCTGGAAAGAAACCAGAATGAAGTGGCATTTATCCTTAGGGATGGGAGCTGAAAACTATCGTTTTCATGACCATGAAAAATTAGCACATTATGCGGATGCCGCTTCTGATATTGAGTTTAAGTTTCCATTTGGGTTTAAAGAGTTGGAAGGGATTCACTCAAGAACTGATTTTGATTTAAAAGCCCACGAAAGTTTTTCTGGAAAAAAATTACAATATTTCGATCACGAAGAAAACAAAAGCTATGTGCCATATGTAGTAGAAACTTCTATCGGTCTTGATAGAATGTTCCTTGCAGTATTTTCTAACGCTTTACAAGAGGAAGAACTGGATAATAACACTACAAGAACGGTGTTAAAATTACCAGCAGTATTAGCACCATTTAAGGCAGCTATATTACCCTTAGTTAAAAAAGATGGTCTACCCGAAGTGGCTCGTGAAATCTTGGATGAATTAAAATGGGATTTTAACGTGTTTTATGATGAAAAAGATGCTGTTGGAAAGCGTTATAGAAGACAAGATGCTGCAGGAACTCCATTTTGTATTACCGTAGATCATGATACTTTATCAGATAAGTGTGTTACTATTCGACATAGAGATACTATGGAGCAAAATAGGGTGCCAATCTCAGAATTGAAAAGCATCATTAATGCAGCTGTAGAAATGAAAACTTGGTTGCAAAGAATGTAATAAATTTAAAACTTAAAAAAAGCCTCATCAATTTGATGAGGCTTTTTAATTATACGCTTTTTATGACTAAAAATAGATTGATGAAACTTGATAATAAAACAATAGCAATAAAAAAACACCTCAACCAAAGGATGAGGTATTTTTATAAGAAGTAATATTATTTTTTGTCCTTTCCTCCACTTGTATTGATGCCAAAAGGCTTATACAACGGGCAAAAGCTAACCATACTTGTCAGTAAGAAAACAACTGCTAAAATTAATAAGACAATTGCAACTGTTCCACTAATGGTCCCTGTATAATACAATACAGCAATCAAAGCAGCAATTAATACTCTGATTATTTTATCTACTGAACCCATGTTTTTTTTCATAATCTAATAATTTAAATGAATACTAATGTTAACTCTAATTAATTACTATTCAACAAGGTACATATTTTTTAGAAGATTAAAACCTCCAACCCAAATTAATTCCAGTACGAGGAACAACTATTGGGGAAATTTCTGTAAATAAATTTCGTCCTGCACCAGCAAATATATCAATCACAAATCCATTTTCGGTGGCATATTTTAAACCAACGGCAATTCCTAGCGCTCCATCTGTATAATCTTCAGTGGTCGGAACCCCTAAAATAGTTTCATCTTTTTCTCCATAATTTAAGCTGAAAAAAGCTTCTCCAAAGAAATTCCATTTATAATCTGTGGTAAAATAATGACGGAAATATGGGGTAATGCTTCTTTTTTCATTGTATCTGAAATCAGCGCTTTTCTTTTCAAAATTGAACAAAGCAGAAACACCCATAGAAGATTGATCATTTAAAAAATGTTCGTAAGAAACTTCGATGGTTTTTAAGGCTAATGCATCAAAAATATCCAACTTAAGTTCGTCTTGTGCGTTTACAAATGAGCTAAAAAGGATACTACCAATAAGGATTAGTTTTTTCATAATATGATTCTTAATTAAATAGAATAATTTCTTTTTTATGATTAAATAGATTGTCTTACAAACTTACAGCATTTTTTAGAGTTAATCCGTCAAAATAATCTTAAAAATTAGCCCTTAGTTGAATAGAACCAGTATGAATTACGGTTGCATTTTCGCTTTTTCTTCCTAGATAATTAATATTTAAGTTTAAAAATGAGTTTAGTTTTTGCTGATAAATTAGGCTCCAAGTATAATTTTTACCAGTCTGAAGTCCTTCTAACATTTGATAGGCTACAGGGCTATTTGTATCTCCAGAAAAATCATTCGAAAACAAGTTAACATCTGCACTCAATTGATTGTTCTTAGCACTAATATACCTATAAGAAGCCCCAATGTTTTGTTGCTGCATTGTTTCGAAATCTTGTAGGTCATTCTTTTTGTTTTTGTATAAATATGCTAAAGAAAATCGATGATTTTTACTATACAAAAAAGTGAATTTTGGACCTAGTTCCTTGTTGACGATGAGATAGTTTCTATTGGTAAAATTTTCTGTATTTATTTCTTCCTCAGCATAACCGGTTTTTAATTCTAGCAACCAAAATTTAGTAAGCATATGATCAAAATTTAAGAGGTGCTGTAAACTTTTGCTCTCTTGGTTTCCAATACCATAATACTGTTTCGTTTTTGAGTTTCCGTAGGTATAGGTAAAACTATAATACTGCATACTTTTGTTAAAGTGCAGTTGATTTCTAAAACTTAGATTCAAACCCACTAATTTGGTTTCGTCAATATCGAATGGATTCAGATTGAACAAGGTTCCACTTCGCTCTTGTTCATTGTCTATCATAAAGAAAGCTTGATTGTAAAAATGAGAAATTAGTTTTTTGACTCCTTTTTTTACAGACCAAGATGATGGATTTAGACTAATAGATTGGGACCATTTTGCCCTTTGCGTATTGACATAGTTAATATTCGGTAAGGCAACTCTTAAATAGTTGGCCTGATCTTGATACAATGCAATTTCAAATTCATTAAATTCTTTTATTCCATTGTTGTTATAATCTATCCAGGTGTAGTATCCCAACCCTGGTTCTGTTTTAAGATAAATGTATTCTTGTCGAGGAACATTGCCAGAAGAGGTTTCATATACAGTTGCACTTTGGATAAAGTTTCCAAATAGCTTTTGGCTATACATTACTTTGGCATTTAAAGATTTTTCGTTGTCTATAAAACTATTCTTGCTGTCTTTATAGTTTGCATAAACGGCAAGATTGGTATTGTTGTTTTGGATTAATTTACTCTCGATATAATAGGTGTTTCTGGAGCTAATTCTAGTGAAATTGGCATTTCGTATGCTGTCATTTTCTCTGTAATTCACCCCAAGCTTTACATAGACTTGAGTGCTATCGCCCAGCCCTATATAACTTTCATATTCTGTAAATCTATGGCTCAATTGCTGTAGGTCATTGGTTATAGCATCTCTTTTTGCATTGCTTTCATAATCAATGAAGCCACCTATCCATTTTTTTGAAAAAGATTGCTCTAAACGTACCTTAGCTCTTGCAAAAGTGTTTTTTTCATTACTTGAGGTACTGTTCAAGAAACTTGCATCAAAGGCAAAAGAGGTCTTGTTAAAAAGGCTATTCATTTTTAAGAGCTGTTTATAGCCTTTATAATTTTGAGTGTAGTGTAACTGTTGAAAACCATACAAAATGGAAAGATCTTTAGTTTTTGCAATTTGCAAACCCAAATTTAACTGATGTTTGTCCCCTAAAGGGTTAATTAAATTCCAATCTCTTTGAAATTCAACCGTTTCGAAACGTTGTTCAACCTTAAAATTTTGATGTACAAATTCATAACTCAGCTCAGCGGCAATGCGCCAATTTTTATCGAGTAAGAGTTGTTCCCAATTGAACTTTGATGCATAACCTTTATTGCTTTCATCATCGATATCAGAGAATAAATTTGCATCATTATTGCTAAGTGCAAACTCAGCAAACACTTTTGTTTTTTCATTGGGATTAAAGCTTGAGTTGACAACAAAGAATTGTGATTTACTTGGTGCAGCCAAACTTATAATAGGGTTGTGATCCCCTAAGTTTTCCCCAACATATTCATAAATATTGCCAATTGCAATAGATTCTCTTAATCGATAAGCCCCTTTTAAACCACCGACAAACGTAAAGGTTACTTGGTATAATTCAGCCAAAGGGTCTTGAGAATATTCAAAGAATTCTTCTGTATTATTATTGATTTTTTTATATAAAATTTTAATGTCAGAA
>CBFHUV010000002.1:51029-63102 GCA_965659055.1 Polaribacter sp.
GCTTTCACTCACCATTTTATCTGTATCGTTTCCAGCATTTGATAAAATCATTTTTTGAGCAGCACTTAAATCTTGCTGTAAGGGCTGGTTTTTTGCGTCATTTTCGTTGTAGAAATACCCGTTTAGTGTCCATTTTTCTCCTTTGTAATTGGCCTTTTCATAACTGACAAAGCGTATATAATTACGCTCAGAGTATTGATATTCCAGGCGAAAACGCATATCATTATTGATTGGAAAACTTGTGTTAAATCGAATTTCGGCAGTGTTGTAGTCTATTGTATAATCTTTATCTTCTCCTCTGCTTAAGGCTTTTCCATTCACAAACAAGACATCACTTCCGCCGACAATGATGAGAAATGATGCTGCGTTTGGCCCAGTAATTTTATAAGGACCCTGATTTCCTTCTCGACCATTAAAATTAAAAACAGAAAATCGGCCACGAACAATGGCTCCCGATGCGAGTACATTGAATTCATCATTGGTGGCTTCAACTTCCAAACCACTTACTTTTTTCGTAAACTTTAAAAAATAGCTTTCGTTGTTTTCTAAATCTAAGTCACCCGCTTTAACCCGCCAATTTTTGTGAGATAGTTCTATAAAAATTCTATCAAAATCGGTGATGTTTTGAGAGTAACCATTGTCTTGCAAAGGAATATTTGTGTCAAAAATATTCGCTCTTATTTTTACAGTTTTTGACAGGTTTCCTTCGATGTTTAGATCTAAAGATGAGTTTACTACCGAGTTTTGATTATTCCCGATGGCCAAGCCTCTATTGATAGAGCCCTTTGTTGATAGTCCTTCAAATATTTGTTGATTGCTTTTCTTTTTGTTCGTCGTTAAACTATATAATTTTTGAGTGTTGCTGGTATTGGGCACAATGACACTTTCATCATAGGCCTGATAAGTTTTGCTAATAAAGGCTGGAAAAACAAAATACCGAAGTTGAATGCTTGGATATTTTGCTGAGCTAATTATTAAGCGCGCTTTGCTATAATCCATATCATAGGCTGTTTTTGGGATCTTTTGACCTAAGACATCTAGAATTTCAAAACGAAGTGGATTAATGGCTTCTTTTTCAAGAAAAATAGTATCGTTTTTAAGGAGGAGGTTTTTAGTTCGAAATTCTTTTGAATTGATCTGCGCTTGGGCCATAAATCCCAAGAAAAGACAGAACATCAAAAGCATTTTTTTAATCATATTAATACGAACGCAAAAAACATAAAAATAGTTTAAAAGAGTGATTCTTGTTTTACTGGATTCTCATGCGCCAACAACCATTTTTTACGCCACAAACCACCAGCATAACTTGTTAAAGAACCATCGGTTCCGATGACGCGATGACAAGGAATCAAAATCCAAAGAGGATTTTTCCCGTTGGCTGAGGCCACGGCTCTAATCGCTTTGACATCCCCTAAAATTTTTGCTTGTTCCATGTAACTACGCGTTTTTCCGTAGGGTACTTCTAATAAAGAATTCCATACCTTTTTTTGAAAATCGGTTCCCTTTAGGTTGTACAGTAAATCGAATTCTTTTCTATTTCCTTCAAAATATTCTGTCAATTGACGAATACAAGGAATTAGAAATTCAGGAGTTTCATCACAATTTTCAACCATTGCATCATTGCTTTGCTCTAAAATAGAGACAGACTCCAATCCAGCAGGAGTTCCTACAATTTTTGCAAGTCCTAAAGGCGATTTGTAATAGGCAACAGCTATATCAGACATTAAAAATTTCTTTTGAATTCTGAGTCGTAATTTCTGCAATTTCTTTAAATGAAACCTCATAGATATCGACTAATCTGTCAATAACATGGGTAATATAACTACTTTCATTTCGCTTTCCTCGATAAGGAACAGGAGCCAAATATGGGGCATCTGTCTCTAAAACAATGTGTTCTAAGTCTATTTCATTTAAAAATTGATCAATCTTTCCATTTTTAAAGGTAGCCACGCCTCCAATTCCCAATTTCATATTATATGAAATGGCTTTTTTTGCTTGTTCTAAGGTTCCTGTAAAACAATGGAATATTCCATACAGGTCCGTCCCTTTTTCCTTTTCTAGGACTTCAAAAATTTCATTAAAGGCATCTCTACAATGAATGACTATAGGTAGTTTTTTTTCTTTTGCCCATTGAATTTGAGTTCGAAAGGCTTGTTGCTGTTGTTTTAAAAAACTGCGATCCCAATACAAGTCGATGCCAATTTCTCCAACAGCATAAAATTCACGAGTGTCTAGCCATTTTTTTACGGAGGCTAGTTCATCTCTGAAATTTTCTTTTACTGAGGTTGGGTGCAGCCCCATCATCAAATACACATCGTTGGGGTAGGCTTTTTCTAGATCTAGCATGGCCTGGGTATAGCTACTGTCAATGGCAGGAATAAAAAAACGAGAAACACCCGCTTTTTTGGCTCGTTTCATCATTTGAGCTTGATCCTCTTTGTATTGCTCCGAGTATAAATGTGTATGCGTATCCGTTATCATTGTATCAATTATTTAGGTCCATTATTACATTGTTCCATTAGCACATTGCTACATTAATCCATTGTTATATTAATTCATTACTACCTTAAAACATTGTATTTTAGCTCCTACAAAAATACATTAAATGACTAGTCTTAAACAATTATTGACTAAAAAGAAATACATCCGTATCAAGTTAAAAAAAATGATGACCAATCATTTAGAGCTCTCTGCAAAAATTAATGGGGTCGAAGGCCGTTTTATTTTAGATACTGGAGCTTCGAATTCTTGTCTTGGGCTTAACCTGATTGAACATTTCAATTTGATTGCTGTAGATTCTGAAGCAAAAGCTGCTGGAGCAGGAGCTACAGACATGGAAACTCAAAAGTCAGAAAACAATAATTTGCAAATTGGAGCATGGCAGACCAATAAAAGTCATTTGGTTTTGTTTGATTTGACCCATGTAAATACTGCTTTAATCCAGCACGATGAGCAAGAAGTTCACGGAATCATTGGAGCAGATGTATTGGATATGGGCAAAGCCATAATTGATTATGACAAGTTGTATTTGTATTTAAAAAAACCAGCTAGAAAAGCAATATTTAGGCAAAATAAAAATCTTCCATTGCCTTTTTGAAACAGGTAAACTTGTTAAATCATTCTTAAAAAGAGCCTTTTTTTACATTTATATTTTAATTCTGAACCACCTGATTTTATAGGTGGTTTAGTCATTTTACTTCATTTTATTACCAGTTTATTTTTCCTAATGACTGTAACAACTTTTTTTTATGCTCGTCTATATAGTATAAACAAATCATTAGAAATCATGGAATTAACAACATCAAAACCAAGTAGTATTTTTAACAGAGGCTTGTTAAATTCGGCATATAAAGAAGATATCGCTTATAGTTTTAGCCATTTAAAAAACAAGTCCCTTTTTAATCTAAGAGAACGTGCCCTGGCAAATCATGACAACCTATGTTGTTCTGCAGGAACCATTTTAAAACTTTCGATTTTTGCAGTTGCACTCGCGCTCATCTTATTCTAACAAAAAAACCTCATTGATTCTGAAATATCAGGTATCAAATGAGGTTTTACTGTTAGCCTATATTGGCTTTCTTTTTATATAAATTCTTACCTATTATTTCAAGGCTTCCTTAATTCTTCTAATCGCTTCAGTTAACTGCTCACGAGAAGCTGCATAAGACAAACGAATACAATTTGGCGCACCAAAGGCATCACCAGTAACCGTTGCTACATTCGCCTCTTCCAATAAAAACATAGAGAAATCATTGGCGTTTTCAATCTTTTTTCCTTTAATCGTTTTACCAAAAAAAGCGGAGATGTCTGGAAACACATAAAATGCTCCATTCGGAATATTAAGCTTAAAACCAGCTATTTCTTTCAATAAACCTAAAACCATATCCCTACGAGCTTTAAATTCATCGACCATATAACTTACTTTACTTGGAGGCGCTAAGACAGCCGTAATTGCGGCTCTTTGAGCAATACTGTTCGTCCCAGAAGTTATTTGTCCTTGCATCTTGGTACAGGCCTTAGCAATCCATTCTGGACCCCCTAGATAACCGATTCTCCAACCAGTCATTGCAAAAGCCTTTGCTAAACCGTTTACCGTGATGGTTCTTTCATACATACTTTCAATTGCAGCAAAACTAAAAGGTTTCGCATCGTAATTGATATGTTCGTAAATTTCATCTGAAAGGATGTAAATCTGTGGATGTTTTTCCAATACTGCCGCCAAAGCTCTATATTCTGCTTCGCTATACATGGTTCCACTTGGATTGTTGGGAGAGTTAAAAAACACCATTTTAGTCTTAGGCGTAATTGCCGCTTCTAATTGTTCAGGTGTAATTTTAAAATCGTTTTCGATACTCGAAGGAATCTCTTTATAAGTCGCTTCACATAAAATTGCAATGGCTGAATAACTAACCCAATATGGAGCTGGCAATAAAATCTCATCCCCTGGGTTTAATAGCACTTGTGCAATATTTGCAATTGATTGTTTGGCACCCGTAGACACCACAATTTGATTGGGTTTATAGTCAAGATTATTATCTCTTTTAAACTTCACGCAGATGGCTTCTTTTAACTCTAGATAGCCATCAACAGGAGTATAAGAACTGTAATTTTGATGGATAGCCTCAATAGCTGCATCTTTAATAAAATCTGGGGTATTAAAATCGGGTTCACCCAAACTTAAACTGATGATATCTTTACCTGCTAATTTTAATTCTCTTGCTTTTGCAGCCATTGCCAAAGTTTCCGAAACGGGCAAGCTGTTAATTCTGTCTGATAAAGGGTATGACATGTCCTAATTAGTAATCGTTATTTATCGCAATTGGTCTTAAGCTACATGAGGATGTTTTCCTAAGCTTCCTAAATGATTAAAGTGCTCTATAATTGCTCTTCTTGTGGTCTGATACTCATTGTAAGGCAAGTTAAATTCCTTAGCAGTCTCTTTTACAATTTTGGCTAATTTTTTATAGTGTACATGAGAAACATGCGGAAAAATATGATGTTCTACCTGATGATTCAATCCACCTGTATAAAAATTTACGATCCAGTTAGTAGGTGCAAAATTAGAGGTTGTGTACAATTGATGTACCGCCCAAGTATGCTCTAAATTACCATCTTTGTCAGGCAAAGGCATGGTCGTTTTAGGAACGATGTGTGCCAATTGAAAAACCAAACTTAAAATCATACCTGCAGTATAATGCATCACAAAAAATCCGATAAAAACTTTCCACCAAGCGATGTCTAAAACCAAAATTGGTAAGACAATCCATAGCGCATAATAAATAAGCTTAGAGATGATCAATTTCGTCCATTCTACTTTTGGATTTGGAAACTTACCATAAGATAATTTTCTTTTCAAGTAGTTTCTCATTTGTTTAAAATCTGTGGTTATAGCCCAATTGATTGTCAATAAACCATATAAAAAAATGGAGTAGTATTTTTGAAATTGATGGATTTTTAACCATTTGGCATGTTTTGAAAATCGAATGATTCGCCCAGCATCAATATCTTCATCATGATCTTTTACATTGGTAAAAGTATGGTGCAATACATTGTGTTGTACTTTCCAATTATACACGTTACCTGCTAGGATATAAATACTGCTTCCCATCAGTTTGTTTACCCATTTTTTACTCGAAAAAGATTCGTGATTGCTATCGTGCATAACGTTCATCCCAACTCCAGCCATTCCAATGCCTGTTACCACCATCAGCACGGCCATAAGCCATTGCGGCATGGATACGGTTAAAATTAAAATAAAAGGAACTAAAAACAATCCAAACATAATAATTGCCTTGGTATACAGTTTCCAGTTTCCTGTTTTTTTTATGTTGTTTTCTTTAAAATATGAATTGACGCGCTTGTTTAAAGTCTTAAAAAATTTGGCTTTGTCTATTCTTGAGAAATTAATGTTTTTCATATACTAGAATTCTAATGTTACAAAAATATACTTTTTGTTTTTGGTATTTATGATAAACGTCAGTTTTTGTTAAGAATTGTTTCTAAACAATTAACTATTTTTGCAGCTCATTAGATATTTATGGAGTTAATACAAAAATATTTTCACGGTTTAACGGATCAGCAGCTTTATCAGTTTGCTAAATTACAAGAATTGTACCAAGATTGGAATTTAAAAATTAATGTGGTTTCTCGCAAAGATATTGATGAATTATATCTTAGACATGTATTGCATTCACTCGGAATTGCAAAGGTAATTCAGTTTTTGCCTGGGTCTAAGGTTATGGATGTTGGAACTGGCGGAGGATTCCCGGGGATTCCATTAGCCATTTTGTTTCCTGAAACTCAATTTCATTTGGTGGATAGTATTGGGAAAAAAATAAAAGTGGTGAATGAAGTTGCAGAAGGCTTAGGTATACAAAATGTAAAAACTACACATGGCAGGGTCGAAGACGTAAAGGATACCTATGATTTTATTGTAAGTAGGGCAGTAGCTCAAATGGAAACCTTTGTGCATTGGACTAAAGGAAAAATTGCAAAGCAACAAAAGCATCCGCTTAAAAATGGAATTTTATATTTAAAAGGAGGTGATTTAACCGAAGAATTGGCCTTATACACTACCGCTAAAATTTATGATTTACCTAATTTTTTTGAGGAAGAATTCTTTGAAACTAAAAAAGTGGTGCATCTTCCATTAAAATTTAAAGGATAGTATAAATATTCTAAAGCATTAAAAAACCCTGTAAATTTTTTTACAGGGTTTTTTAGTATTATTCTTTAATAATGAAGGCTTTGGCGACAGCCTCTTGTTCTTTTTTATTGATTCGGGTGGTCTTTTTAAGCTTTGCTAAAAATGCAGCGACCTCAACTTCAGTGGCTGGGCAACCTATATTTTGCCCTTTTTCATCTCTAGAATCAGCTAATAATTTTCCTTTGCTATTAAAAATGAGCCAATAAGGGATTCCCGATTTACCTCCTTTGTATTTTTCCATCATTTGCATGGCACCAGGATTTTCTAAATGCTTTTTGTCTTTCGCTTCTAGTACTGTTAAATGGGTGATTACAAAGCTTTTATCAAAATAGGCTTTTACTCCCTCTTTTTCCATGTTGGCATCCATTCTTTTGCACCATCCACACCAAGATGCATGAAACATTAAAAGCACTTTTTTATTTTCTTTTTTAGCCTTGGTATAGGCTTTATTCATAACAGCATCAGCTGTTTCTTGTGTGTTTGTTTGCGCATTCGCATGCACAAAACAAGCCAAAGTCAAGACAATTAAAATCTGTTTTATTTTCATTGTTTTTTATTTAGGGTTCTAATTAATTCGATTTGGTTGGTCTAGAAAATGCTGGTGGTTTTATTGTCTGTGCTTTTTTAGACCTTAACTGTTTTAGTAATTCTTCTACGGCTCTTTCCAACTGAGGATCTCTTCCAGTTTCAAGTGCCTTTGCATCTTGTCTCACGGCAATATCTGGTGCTACACCTTTATTTTCTGCAACCCAAGTATTGGTTTCCGGATCAAAGACTGCATTATCAGGAGCTGTTAAATAACCTCCATCAATCAATCCGTAATGTGTGGATGATTTTACCAATCCACCCCAGGTAGTAGATCCAATTAATAATCCAGCTTTTTGATGTCTAAAGACCCATGGGAAAAAGTCTCCTCCAGAACCTGCTAATTCATTAATCAGCAATACTTTTGGTCCCATAATTCCAGCAGGTAAACGCATTGGTTTTCCGTTAGGCACCTCATTGGTTAAGGCTGCTCTTGGTTTACGGGTCATTAAGTCGACCATATAATCATCTAGCAATCCACCTCCGTTAAAACGTTCATCAATTACAGCTCCTTCTTTATCTTGCTGTGCAAAATAATATCTATTAAAGGACACAAAACCAGGACCCCCAGTATTTGGCACCCAAACATAACCAAGTTTTCCTCCAGATAATTTGTCCACCATTCGTCTATTGTCTTCTACCCAAGTGCGTTGTCTTAATGAATTTTCACTTCGAATAGGTTCAACAATTTCTTTCCAGGCACCTTTAAAAGTAGGTGAAGAATTGATATGAAGCACTGTTTGTTTTCCAGCTGTTCCATCTAAATGTTGATAAATATTGTCTTTGTCTGTAATTTCTTCATTGTTTATACCCACTAAATAGTAACCAGCTTTAATGTTCATTCCAGGCTGGTCTAAGGGGCCATTTAATCCAGGATTCCAGCTTTCTGCAGTATATACTCTCTGAATCTGCCATCTTCCTTGTCTTGCCGTAAAATCAGCACCTAACAAACCTCCTGTAGAACGATCTGTACTCGGAAAATCACCTCCTCCAACAAAGCTATGACCTACTGATAATTCTCCATTTATTTGATCAAAAATATAATTTAAATCAGCTCTGTGCTTTACAAATGGAATTAATGGGGCATAGCGTTTATACACTTTGTTCCAGTCTCTACCATGCATTCCTGGATCGTAAAAATAATCGCGTTCATAACGCCAAGCTTCTTCAAACATTTGATTCCATTCACTAAACCTATCTAGTTTCATGTTGAAATCTATCTTTACCGTTTTTGCAGCCTTCGCATTCGGTGCGGCAGCACTACTAACTTTCCAGGTTCTACCTACTCTTAAAAGCAATTGTTTACCATCAGAAGAAATAGCAGCAATGCTCATTCCTTTGCCAAATTCTTCCGCCTTCATTTTCTTTAAATCAAACTTTTGAAGCGTAGCTCCTTCACTAATAAACACGGTTCCTTCTGGTCCGGCAGTCATGCTTCTAAAAGAACCTCTTAATGGCAAAGCCATAATTCGTCTGTCCATGCCGTCAAAGTCAATTTGTACGAGCTTCTCTTTTTTGTCAGCTGGTTTTTTGTCTTTGCTTTTATCCTCTTTTTTATCTTCTTTAATTACCTCTTCGTCACTTTTTAATTTAAATGGAGAGGGGTCTTCTTTAGATAAATTGATCACATAAGCAGCATAATTAGGATTCGCACTCATGGAGCTAGTATTGGCCCAACCTGAACCCAAAGCTACATCGGTACTCGCTAAAAAATATAGGTGTTTGTGGTCTTGATCCCAAGCAGGAGAAAAAGAATCCGCAAAAGGATCTGTTATGGCGGTAACTGTATTGTTTTGTAAGGACCAAACCTTAATTTGTTTCATGCTATTGTCGCCAGATTTTGAATAGGCCAACCATTTTGAGTCAGGAGACCAAGTAATGCCCATACCTCCACGCTCTAAATTATTGCCAGCGTTATCTATGGTGATCGTGCTCTTTTTATCAAGGTTTACAATTCTAATTCGAGTATCGTCATCTACAAAAGCAATGTATTTTGCATCTGGTGACCAGGTTGGTTCCCAGGCCATTTTAGAAATTCCAATAGAAATAACCTCAGTTTTTGCAGTTCCATCTTGATTGCTTAAATGCAAGGCATAGCCTTTTCCATCGGCATCCGAAAACCAAGCTATTTGGTCTCCCTTAGGTGACCATAAAGGTTTTCTATCTGCAACTCCCGAGCTTTGGGTAAGATTTCTTGAATCTCCAAATTCTACTGGGGCTGTAAATATATCTCCTCGAGAACCCATAATGACTCTTTTTCCATTCGGCGAAATACTCGCAGAACTTACACGGTCATTGACATTTTCCCATTTGGTAGTGGTCCAAGGGAAATCTCCTATTACAGAGATATTCAATTGTTTTGTTCTGTTGTTTTTTAAATCAAGCAGATGTAAATAACCATCCTGCTCAAAAACTAAGTTGTCGTCATTTCCATTTAATGATTTAACTGCAGTTCCATTAAACTTCGTAAGTTGTTGTAAGGCCTTTGTTTTCGTATTGTAAGACCAGATGTTTGAGGTATGCGTGCTGTCTGATAAGAAATAAATCATATCACCAATCCAGATAGGATGGCGGTCTGTTGTTTTATTATTTGGCAATAGGGTTTCATCTAAGGTTTTTAGATTGATAATAATTAAAGGTGTGTTTTGTCCCCCTCTGTAATCTCTCCATTCTACATCCCATCGTTTCACCCTGTCAATAACCATTTCTTTACCATTCGACGAGTAAGAACCATCATTTGCCCATTGTTCAAATAGTTTTGTAGCAGGTCCTCCATTTACAGAAACTGTATATAAACGATTGAAAGAGCTAGGTGCGGTATCTCGTGTCGATGCAAATAATACTTCTTTGCCATCATTGGTCCAACCTCTTGCCTCTGAAGGGCTATTGTGCCAAGTAAGCCTTTTTGCTTCTCCACCGTTGGCAGAAACTATATAGACTGCCGCGCTTCCAGATCTGTTTGAGGTAAAGGCAATCCATTTGCCGTCAGGCGAAAAATAAGGATCGCTTTCTACGGCTGGGGTACTGGTAATACGGACTGTTTTATTCGTACTTAAATTGGTGGCCCAAATATCGCTACCATAAGTAAAGGCAACATGTGTTTTACTTATTGTTGGCTGCCTTAGCAATCGAGTTTCTTGAGCTGAAACTAGCACCGTAGCATGTAATAGGGCTACGACAACTATTTTTTTAAGAGTGGTAAGCATAGTTTTAGTTTTTGATTTTCACTTTGGTGTTGTTTAATAAGGTTGGTTTTCCAAATCCAAGTTCATTCAATCGGTCTAATTGAGTTTCTGCATCGCCGACAAAAAGCCAAATCATTTTGGTAGGATCAGCATAGGTATTTGCTAATTCTTTAATTCTATCGACAGTCATTTCGTTCACAATTTTTTCGCGATCTTTTACATAATCTGCTTTTAAATTGTAGGAACTAATGTTTTGCAACATATTAAGTTTTGCTCCCATAGTTTCAAAGGCTCTCGCGTTACTTTTTATTAAAAATCCTTTGGTTGTAGCCAAATCTTTTTCGGTATAATTTTTACCATAATCATTTAAGATCTTTTTAACCAAAAGAGCAGACTCTAATGTGACATTCGTTCTCACCTGGCTAGAAATTGTAAAAGTACCCACTGATTTGGATCCAGAGAAATTAGAATAGATTCCATAGGTATAGCCTTTCCCTTCTCTTAACTCTTGTGTTAACTGGGAGGCAAATCCACCACCACCAAGGATGTAATTCATTACCGTGGCAGGATAAAAATCAGCATCTGTAGCAGTCAAAGCGGGTGCTCCAAAATTAATTACAGACTGTTTAGCCTTTGGAACATCATAAAAATACACGGCTGGCTCTGTTGGAGCTTTCGGTTTTTCAATGACTGGAATAAGTACTTCTTTGGCTGCCCATTTTGAGTTCAGGTCTTGTAATGAGGTAATCACAACTGTTTTATCGATGCTCCCAACCACATGCATTTTTGCAACTGATGGAGAAATATAACTGTTGTAATAGTCTTTTAAATCTTCTAAGCTAATACTGTTCACAGAGCTCATGTCTCCAAGGGTATTTTTAGCATAGATATTGTCTTTTCCGTAGATCAATTCTTGGTAGGCATTTTGTGCAATCGCATTTGGATTTGCTTCTTGTTGACGCAAACTATTGATGGTTGATTTTTTTAGCAATTCAAATTCATCGGCATCCCATCGAGGTTCTAAAAGAATTTCTTCAACCAGTTTTAAGGTTTTTGTATAGTTTTTTGTAAGTGTGTTTCCGCTAATGATAATACTTTCTTTAGAAGCAGATACAGAGATGGATGCACCTAAATCCTGAATAGCTTCTTCTAGTTCTGCTGTCGTTTTATTCTTGGTTCCACGATTCATTAATCGTGCAGTTAAACTAGCCACTCCTAGTTTGTTCATTTTTTCGAGTAATTGACCTCCATCTATCACGATATTAAATCGAACTAAAGGCACTTCATCATTTTTGATACCAAAGACTTTTATTCCATTAGCCAATTCATCCTCCCAAACTTTTGGTACGGCCAATTCTGGAGCTTTCCCATATGGAGGCTCTATAGATCGATCAAAAGTAGAAGGTGTTTTTTCGTAAGTTGCAGCAATTTTTGGGTCAAAGGTGTTTTCGGCTCCTTGCACAATAACTTCTTCTTTGATAATAGCTTCTTCTGAGCCGGAAAGGGCTAGGTCTGCATTTCCTTTCGGAACAAAACTAGTAGCAATAAAATTTTTGCCTTTTATGTATTTTGTATACACTCGCATGACATCGTCTTT
>CBFHUV010000003.1:0-47502 GCA_965659055.1 Polaribacter sp.
CCTTCAGGGCTCACATAAAGCTTCACAGAAATGTGAGGCTTTTTTGTTTTTAGCAAGCAGGTATTCTCAATAAAATGTTTCCGTTTAAAAGAAGCGCAATTGACTTCCGTCAGGTTGCAGTAGGGTAGCAATTAAGTCTTGACTATAGGGGTATTGAAATTGCTCGTAGTCGGCTCCATCTAACCAATTTTTTTCATCAGCAGGGTTTAAGATTACTGGCATTCTTTTTTTGGTATTGTGAATCTCACTCATTAAATCATTAGCTTGGGTTGTAATCATAGAATAACTTTGGATCACAGCACCGTCCAATCCGGTCCAAGACGTATAAATTCCGGCAACTGTGAAGAGTTCTTCTTCTGGAATGGATATGAGGTACTTTTCTTTTTTTGAGCCACTAGCATTCAGCCATTTCCATTCATAAAAACCATCGGCAACAATCAAGCATCTATTTTGAATGTATTCTTTAAATGATGGTTTGCTACTTAGCGTTTCGATTCTTGCATTAAGCGTATAGGGTCTAATGCTGGTATCTTTAGACCAAGATGGGATAAGTCCCCAGTTAAACAGTGATGTTTTATGAGGCTCACTATTGGTAATAATGGGTGTTTTAGGATAATCAAAGGCTTTAAAAACTAAGGCGGGATCAAAAGTATCCAAATCAGAAATATCTACTTGGAAGCGCTTTTGAAGGGCTTCTTTTTTTTTAATTAAACGCGTTTGATAACACATTAAAATGGAGTTTTTCTAAAGATTCTGAATCATCCAAAGGTACAAAATTCTCTGGATAGTTTTTTAAATACCAAGTGAGGATTCTTTTGCTATCTCGGTTGTCCTGCATTTTTGTAATGGCCTCTAGATACTGATTTAATTCAACTTCTTCAGTGGCGCTCTCTAGATAGCCAAAACCTCTATAAACGCCATTTAATACTAAAACAAAGGCAGACTCCTCGTCAGTTCTCCCTGTTTCTGAAATGACAAAACTCTGTGTTTGATACTGCACCGATTGGATGGCTTTTAAAACTCGCTCATTATATGCTTCGACGCTTTCTTCCTCTTTGCAGATACCCTTGCATTGCTTTATTTGATAATGAAAACAAGTCGAAACATTAGATTGCAAATGGCAATATTTGGGACAAAGTTCAAATTCTTCGCAGAGTTTCTCTATAAATAGCCTAGCCTCTGTAGCATTGTGAAATTTTGTAATGGGGTTTGGTACTAATTTTGTTTTGTTGGTAGCGATGTGGAGAACCCCATTTCTATCTTGATAGCTAAACAAGGCAATGCTCTCTCCGGATCTTCTTTGGGCTCTGTTATATTTTGGATAGCATCGTTTGATTTCTGAAGATTCTAACAATAAGGCCAAAAGTTCACTACCTGTTTCTGTAAAGGTAATATTAGCGGTCTCCATACACATGTTTACTTCTTTCTTTGCTTTGTCATAGAGATGACTTTGTACGCGTTGCCTAATATTATTTGCCTTACCCACATAAATAATTTCATTTTTGGCATTTCTAAAATAATAAACACCTGCTGTTTTAGGCAGTGCTTCAAAAACGGCTTTGGGTAATAATGGAGGTAAGGTAGCTTCTTTTGATTTGGGGTTTAAGAAGGCTTCAATGGTGTTTGAACGGTCCCTTTCTAGGAGTAGTTTAAACAGCAACACCGTTGCGTCGGCATCTCCTTTGGCTCGATGTCTATTAGAAATAGGGATGCTTAATGATTTACAAAGTTTCCCTAAACTATACGAATCCAAACCAGGAATAATTTTTCTTGAAAGTCGAACCGTACACAGTTTTTTTCTTTGAAAATTCGCGCCTAAGGCCTTGAACTCTTTTTGAATGATGCCATAATCAAAATTGACATTATGCGCTACAAAAATGCTGTCTTCAGTAATTTCCATGATTTTTTTTGCCAGCTCATAGAACTTCGGTGCACGCTGTACCATGGTGTCATCAATCCCGGTTAAGGAGGTAATATAGTAAGGGATGGTGCACTCTGGGTTTACCAGACTGCTAAATTCCTCCACCACCTTTTCTCCATCAAAAATAAGCACAGAGATTTCGGTTATTTTATCACCCCCTGTCGTTTCTATATCTACAATAGCGTACCTCATGAGACTAATTTTTCCAAAGCTTTTAACTCAACACCTAATTGGTTTAACATCTGAGCGATGCTACTTATTTTCAATTCATGTTCATCGTATTCTTGGGTGTTTATACTACAGGTGTATTCCCAAATTTCTAGCACATTCTCTATAGGGACTTCATATTCATGATACAATTTATTGTCAGAGACCAATAATAAGGTTTTGTTCTCTTTAATCTTATTGTATACACGTTTGTAAACCAAACCATCATTTTCTGTAAGAACGATATAGGTTCTACCATCTTTTATGTCACGAACATCATCAAGGTACTTTGCAATCACAAAGGAGCCACTTTTAGCAGGGAGCATAGAATCTCCTTTAATCGGAAAAGCTCTGTGCTTGCCGGTAGGTAAAAAAGGAAGCTTTATTTTTTTTAGTTCTTCAACATATTCCGGATCAGCGTATCCGTTTAAATATCCGGCAGAAGCTTCCGTAGGGATTACTTCAATTAAATCTTCATTGGCTCCATCTACCGTAATTGGAAATAAAATTCTGTGATTTCCAATATTGATAAAAGAGCTGTCTTTAGACCTGGATAAATCATTTTTAACCAAGACATCCAATGGAATATTGATATACTCGGATAAGTCAATTAAAAAATCAATAGAAGGCAATGCTCTACTTTCTTCATAAGAACTAATTCTCGAACGAGAGGCTTTTAATTCTTCTCCAAATTGTTCTTGAGACAATCCCTTTAAAACTCTAATGTGTTTGATGTTTTTTGCTAAATAATTCATAATGCTAATAATATGAGCAATCATTGTTTAAATATTGAGCTAATTTAGCAAAATAAATTTTACAATCGCTATTTCTTTAAAAAATGTTTTTAAACAGTCATACCTATTATAGTTTGCGCTATGGTTCTATAGCGCCAAAGGCCTTGGTGTTATTAGCTAAAAGCTTTAGGCTAACCAGTTTGGCTTTGACAGATATTAACAGCACAACCGCTTGTTTGGATTTTGTGAGATTGGCTGATGAAAATGACATAAAACCGATACTTGGTGTCGATTTTAGAAATGGAGTTGATCAAAAATTTATAATGCTTGCTAAAAACAACAATGGCTATTTACAGATCAATAATTACCTCTCTTCCTTTCTTCATACAGAGAAAATGATGCTACCAACTAGGGCTAGTTTTTTACCAGACACGGTGGTTGTTTATCCTTTTCAAAATGAATTCAGAGAATTGGCAGCGCATGAATTTATGGGCGTAAAACCTTCTGATTTAAACCATCTAAAATTTTCTGAATGGAGGTTTCATTTGGATAAATTGGTGGTTTTAAAGACGGTCTCTTTTCAAGATAAAAAAGGATTTAATACCCATCGTCTTTTAAGAGCGATAGCAAACAACACCTTGTTAAGCAAGCTTCCAAAATCAGAGCAAGGACAAGAAACCGACATGCTGATGCTCGAGGAGCTTTTAAAGGAATGCTATTCAGAATACCCACAAATTATTGCAAATACTCAAAAAATCATCGAGAGTTGTAGCATTCATTTTGATTTTTCTAACAAGCAACCGAAAAATCAAAAAGCCTATACAAATTCTGAAGAATTGGATTTTAGACTGCTGCGAAAGTTGTCTTATGAGGGCCTGCAGTATCGGTACAAAAGAATTGGAAAACGTGTTACTGACAGGTTGGAAAAGGAGCTGGCCATTATTAGAGAAAAGCAGTTTGTCTCGTATTTTTTAATCAATTGGAAGATTTTGAAGTATGCCCGCAGTAAAAAATACTACTATGTAGGAAGGGGGAGTGGCGCAAATAGTATCATCGCTTATTTATTGCGAATTACCGATGTAGACCCCATAGAACTCGATTTGTATTTTGAGCGCTTTATTAATTTGTACAGAACCAATCCGCCAGATTTTGATATTGATTTTTCTTGGAGAGATAGAGATGATGTTATGAATTTTATTTTTAAGAATTTTAAACACACATCACTTATCGCAGTATACAATACCTTTAAATACAAAGCATCTGTTAGAGAACTCGGCAAGGTTTTTGGGCTTCCAAAGTCTGAAATAGACAAGCTGGCTAGTCGCAGTTTTCAATCGGACTCCTTAGATCAATTATCAAAACTTGTTTTAATTTACAGTGAATACATCCAGGGTTTTCCAAACTATTTAGGCATCCATCCGGGCGGAATTCTTATTTCTGAAAAACCCCTGCACAGTTATTGTGCTACCTATCTTCCGCCGAAGGGTTTTTCTACTATGATGTTTGATATGATCATCGCAGAAGATATCGGTTTGTATAAGTTTGATATCTTAAGTCAACGCGGTTTGGGAAAAATACGAGAGACCGTTGATATAGTAAAATACAATAATCCATCACATCCAGCATTGGATATGCACGATATAAAGCGGTTTAAAGAAGATGCCAAGATTAAATACCTTTTAAAAAATGCCAAGGCGATTGGTTGTTTTTATGTAGAATCTCCCGCCATGCGAATGCTTTTAAAAAAGTTACAAGTAAAAGACTATTTGGGCTTGGTGGCAGCGAGTTCTGTAATTCGACCTGGAGTTGCTAAATCTGGAATGATGAGAGCCTATATTCAACGGTATCGCCAGCCTGAAAAAAGAAAAGAGGCACCTCCTATTTTGCTCGAAATTATGCCAGAGACTTATGGGGTTATGGTCTATCAAGAAGATGTGATTAAGGTGGCTCATTATTTTGGGGGACTTAGTTTGGGAGAAGCAGATATGTTGCGCAGAGGGATGAGTGGTAAATTTAGATCTAGAGAAGAATTTTTAAAGGTAAAAGATGCCTTTTTCTACAATTGCAAAAACAAAGGACATAAAGCCGATTTGGCGAATGAAATTTGGAGGCAAATAGAAAGTTTTGCGGGCTATGCCTTTGCAAAAGGACATTCCGCATCGTACGCTGTAGAAAGCTATCAGAGCTTATTTTTAAAGGCCTATTATCCTTTAGAATACATGGTTGCAACGCTTAATAATTTCGGTGGTTTTTACAAGCCAGAACATTATATACACGAGGCAAGAATGCATGGAGGAAGCATTCATACGGTTTCTGTAAACGCCTCAGATTATGTCAATCGTATTGAAGGAACGATTTTGTATTTGGGTTTTATGATGCTGTATGCATTTGAGTCTAAAAATGCTGAAAAAATTGTAGAGGAAAGAAGGCAAAAAGGCCCTTATTTAGATTTGGATGACTTTATTAATCGAGTGTCCATCTCCTTAGCGCAAATTGTAATTCTTATAAAGGTCAATGCTTTTAAGTTTACGGGAAGAAACAAAAGAGAATTGCTTTGGGAAGCGCATATGAAAGTCCATAAGGTTGTTTTAGAAGAACAGATACACACCTTGTTTGTCTCTGAAAAAAGGAACTATAAAACTCCAAAGCTGGTCTCAAGTTTTTTAGAAGATGCCTTCGATGAAATAGAGCACTATGGCTTCCCTTTGTCTAGTCCTTTTCTGCTTTTGACCAAACCTTTGGATCAAAAAATTCTTGCAGATGATTTGTTAAATCATGAAGGTAAAACAGTGACAGTTTTTGGGGATTATGTGACGGCAAAACGCACGTCCACCTCAAAAGGAGATCTCATGTATTTTGGAACTTTTATAGATGTAAAAGGAAATCCAATAGATACAGTGCATTTTCCGATCATCGCCAAAAAGTATCCCTTTAGAGGAAGAGGCGTTTATCGCATTACAGGAAAGGTAACCCAAGAGTTTGACTGTGTAAGTATTGAGGTGTCTGAGATGGAAAAATTAGCCATTATTCAAGACCCAAGATATGCAGATGATAGTACCAAAAAAGTAGCCTAATCGTCTATGGAACGCTCAATTGTACATATGGATTTGGACACTTTTTTTGTGTCTTGTGAAAGACTTATAGACAGCCGTTTGAACAATAGACCTGTTCTAATTGGCGGTACTTCAGATAGAGGAGTTGTTGCTTCCTGTAGTTATGAGGCCAGAAAATTTGGAGTCCATTCTGCCATGCCCATGAGAATGGCAAAACAGTTGTGCCCAGAGGCTGTCGTTTTAAGAGGGAATACAGGTATTTACACCAAGTATTCTAAGTTAGTGACAGACGTTGTGGCCGATACGGTTCCCTTATATGAAAAATCATCCATTGATGAATTTTATATTGATTTAACAGGGATGGATAAATTTTTTGGTTGTCATCAAATGGCTTCTGAGTTGCGGCAGCGTATTATCAGAGAAACCGGCTTGCCTATTTCTTTTGGCCTTTCTGTAAATAAAACCGTTTCTAAGATCGCTACTGGAGAGGCCAAACCCAATAATGAGATTAAAATAAATGCCGGGACAGAAAAGTTTTTTTTAGGACCACTTTCGGTTCGTAAAATACCTATGGTAGGAGAGAAGACCTATAATTCTTTATGTGATTTAGGCATCAAACGCATTCAAACCGTTCAAGAGATGCCTATTGATATGATGGTAAAGGTTTTTGGTAAACACGGTAGTGCTATTTGGAAAAAAGCAAATGGGATCGATAACTCACCTGTACTAAAACATCAAGAGCGAAAATCCATTTCTACAGAGCGAACTTTTGATAAGGACACAACAGATATTGTTAAATTAAGAGGGATGATTATTGCCATGGCAGAGAATCTCATTTTTCAGTTGCGAAGAGGAAATAAACTAACCTCATGCATCACTTTTAAGATTCGATATTCTGATTTTCAAACCTATACGAAGCAAAAAAGCATTCCTTATAGCGCTTCTGATGAAGCTATTTTACCTGTGGTGATGGAGCTTTATAATAGTCTGTATCAAAGAAGGCTGCTGGTGCGTCTTATCGGTGTAAATTTTAGCAATTTGGTAAGCGGAGGTCATCAGATTCATTTGTTTGAAGACAATGAAAAAATGCTGAATCTCTATCGTGCTATGGATAAAATGAGAGAAAAACACGGAGATAGAGCTGTAATTAGAGCCGTAGGGATGGGTGCAAAAAGCATTAGTCGATACAATCCATTTAATGGGGAACCACCTCCTTTATTAGCGAATAGAAGGAGCTAGGTAGATTTTTTAGTAAATATTATTTTTTTATTTTTTATATCAAAAAAAAAATTACATTTGAACACTTTTTAGGAAGTAAAATGTTATGTTTTTCTTATTTCGGAAACGCCTATTTTAAGGGAAAAGATGGTTGTTTAGCATTTTGGAAATGCGTCGAAAAAATTTGGTTTTTCCCTTTTTCTAATCTTACAAATAGACAACAGCTTAATAAATTGCATGTTGTGTATTTGAATATCAGACAGTGATTCTTTATTTTTATATCTTATCAACTTCTATTGGGGCATTAAAAATGTACCTTTGATAGAACCATTGTATAATTATTTTAAAAATGTAAATGAATACTAAATATAAAAATTTAATAGAGCAAACTTTTGATTTTCCGCAAGAAGAGTTTAAAACAGAAAACAACAATCTCCTTTTTCACGATATAGATTTAATGTCCTTGGTTGAAGAATATGGCACTCCTTTAAAGTTTACCTATCTGCCAAAAATATCTGAAAACATAAATAAAGCGAAGGATTGGTTTAAGAAATCCATAAAAAAACACAAGTACAAAGGAAAGTATTATTACAGCTATTGCACCAAGAGCTCGCATTTTAAGTATGTGCTTAATGAGGCTTTAAAGAATGATATTCACATAGAAACTTCCTCTGCTTTTGATTTGGATATCGTAGCTAATTTGAAGGCTGAGGGAAAAATAAAGGATTCTACCTATGTCATTTGTAATGGTTTTAAAAGAGATCAATACATTAGAAATATTGGTGCCTTAATAAATTCAGGACACAAGAATTGCGTGCCTATTATAGACAATTATGAAGAATTGCCTTTGATTCAGCAACAAACCAAGAAAAAATTTAAGGTAGGGATTCGTATTGCCTCTGAAGAAGAGCCGAAATTTGAGTTTTACACCAGCCGTTTGGGTATTGGATATAAAAACATCGTTTCTTTTTACGAAAGAGAAATTGCAGACAACCCAAAGGTAGAGCTAAAAATGTTGCACTTTTTTATCAATACAGGGATTAGAGACAACGCTTATTATTGGAACGAATTATTAAAGTGTATAAGTGTTTATATCAAACTTAAAAAAGCCTGTCCAACCTTAGATAGTTTAAATATTGGTGGCGGTTTCCCAATTAAAAACTCTTTGGCTTTTGATTATGATTATCAGTATATGATTGATGAAATCATCAATCAAATTAATGAGGCTTGTGAAAATGCGAATGTAGATGTACCTCATATTTTTACAGAGTTTGGTAGCTTTACAGTAGGTGAGGCGAGTGGAGCAATTTATGAAGTCCTTTATCAAAAGAAACAAAATGATCGTGAAAAATGGAATATGATTAATTCTTCATTCATTACGACCTTACCAGATTCTTGGGCCATTAACAAGCGTTTTATTATGTTGCCAATTAACAAATGGAACTACAGATATGAGCGCGTTTTGTTAGGAGGTCTTACTTGTGATAGTGATGATTATTACAATTCTGAGCAACATATTAATGCCATCTATTTACCTGTATATGAAAAGGAAAATCCTTTGTATATTGGGTTTTTTAATACAGGTGCCTATCAAGAAAGTATCGGTGGTTTTGGAGGATTGCAACACTGCTTGATTCCACATCCGAAACACATTTTGATAGACCACGATAGTGAAGGAAATACAACGACAAAATTATTTAAAGATCAACAAAAAAGTGAAGAGTTATTGTCTATATTGGGTTACGATAAGGACTCTTAGTCAAGAACAAAGTTAAAAACCATGAAATGGCAAATTGCAATTTACCAACAAATTAAAACAAAAAATGAAAACTAGTAAAACGTACGCAGGAATTCCTGAAAATTTTTCTAAGATTGAACAATCTAAGATAGTATTAATTCCAGTTCCTTATGATGGAACAAGTACATGGCAAAAAGGGGCTGACAAGGGTCCTGAAGCATTTTTGGAAGCATCAGAAAATATGGAATTGTATGATATAGAAACCGATTCTGAAGTCTACAAAGAAGGTGTGTTTTTAGCAGATGCAATTACAGAAAAATCATCGCCAGAAGCGATGGTAGACGCAGTGCACCAAGCCACTAAAAAATACATTAACAAAAATAAGTTTGTGACTATTTTTGGAGGTGAGCATTCTGTTTCGATTGGAACCATTAGAGCTTTTAACGAGTGTTTTGACAATCTTACCGTGTTGCATATTGATGCGCATGCAGATTTGAGAAAATCTTATGAAGGAACTTCTTGTAATCATGCTTGTGCTGTTTATGAAGCGAGTCAAACGACCAATTTGGTTCAAGTTGGAATCAGAAGTATGGATGTTTCGGAGAAAACTGTAATGAATCCAGATAAGACCTTTTTTGCTCATGATATGGCTGTAAGTGAATACTGGATGGATGATGTAATTGATCAATTGACCTCGAACGTGTTTATTACCTTTGATTTGGACGCTTTAGATCCTTCTATATTGCCATCTACAGGAACACCAGAACCAGGAGGATTGTTTTATTATGAAACTCTAGAGTTTTTAAAGAAAGTTTTTGAGGCTAAAAATGTAGTAGGTTTTGATATTGTAGAATTGTGTCCTAATCCAAATGAAAGAGCTTCAGACTTTTTAGCGGCTAAATTATATTATAAAATGTTGAGCTATAAGTTTGCATCAAATGATGATACTTATGATGTCGATGAATTGTCAGATGATAGCCCATTTAGTAAGTTGTCTAAATTTAAAAATGATGATGATGACTTTTAATGCCGCTTTTTTTCTATATTCGAAAACAGCATAAAAGAGAAGAATTAAGAATAGAGAATTTGAATCAGATAAACAAATGCATATATTTATTGAAGAAATGAGTTCTTTAAAAAATAATATTGAAAAAAATAAAACCAAAGAATGAGTAAACCAATTACTGAATTTATAGAGAAGTATTTTTTACATTTTAATGCTGCGAGCTTAGTGGATGCGGCGAAAGGTTATGAAGCACAATTGAATCAAGGTTCAAAAATGTTAGTTTCTTTAGCAGGTGCGATGAGCACAGCGGAATTAGGAAAGATTTTTGCAGAAATGATTCGTCAAGACAAGGTTCAAATTGTTTCTTGTACAGGAGCAAATTTAGAAGAAGATGTAATGAATTTAGTGGCACATTCACATTATAAACGGGTGCCTAATTACCGTGATCTAACTCCTCAAGATGAATGGGATTTGTTAGAGAAAGGACTGAATCGTGTTACAGATACTTGTATTCCAGAAGAAGAAGCTTTTAGAAGAATTCAACAGCATATTGTTAAAATATGGAAAGATGCCGAAGCAAATGGAGAACGCTATTTGCCACATGAGTATATGTACAAGTTGTTACTTTCTGGTGTGCTAGAAGAGTACTATGAGATCGATTTAAAAGATTCATGGATGTACGCTGCAGCAGAAAAAAACCTTCCTATTATTTGCCCAGGCTGGGAAGATAGTACCATGGGAAACATCTTTGCTAGTTATGTTTTAAAGGGTGAGTTAAAAGCGAGCACCATGAAATCGGGTATTGAGTATATGACCTTTTTAGCAGATTGGTATACAGACAATTCTGAAAACGGGATTGGATTTTTTCAAATAGGAGGAGGAATTGCTGGTGATTTTCCAATTTGTGTGGTACCGATGTTGTACCAAGATATGGAAAGACCTGAGACCCCATTTTGGAGTTATTTTTGCCAAATTTCAGACTCGACTACAAGTTATGGTTCCTATTCAGGTGCCGTTCCTAATGAGAAGATTACTTGGGGTAAACTCGATATAGATACTCCAAAATTTATTATAGAAAGTGATGCAACCATTGTTGCTCCATTGATATTTGCTTACCTTTTAAACATGTAATTATGAAACGCGTTATTGTTGATTATTCCAAACTTACTACAGATATTTTAGATATGCTGGTAGAAAAATATCCCGATGGTTATGACTATGGCGATGTGATTTCTTTTAAAAATGCTAAAGGAGAAACGATCAAAGCGGTAGAGGTAAGAACAGAGGATACCATTTATTTGGTAAAAATTAGTTCTAAATTAGAGCAAACTATGGAGGATTATGCAGAAGATGAAGATTCATTTGATGCAGACGATTTTGAATTGAATGACGAGATAGAAGAAGAGGAAGATGATTTTTAACTAGTAAATCTTTAAGCTATTTATATGGAAACAAACTTTCATTTGTCACTTCCTTGTCTGGGAATTCAAAGAACCAAAGATTTTTATGGTAAACTATTGGGTGCCAAGATGGGTAGGAATACAAATCATTGGGTTGACATCAATCTTTATGGAAACCAAATTACTTTTACCAAATCAGGGGATTTTAATTTTGCATATAAAAATTATAAATTCGAAAATTCCATTTTACCTTCCTTTCATTTTGGGATCGTAATGTCCTTAAAAGAATGGAATGAATTGTTTGCCTCCTTGCAAGACAAAGATGTTTTATTTATGGATAAAACGAATTTTTTGCAAGATAAGAATGGTGAGCATTCCTCGTTTTTTTTAAAGGATCCTAATGGGTATATTGTAGAGTTTAAGACCTTTAAAGACCTTAAAACAATCTTTATAAAATAAGATAAGAACCCAGCAATTGCTGGGTTTTTTAATCCCTTTTTTTTCGAAAAAGTTTAGAATTCACAGCTATGCGTAAATTTTTATTGTATTTGGTTCTTTTTGCGCTTGCTGTATTATTGTTTAGTATCGGCTATTTGTTTTTAACTGCTCAAAAAGCAAAACCACTTCAAGTACCTCTGCAAGAAAATAGCAACCAACAAATGAACAATAAGAAAACCGCGGTAGTCCCATTTTTTTTATATCCAGATAAGACTGCAGACCAAGTTATTTATCATGCTTATTATACTTTGGCTTATAGTGAAAAGGATGAGCAGGCACTTTGGGTTGCTTATCGGGTATACCCCAATTCTATCAATCCATTAGTTGCAAGAAGCAATAATTTTAGAGAAGATGAAGCTGTACTTACAGGTTCTGCTAGTCTTGAAGATTATAAAAACTCTGGCTATGATCGAGGACATTTGGCTCCTGCAAAAACCCTTTCTTTCAACCAAGTTTCTATGAGTGAGAGTTTTTTAATGAGCAATATGAGTCCTCAGTTACCTAGTTTTAATCGAGGTGTTTGGAAGCAAACAGAAGAATTGATTCGGTCTTTGCTCAATAGCAGTGACTCCCTATATATAGTAACTGGACCTGTTTTGAAACCTTATTTAGATAAAATAGGGAAAAATCAAGTCACTGTTCCCAGTGGGTATTATAATGCTGTTTTGCGATTTAAAAAAGGAACAATCTCTGGAATCGGTTTTTTAATTCCTCATAAAAGGACCCTAAAAAAACCAAAAGATTTTGTAGTTACTATTGATTCAATTGAAAATATTACTGGGCTCGATTTCTTTCGATTCTTAGATCAGAAACGTCAAGATGATGCAGAGAGCAATTACAGTTTTGAAGTATTTTTACAGCATTAAAAAACCCGCTGGCTAGCGGGTTTTTTATATTTAACATGGCTTGATTTAAAGGGCAATACCTTTCTGAATTTTCTGAGCTACAGCTTGTACCTCATCCAAAACTCGTAATAGATTGCCACTCCATAATTTTGAAATCTCTTCCTCTGAGTAGCCTCTTTTTACCAATTCGATAGTAACGTTCATAGTTTCCGCAGCATCATTCCATCCATCGACACCTCCGCCACCATCAAAATCAGAGCTAATCCCAACATGGTCAATACCAATTTTATTCACCATATAATCAATATGATCTACAAAATCTGCAACGTTTACTGGGTCAAATTGATCTGCATTTGCTTTCATTTTTTCTTGAGCTTGTGCTCTAATTTCCATGTACTTCCCGTAATAACTTTGTTGTTCATTTTCAGGTAACTTTGTGGCTTCAGCCCTAGTCATAATAGTAAAATTTTGCTCTTTAGCAAAATCTGTCATAAACTCTTGAACCACCTTGTTGTAGGTTTCGTTTTTCTCTGTGTTTACATAAGCATTGAAAGCTACAGTTTGCACAACTCCACCATTTTTCTTTAACCATTCTAATTGCTCATCATCTAAATTTCTACTGTGATTGCAGAGTGCTCTTGAAGAAGAATGTGATGCAATAATAGGCGCTTTAGACAATTCAATCATGTCTTTCATAGCTTGTTTAGAAGGATGAGAAACATCGATCATAATTCCCCATTTATTCATTTCTTTGAGGACTTCTTTTCCTAAATCACTTACCCCATTGTGTAACCAAACATTGTCACCTTCTCCAGTATTTGAATCACATAATTGACTATGTCCGTTGTGAGATAATGACATATATCGTGCACCTAAATCATAAAATTCTTTAACTCTATTAATGTCAGTACCTACTGGGTATCCATTTTCGATACCGATCATGGCAACTTTCTTTCCAGAAGCATAAATACGTTTTGCATCTGCAGAGGTTAATGCCAATTCAATTTCTGAAGGGGCAATCTCTTCGGTTAACCTGTGAATGGCATCAAATTTTTCGATGGCGTTTTTATAGGCTTTGTCATAACCTTCTTGGTCTAAGGAGCCTTGACCTGTATAGACAATAAACCAAGAAACATCCAAACCTCCTTTTTTCATTTTAGGAAGGTTTACTTGGTTGTTTAGTTCTTGCGTATAATTGACACTATCGGTAAAGTTTCTAACATTGATATCATTATGCGTATCTAGGGTCATAACTCGTTCGTGAATGGCCATTGCTTTTGCTAGCAATTCTGGACTAAGTTCTGAAACAGTTCTCTTTTCTGCTTGCTTACAGGCCGTAAGCAAAACAAGAGCTGCTACTAAAAATTTAAGGGTTTTCATGATGTTTGGAAATTGATTAATGATTGTTTTTAATACTTGATGTCTAAAGTACGAGTTTTTATTTAGCCGTTAAAATACCCAAGCTATAATTTAAACCGAATGAAATACTTGGGCTGCTTAATACACCCCCTTTAGCTTTGACAAAACCAAAGGCAGTTCTTAGACTAAACTGATTGTTCAACTGGTAGTCAAGCCCTGCACTCGGTTTAACGATGAGTCCCTGACCCGTTCCAATATCTCCACCACCAGATGCACCTGCCAATACCTGAGCAAAAAGACTCACAGCCGTTTTTCCTAAATTATTAGAGCGATAACCAGCACCCACCAAACCCTCTGCATAGGCACCCGCATTGCCAAAATTAGCAAAAGAAGTATGACCAGCTAGATACCAGTGTTTGTTCATAAAAAGATTTACTTGTAAAGCAATTTGTTGCAAATGCTCTGTTGGATTAAAAACTCGTTGAGCGTTGAGGTACATCTCTTGACCTAAAATAAATTGTACGCCTTTTATTTTTGCTTTTTCCAAGTGGCTGCCATTGGTGCTTGTTAGACCTTGCTGATGCACATAATACTTGAGGCCAAAACCTAGGGTTGAAGCGGCAAATTGATCGTCTATATTCATAATGTACCCCTTATTAATGGAAAGATAGATTTGATCATATAAATGCTGTTCTATGGAAATGTCTGGATAGATAAAAAAACCTCCCCCAGTTTCAACACCTCCACCACCTCCAGCTCCTAAACCAAATTTAGCCAGAATATTGGTGCGGTCTTTGTTCATAGAAAAATGATAACCACCTCCTAAAAATAAATCCATATAACCTCCTTGAATGCCATGATAAGCCCCGTCTGCCTTAAAAAAGGCGAACCACTCATCATTAAAATAGGAGTTGATTTCGAAACCCGCTAGTTGTATGGTTGGTCCAATTAGGGGTACTCCTGTTGTATAAGTAGAATTACCAAAAGGGCTTAAGTTGTTCAGATGTAACATTAAGGAAATACGTTTGGAAGGCTGGTTCCAATTGGAACTTTTTAATTGACTCACGGAATACGATTGCTCACGTTCTTTAAAGAAGCTATAATCAAAAGAAACCGGAACTTGAATTCCTACATGTAATTGCTGACTGCTAATATTGCCCTTGTCAAAAAAATTAATAGCACTATACCCGGCAGTTAAAGAAAAACCATTCAACTCATAACCCAAATTTAAATGCGGTAGCAAAAATGCACCACCACCATCGGGAGCACTTGCGCCGCCTCCGCCGCCAAAATGGATTCCAGCATCTACAAAAACATGGTCACCTAATTTCTTTTTAATTCCTGCATTGAGTCCTAAAGTGAATAGTCCTCCTCGAATACCACTAACCGAACCGTAAAAACCCGCACCCGCATAAAATGATTTAGAAATCCATAGATTGTAATGTATTCCGGTTAATCCCATATTGGCTTCTCGAACATCGAAGAAATCCAATGGCATTTGGGAAGAGAGAAAGTCCAAGGCTAAAAACCCTTTTTGATGTTGTTTAGTCGGTGAACTATAGTCTTGGCTAAAGCTTAAGAGGGGTAAGCCTAAAAAGGCGATTAAAAATGCGTATTTTTTCAAAATAAATTAGTGTTTTTGTATGCTAATAATTACTGTTTTAGATGTGGGAGTATTGCTAATTTTTGCGGTACTATTTAATGGGACTAACACATTAGTCTCAGGAAAATAAGTAGCCGTACATTGTTTAGGGATATCATAAGGGATGGCTAAAAAGTGATTCGCTCTTCTTTCTTCACCTTCAAAATGGCTAATCAAGTTAACCAAGTCTAACTTTTTAAGACCTAAATTATTCATGTCCTCCAAGTTCATGAAAATAACTCTTCGCTCATTCAAAACGCCACGGTAGCGATCATTTAGTCCGTAAATAGTGGTATTATATTGATCATGAGTTCGAATAGTCATCATTAAAAATTGATCCTCTTTTAGCTCAATATCTGAGATTTTGTTTGCTGTAAAATTAGCTTTTCCAGTATGTGTAGGACTAAAATCATTACCCCTTGCATTGTTGGGTAAATAAAAACCACCTGGTTCTCGAATTTTCTTATTATAATTCTCAAATCCAGGAATGCTTGCTTCGATGGCAGATCTAATTAAATCATAATTGTCAATTAGGGCAGACCAGTTAGTGGTCGATTTTTTTAAAGTTGCTTTTGCCATACCTGCAACGATGGCAGGTTCACTTAATAGTTGTTTAGATAAGGCTTTTAAGTTTCCATGAGATTGAGAAACAATCCCCATAGAATTTTCAACGCTCACAAATTGAGGGCCAGTTGCTTGAATATCTTCTTCAGATCTTCCTAAACAAGGCAGAATTAACGCTTGTTTTCCATGAATCAAATGGCTTCTATTTAACTTAGTAGAAATCTGCACAGTTAATAAACAATTTCTTAAGGCATCTGCAGTAAATTCGGTGTCTGGAGTCGCAGAAATAAAATTCCCCCCCATTCCTATAAACACTTTGGCTTTTTTAGCGTGCATGGCTTTAATGGCATCGACCACATCAAATCCGTGTTTTCTAGGAGCTGTAAAATTAAATTCTTTTTCCAATCGATCTAAAAAATCAGTTTTTGGTTTTTCCCAAATCCCCATGGTCCGATCTCCTTGCACATTGGAGTGACCTCTAACAGGACAGGTGCCCGCTCCTTGTTTACCGATGCTTCCTCTTAATAACAAAATATTGACCAATTCTCTAATATTATCTACTGCATTTTTATGCTGAGTGAGGCCCATGGCCCAGCAAATAATAATCTTTTCATTTTCAGCGATTAAATCTGCTGCTTTTTCGATTTCAGCAAGTTCTAATCCTGTTTTTGGTACTAATTCTTTAATGCTATAGTTTTCTAGATCGGCAAGAAAAGCCTCCAATCCTGCTGTTTTTTCTGCAATAAAATCATGATCAAAAACACTATTGGGCACTGCTTTTTCTTTGGCTACTAAAAGTTTTAAAATGATTTTCAATAGTGCAACATCTCCATTAATCTTCACTTGTAAAAACAAATCGGTTAGGTCTTGACCTTGACCAACCCATTTTAATGGGTTTTGTGGATCTTTATAATTGAGCAAGCCAACTTCTGGAAGTGGATTGATGGTCATTATTTTCCCGCCTCTTTTTTTGGTATCACCAAGAGCAGTGAGCATTCTCGGATGATTTGTTCCTGGGTTTTGCCCTATGACAATCACCAAATCTGCATGATTAAAGTCATCTAAGGTCACAGATCCTTTTCCGATTCCCAATGTTTCCGAAAGGGCAGAGCCACTGCTTTCATGACACATATTGGAACAATCTGGTAAATTGTTTGTTCCAAACTGGCGCACAAACAATTGGTATAAAAAGGCGGCTTCATTGCTCGTTCTTCCCGAAGTATAAAAGATGGCTTCATCGGGAGAAGGTAAGTCGTTTAATTCTTTTCCAATGAGGTTAAATGCAGCTTCCCAAGAAATTTCTTCATAATGACTAGCTCCTTCAGGCAAATACATTGGATGGGTAATTCGACCACTTTTTCCGATTTCATAATCCGAGAGTAGAGAGAGTTCATGCACAGAATGACTGGCAAAAAATAAAGGGCTGACCCTTTTTTTAGTTGCCTCTTCTGCTACTGCTTTGGCTCCATTTTCGCAGTATTCTGCCAAAAAAGCTCTTTTTTCGTCAGGATCAGGCCAAGCACAGCCAGGACAATCAAAACCATATTTTTGATTTAAATTGGCCAATAAACCAATTCCTTTAAATATGCCTACTTCAGAAAAAACATGGCCTAGGGCCGATTGAATTGCTTTGACACCTACAGCAGAGGTTGGTATTTCTGTAAGCTCAATTCCGGTAAAAGTTTCCGGGGTCTGAGCCTCTGGTTTTTTTAAACTCATAGGCTGATATATTGAGGATTTGCATAAATGGTCATTTTTTCATCCCTGCTAAATCCAATTAAACAGATTCCAAACTCTTTTGCAAAATCAATCGCTAATGAAGAGCAGGCCGAAACCGCTATCACAATTGGAATTTTTGCAAAAAAAGCCTTGGAAATTATTTCATAAGACACCCTGCCACTAACCAGCAAGTATTGCGCCTGTTCTAATTGTTCTTTGTGCAATAAGGAACCTACACATTTATCTACGGCATTATGCCTTCCGATGTCTTCTTGAGTGCATAACATGTTTAAATCTTCGTCAAAAACTGCTGCTGCATGGCTTCCACCAGATTTATGAAAAGTAGCTTGCACCTCTTGCATTTGTGCTTGCATGTTTTGAATGTCCTTATTGTTAATCTTTCTGATATTTGTAAGCTGATCTCCTGCAAGTTCTATGTCTTTTAACTCTTGTTTTCCACAGATTCCACATGAGGATACAGAGAGTAAGGTTCTTTTGTTCAAATAGCCCTTGCCCAATTCTTTTAAGGGAATACTGCAGTTAATAATGCTGGACACCGACTTCTCTTCTTTAACAATAGAGCAATTTAAGCGAAGCTTCTTTTTGTAAATATCTTCTGCAAATAGCAGACCTCGAATTAATTCAAAATCACTACCAGGAGTTCTCATCACCACGGTATAGGGCTCTTCGTTGATATTGATTTGCAAAGCAGCTTCTACCACCACAGTATCTTCGACAAAATCTTGATTTTTTGAGACGGCTTTAATTGCTTGGTATTGTAAAGTATCCATAAATTAATCTAAGTGCTAACATTACAAATTTAAAGAAAACTTGTGGTATTTACGTAGAGAAGAATTAAAGCTTTTTACAAATCAAAACAATGTATTGATTGTTGAGATTGGTGGTGAAAAACAAATAGTGTTCCCCGCCATCTTTCAGTTTGGTCTTTTTTCTTATTTGTTCAACCGATTCAGGGAAGTTTCTTATTGTAATATTGGCCTTGTCTGATCCTAAAGCCTTTTTTATAGCCTTCTTGTCGTAGGGTAAGACCAATTCTATACTGAAAGTTCTACCTGGAAAATCAACTAACTTGTCTGAGGTATACAGATGTGAATGTGCATGCAATTTGTAAAGATTTAATTGCTTGCTCACCTCATGAAAACCACCTGATTTTAGGATGGCAGCGTTGGGTTCATAGAGAAAGGTTTTAGGCTCTGAATACTCCGAACTGCTGTTGTTGTTAAAAGGAAAATCTAAGACCTGAATTTGCTCTTTAGCATAATTAATTGTTTTAATATGGATGGTGCCTTCATAGTCTTTTTGTAATACGAATAACAATTCTTTCACTTCATTATCCACAGCTACAATATGAATTTCTTTGACAAAGTTCAATTCATGAATGCTACTGGTTAGGTCTAATATAGGAGAGCTTTTAATTAAGATGTGGTCTGCTTTGCCAAATAAAAAATCGAGTTCTTCAGGCACGTTAGGCAGGCAGTCCGCCATTAAAAAAACTTTGCCTTTGGCTTCAATCCTTCTGGAAGGATCTATATAAATCCAATCAAACTTGCTGCTGCTATCTTTTAGTATTCGAAGGCCATCTCCATGAAGAAAGGAGCAATTAGCTTGACCCAATTCATTAAAATTATGCTTTGCAATTGCAGAAAGTTCTTCATTGATTTCGCAATGGACCAGTTTTGGTATTTTTTTTGAAAAGGCCCAACTGTCTACTCCAAAACCACCGGTGAGATCTATTAAACTCGAGCCACTTACCAATTGAGCTTTGTAGTTTGCTGTAATTTCTGAAGAAGTTTGTTCTAAGTTTAACTTGGGAGGATAATAGATGTTCTGATGACTAAACCAACTTGGTAACTTACTTTTTGCCTTTTTTTTGGCTGCAATTTGAGTGGCAATTTCCTGAATAGAAACTTCATTAAAGGGGCTTCCTTTAAATATTAATTTAGAAAGATCAGTGTTAAGATGCTCTTCGATAAATTGCTGAACTTCAGGATGTAGGAGTTTACTATTCAAACCAAGAAGTTATTAAAGATCTCTGGTTAATGATTTTACGATCTTATTGTCAGCTAAAAACTCTTTTAAAATTACTTTGATAGCTGTATAGGTAGGAACAGCAGTAATCATCCCAACAACACCAAATAACAAACCTCCAATAATAATGATTAAGAAAATTTCTAAAGGATGTGATTTGGTTGTTTTCGAAAAAATATAGGGTTGGCTGAAAAAATTATCCACCAATTGAGCGATCAAATATCCAATCATCACATAAGAAGTGGTTGGTAAAACCACCGTTTGAAAATCATTCCCGAGATTGCTGGTCATTGACAATAAAAACATCAAAACGGCACCAATCATAGGTCCTACATAAGGAATTAAATTAAGAAGTGCGCATAAAAAGGCAATGACTACAGCATTTGAAATTCCAAAAATTAATAAGGTAACCGTATATAAAACAAAGAGAATCCCAATCTGAAAAAACAAACCAATAAAATAACGAGAGAGTAGGTTGTTAATTTTTTCTATGGACACAGAAAACTTGTTTTCACCTTTTTGAGGAATCAAAACCAAAACGGCATTTTTTAACAAATCACTGTCTTTCATAAAAAAGAAACTAATAAAAAGTACAGAAAAAAGACCGACACTTAAAGAGCCTAAGACACCGACAAATGAATTTAACAAATTAGGTATGGCTTGGAAACTTGAAGTAAAGTCAATATTTTTTAATTCACTTAAGAGGTTGATGTCTTTTGAAATAAAATAATTGTTTACCTGATGGATAACATCCTGGATGTTTTGTTGCAGTTTTTCGGTTTGCAATAATGATAAGCTTTCACCCTGCTCAATAATCAAAGGGACAAACATCCCAATTAAACCGGCAATCAAACTCACTAAAAGAACCATGGTAATGATGACCGACAAAGTATTTGGAATCTTTAGATTTATTTTTAAAAAACGAATAATAGGTCTGGCAACCAAGGTAATTACAGCAGCGATGATGATATATACAATAACCGATTCTACGGCGTATAAAAAATATCCAAATAAGGCAAATCCGACAAGAATGGCTACTGCTCTTAGAATGCCATTAGAAATATCTTTTGAGTTCATATGCTTAACTGCTAATTAATTATAGGCTTTAACGTCACCCATGCTTAGTTGTCTATTGCCTCCTAAGGTATGATTTTTTGGTAATAAAGTTCCTGATTCTGTGGTAATCCAATCTTCCCAGCTCGCCTCAAGTCCATTCATTCGCATGCTTGGTACATACATTTTAAACTGGATTGGAAGGTAATTGTCATCAACAATCCAAATATAGGAATCGCCAGGGGTACTTCCTCCTGTGGTATATTTTACTTTTAAGGAAGGAACTCCATTCACCATTTCAAGGGTTCGGATAATACCGTCTTCAAAAAGTTTGTGTGGGGCAACCAACCAAAAACTATCGTTATTAAAAATATCCAAGGCTCTTTGAATGGTTTTTTCTCTATTGTTGACAATTTCTAGATCATCGACAAAAAGCTGGCTTTTCTCCATGGAATTCGGGTGTAAAAGCACCTTGTTGTTTTCCCATTTAACCTCTATAATATGCTGTTCCTTATCCCATTTAAAAAAACGAGCTCCTCGAAAACTCCATTCGATATAGCGCGTTTTTGTATACGCTTCGTGTTTGATGGTTTTTAAAATTTTATGAGCCAAGGCATCGGCTTTTTCATTATAGGCTTTTACATCGCCTAAATCTAGTTCTATCCCAAATAAAGAAATGCTATGCTTGGTTGGTAATTTGATTCCTGCTTTTGTGGTTTTCCAGTCATTCCAAGTGGCAGTAACACCGCCAATAGGATTAATGCTTACCCACATTTTATATTGTGTAGGCATCCCATCTTTATCGAGAAGCCACAAATAAGAATCGCCTGGGGTAGAGCCACCCGTGGTGTAAGTAACCAATAGGGCTTCTTCGTTATTGTATTTAACCAAGCGTCTTTCAACACCTTCATCAAACACCTTATAAGGCGCCATCAACCAAAAACTATCATTGTTAAAATAGTTGGTAGCCTTTTCAATAAGTTTCCCATTTTCGGAGCTGTTACTACTTTTAAGGACCTTGCTTTTACTTTGGTCTTTGGTGTGAAGTTCTACTTGGTTGTTATCCCAAGAAACCTCAACCATATCTTCATTGGGGCTCCATTTATAAAAGTGTTTATTTCTGAAACTCCACTCAATAACTTCGGTGTCTTTTAAATATTGATAATTGAGGGCGCTAAGCATTTTTTCTGCCAAGGCATCGGCATCTTTTCCTTGAACTCCTGTAGGAAGCTCTTCATTGTTTTTAAAATAAAATATCCCTATACCAATTGCTAATAAAACAACAATAACTCCTAAGACTTTTAAAAACTTTTTCATAAACAGTACCATCAATTTGAACTGCTAATTTACTATAATTTATTGGCATTATAAAAGTCTAATACATGGGTAGGGATTTCTATGCCCTCGGTCATTTTTTCATCAGAGATGGGATAGGCAGCTACTTGTTGCAAAGGAACAAGGCCTGCCCAAACAGGCAAATTATAATCTTCGGGTTCATCAGCCACGCCCACATCTCTAATTTTTGCAGAGGCTGTTTCTATGGTAAATTTAACAACCAACGTACGCTCTAATTCTTCTGCGTGCATCGGCCGGATGCCATCCCAACGGCCCTTCATCATATGCTCCATAAAACAAAATAATGCAGCTTCTTTTTCAGCAGGTTCTGTTAGTTCTTCAACAGTTCCAAAAAGGCTGGCAGATCTGTAATTTACAGAATGATGCAGGCCGGAACGAGCCAAAACAAGGGCATCTAAATGCATTACGGTCATGGACATTTCTTTAGCGTCTAGAAGGCTAGTTAGCATTCTGTTGGCTCTAGAACCGTGCAAATATATTTCTTGTCCTTTCCGGCCATAAGCCATTGGCAGGCTTATTGCCTTGCCTTGAAAAATATAGCTTACATAGCCAATAAATCCAGCATCTAAAATGCTGTTAATTTTTTCGACATCATAAGTAGCTCTTATATTTCCTCTTTTTACTCTATTGAGTGCAGATTTTTGGTAATCAGTCATGCTTTATTTTTGTATTTATAGATAGCGCTCCTTGAGCACTTTGGTATGCCAAAGGTCATGTCCAAGAATAATAAAAGCAGCAGCTCTTGCAGATAAATTGCCTCCACTTGCAGTTCCTATATTGGCAAAATTACTTTCTGAAATGCTTTTAATTAAGGCAATGCTATTGTTTTTAGTAGCTTCAAGCTCTTCTAATAAGGCATCCATTGTTTTTAGATTGGCTTCTGAAGGTGAGATATAGGCATCTTGATCAAACCCTGGGAAAGCCGTTTTATCTTGTCTTGCAATACACAGACATCGATACATAAAAACACGTTCTGTATCAATAATATGTTGAAGCACTTCTTTAATGGTCCATTTTCCTTCAGCATAGGCGTAATTGTGTTTCTCTTTAGGAATGGATTTAAAAAAGTGAAGCAGGTTATTTTTGTTTTGGATATGGCCTTCTACTAAGGCTATATCATCTGCTACCATGCTTAAATAAGTTGCATAATATTGGTTGTATTCTGTTGGTTTTAAAATTGTTCTGTTCATAATTTGTTGTTTAGGAGACTCCTTATTAAATAAGAATAAAAATCTTTTTTAAATTGTCAAAGCCACTATGACTATTTAGCGAACAATTGACTCATGTCTTTAAAGGCTTTAAACTCTAAAGCATTGTTTTCTGGATCGTTAAAGAACAAGGTCGCTTGCTCTCCAACTTTTCCTTTAAATCGAATGGTGGGTGCTATAACAAATTTTGTATTAACAGCCTCCAAACGCTTTGCCAAGTCTTGCCAATCATCCCAGGTTAATACGACTCCAAAATGAGGTACGGGTACATCATGACCATCTACAGGATTGGTAATTGCTTTGGTAGGAGTATATCCTTCTTTTTGATGTATGACCAATTGATGGCCAAAAAAATTAAAATCTACCCATGATTCAGAGGACCTGCCTTCTGAACAGCCTAAAACATCTCTGTAAAAGCTTCTACAGATTTCTAAATTTTGTACTGGGATTGCGATATGGAATGGTTGGATCATTTATTTATAGGTTTTAAAGGTTTAAACCTGCCTCCCAATTTCCTGCCGAAGGCATGGCAGGCATGGGTTCAGAGTTACAAAGTTACAAAGGTTCATAGGTTGATAAAGTTTTGTATTTTAATAATTTACATCTCTTCTCTTTTCTCTCAAGTCTAAGATCTTAGTCTTAGTCTTAGTCCTTGTTATTGTCAATTCAAAGTTCCCTTATCATTGTTTACTGCATAAAGGTACCTAACTAATTTAATATTAAAACCCTACTGCAGCGTCATCACCTCTTGGGTCAGCACCTCCTTCTAATTGACCATTTGGTAAAACTAAAATTGCATCGACACGTCCAATAATTAAGGAGTTCCGCTCGAGCAACTCATAGCCCAAGGCTTTTAATTTGCTTTTTGTTTTTTCGTCAAATCCGTTAGGTTCCATTCTAATATTGTCTGGAAACCATTGATGGTGAAAACGCGCTGCATTTACAGATTCTTGCATCCCCATATTGTATTCGACTACATTTAAGATATTTTGTAATACCGAGGTAATAATGGTAGAGCCTCCAGGAGTACCTACTACCATTTTTAATTTTCCATTGTATTCTACAATTGTTGGCGTCATAGAACTAAGCATACGTTTGCCTGGTGCAATGGCGTTGGCATCAGATCCCAATAAACCATATACGTTTGGCGTTCCTGGTTTGCTGCTAAAATCATCCATTTCATTGTTTAGAAAAAAGCCAGCCCCTTTTACAAAAACCTTAGAACCATAGCCGGTGTTTAGCGTTGTGGTTACAGAAACTGCGTTACCATAACTATCTACTATAGAGTAGTGAGTGGTTTCATTGCTCTCATAACCCAAAAGAGTTCCATGTGAAATTTCGGAAGATTTGGTGGCCTTCTCCCAAGAAAAACTCTTCATTCTGTTATTGATATATTTAGTATCTGTTAAACTATCAATAGGCACATTTACATAATCAATATCCCCTAAATAATGCGCTCTGTCTGCGTAGGATCTTCTTTCGGCCTCGGTCAATAATTGAATATATTTTGTAGAATTATGTTCAATTTTTGAAAGATCATAGGGCTCGATAGCCTTCAAAATTTGCGCTAAGCAAATACCTCCACTTGCAGGCAAAGTCATGGATGTAATGCCATAGCCTTTGTAATTGAATTTAATGGGATTACGCCAAACTGCCTCATAGCTTGTAAGATCATCAAGGGTCATTTTACCACCCAATTCGGTAACATAATCAACCATCAGATCGGCTGTTTTTCCTTTGTAGAATCCATCTCTACCCTCATCACGAATACGTTCAAGAGTTTGGGCAAGTTCTTCTAATTGAATACGATCTCCTTCTTTCCAATCGCCTTCAAAAGCGATGGTATAATTATTTGCTTTTTGAAAACGTTCTTTGGTTCCGTTTAAAGCCCGAGCTTGCATTTCTGATACAATAAAACCATTTCTGGCCAAATCTATAGCAGGTTGCACCAAGTCTTTAAAAGGCAGACTCCCAAATTTTTTATATACTTCCATAATTCCAGCAATAGATCCTGGAACTCCAACAGAATGCACTCCAAAACTGCTCATTTCTGGAATTACATTTCCTTTTTCATCCAAATACATGTCTTTATGTGCAGATGCTGGCGCTTTTTCTCTAAAATCTAAGGCTCCAGTATTGCCATCATTTTGTCGGTATACCAAAAAACCACCACCACCAATATTACCAGCTTGAGGGTAGACTACGGCTAAGGCTAATTGGGTAGCAATCATAGCATCATAGGCGTTTCCTCCTTTTTGTAGGATGTCAGAGCCAATTTGAGAGGCCTCTACTCGTGCAGAAACCACCATGGCTTTGTTCGCAATGAGTCCTGTAATTTTTTCTTTTTTAGTACATGTTGCAAAAAATAAGGCAATTGCAAGGATCGAGATTATTTTTCTCATGAGAATGTGCTTGTTTGGTTAAGTTGAATTATTTTTTCTTTGGTAAAAGCTCGTAAATCTTCGAAGAAAAGACGAAAATCTTTTTCAAATTCTATATAATGGATTTGGAGGTCTTCCAAAGCCAAATGCATTTGTGATTGCAAATGGGTTCGTTTGTTCATGCCGTTTAAAACCTTTTGGATTCCATCAAAAAATTGGTAGTTGTACAGCCAATCGTATTGAATCATAAAAGGCAATAAATCTCGAGTCTTTTTAGGAAGGTCTTCCTTTTGACTTTCTAACAAATCATAAACTCCTTGTACAAAGAGGTCCAAAGGAATAGAAGAATACTCATGCCAGTTTTTGGCTAAAAAATGATCGTAAAAAATATCAATGATGATTCCTCTATAATGTCCATAACGGGCATGCAGTCTTCTTTTGCTTTTTCTAACAATAGGATGTTCGTCTGTAAAGGTATCTATGTGGCGATGTAAAAAAATGCCTTTTTGAATTTCAGGATCGAAATGTGTAAAGCGATTGCCATGAATATGATCAGCAATAAAATTGCCAGTCATTAGTTTGGTGTTCTTTTCAGACAAATATAGATGTGCAAGAAAATTCAATACTTCAAATTTAAAGTCTAAATGTACGGAAAAAGAAATGAGTTTTAAATTGGAAAGTTAAGGGGTTTTTTTGGTAGAGGTGCAAAGATTTATAAGTTGTAAAGGGGCAAAGGGGCAAAGGAGTAAACCTGCCTAAGGCAGGCAGGGATGCAAAGGTTTAAAAGTGGTCAGTGATCAATAAACAATGATCAATAAACAGTGATCAATAAACAGTGATCAATAAACAATGAACAATAAACAATTATCAATAAACAGTGAACAGTAAACAATGATCAATAAACAGTGATCAATTATCAGTAAGCAGTGAATAGTGAACAGTGAACGGTGATTAGTGGTGGGTGATGGGGTGATGGGTGATGGGTGGAGAGAATGCAGTGGGGTGATTTATATGAACCGGTGTCATTTCGAGTGCAAAGAGAAATCTGTTTGAATTGAACCTAACAATTGTGGGAATGTCATTTGAGTTTTTTAACCAATAGTCCCAATGGGTGCCTGCCCCTTAATTAGCCATTCATTGTTTTCTTTTTTTAGAAAAAGAATCGTTGTACTACCTATTCCAGACTTTGATTTGGTAAATAAAACCAATGCTTTTTTTCTGTTCTTGCTGTAGATGGGTTCTGATATTCGAATATTGTAGCTGTGGTTGCAAGCATCTTTATTGCCTATCTTAAGATGCTGGAGGTTTTTAAATGGCAAAACCTCTTTATGAGTCCACTCTTTTTTTTGCCAAGTAAATGTTTGCTTGTTTAACTGTTTTAAAAGTTTTTCATCTATCACCTGATCATTATTGATAAAAAAAGGATCTGGGGTGTTTGTCTCTTTAAGAAGTTTAAAATAGTGGCTTAGATGTTCAATAATCTCTTTTGGGCTAGAGTCATGCTCATCCACAGTTTTTTTGTCCAAGCAAGCAGTTTTGTTTTCCTTTAAGATAGTGTGTAAAATTGCTGTTGTATTCTCTCGAATGGTTAAGTTGTTAGCTTTACAAGCAATTAAAAAAACAATTAGAATTAATATGGATAGTTGCTTTTTCATAATTTAAAAATACAAAAAAAAGCATCGTTCTAAAACGATGCTTTCTCTATTCTCTTTTCTAAAATCTCTATTCTTATGAATTCAACATCACCGGCATTACCAACATGGTAATTTGCTCACCATCATCAGTACCATCAATAGGCGTTAAGATTCCGGCTCTATTTGGTAAAGACATTTCAATTAAAACATCATTCGAGTTTAAATTGTTTAGCATTTCGCTTAAAAAACGTGAGTTAAACCCAATTTGCATATCATCACCATGATAATCACAGCTTAAACGCTCATCAGCTTTGTTGGCATAGTCTAAATCTTCTGCAGAAATATTCAATTCCGTTCCCGCCATTTTCAAACGAATCTGGTGAGTAGTTTTGCTAGAGAAAATAGACACACGTCTTACAGAATTTAAGAAAGACGCTCTGTCAACAGTTAATTTATTTGGATTTTCCTTCGGGATTACCGCCTCGTAATTAGGGTATTTGCCATCGATCAAACGACATACCAAGACAAAATTGTCAAAGGTAAATTTGGCGTTTGAATTGTTGTATTCTATAGTAACATCGCTATCAGCCCCATTTAAAATTCCTTTCAATAAATTCAAAGGTTTTTTAGGCATGATAAACTCTGTAGTTTCATTAGCCGTAACATCGGTACGGGTATATTTTACCAATTTGTGTGCATCGGTAGCAACAAAGGTTAAGCTTTCTGAACTAAATTGGAAAAAGACACCGCTCATCACTGGGCGTAAATCATCATTTCCAGCTGCAAAGATGGTTTTAGAAATGGCAGTTGCCAAAATACTTGCAGGAAGGGTTGTGCTGCTTGGTGAAGAAAGATTTACCGATTTAGGAAACTCATCTCCACTAAAAAAAGCCATATCATACTTCCCTTGATCTGAGCTAATTTCTATAGTACTATCCCCTTCGGTTTTAAAACTTAAAGGTTGGTCTGGGAAGGTTTTTAAAGTGTCTAATAACAAACGTGCCGATACGGCGATAGACCCTTTAGAATCTGATTCTACATCTACCATAGCACTCATGGTAGTTTCCAAATCAGAAGCAGAAACTTTTAGTTGATTTTCTGTTAATTCAAACAAGAAATTATCTAAAATAGGCAATGTATTATTGCTGTTGATAACGCCCCCAAGTACTTGAAGTTGCTTTAATAATTGCGAACTTGATACTATAAATTTCATTCATTTATTTTTTTAAAATAGTACTGCTTTTTTGATTTCCTCAAACAGAGGCTGTTAAAAAAAGTGAATTACAAATATATTCTAAATATGTGATTTTAAAAATATATTTATCAACAGTTTTCGCTTAAATTTAAATCATTTGTAAAAACGTTATAATTATGTTAATAGATTTTTCGAAATTCTGAATCAAAAAATATAAATGCTACATTTGTTAGCCAGTCTAAACCCCATTTCATGAAGAAACTTAGCTGTTTTTTAGTAATTAGCTTACTAACAATCAATAGTATACGTTCACAAGAGCCTCTAAAATTAAATTCCAATCAGATCTACGAAAAGTTGCAAAAACTTAATTTTCTGGGTTCGGTTTTATACATCGCAGCACATCCTGATGATGAAAACACACGCTTAATTTCTTATATGTCAAACCAGGTGAAAGCCAGGACTGCTTATTTGTCATTAACTAGAGGGGATGGAGGTCAAAATTTGATTGGACCTGAAATTCGCGAGCTCTTAGGTGTGATTAGAACCCAAGAACTATTGGCGGCAAGACGCATCGATGGAGGTGAACAGTTTTTTACCAGAGCCAATGATTTTGGTTATTCTAAAGACCCCGAGGAGACCTTAGAAATTTGGAACAAAGATGCTGTATTGAGTGATGTGGTTTGGGCCATCAGAAATTTTAAACCCGATATCATTATCAACCGCTTTGATCATAGAACCCCTGGTACTACTCACGGTCATCATACCAGTTCTGCCATGTTAAGTTATGCAGCCTTTGATATTGCTGCAGACAAAACAAAGTATACAGATCAGTTAAAGAATTCGAGTACTTGGCAACCCCAACGCTTATTTTTTAATACATCTTCTTTTTTCTATAATTCAGACAAGGACTTTAAAGAGGCCAATAAAGACAAATTATTTTCTTTTGATGTAGGCGTGTATTATCCCTTAAAAGGATTGTCTAACAATGAGGTTGCTGCTTTGGCGAGTAGTCAACATTTGTGTCAAGGTTTTGGTCGATTGACCACAAGAGGAGCTCAAGAAGAGTATGTGGAATTTTTAAAAGGAACCAAACCCAAAGTGAATAATGATTTATTTTCTGGCATCAATACCACTTGGAACCGTATTCAAGGTGGTGGAGAAATCGGTGCAATTTTATATGAGGTGGAGAAAAAGTTCAACTTTGCCAATCCCTCGGAGCATGTTCCTGCCTTGTTAGATGCCTATGAAAAAATTCGATTGTTAGAAGATGCTCATTGGAGAGAAATTAAGCTAAAGCAAATAAAAGAGATCATTGAAGCTGCCGCAGGTTTGTATTTAGAAGTGTCAGCAACCAGTTCTTCCGCAACTCCTAATGAAGAAGTGACCATAAATATTGAGGCACTTAATAGAAGTGATATGACCATCTTTTTTGATAGTTATCGCTTTAAAGAAAATGGTGTGAGCATACTTAAAACACCCGAAAAACAATTAGAAAATAACGTACGTCTCTCGATTAAGGACAAAATAAAATTAAAAAACAAAGCCTATTCAGATCCGTACTGGTTGCAAAATAAAGGAACTCTTGGGATGTATGCAGTAAAGGATCCGTTGCAAATTGGAAAACCAGAATCTGACAGACCTTTACAAGTCGAGTTTGAATTGGATATTTGGGAACACAAGATCTCTTTTGTCAAAAACGTAGTGTTTCGCTATGGAAAAAGCGACAAAGGTGAAATCTATGAGCCATTTGAAATCTTGCCAGAGGTGACAACCCATATTGACAATAAGGTAATTATTTTTGCAGATAACAGACCAAAAACGGTGCCTGTAACGATCAAAGCAGGTGCGTCAAAAATTGCGGGAAAACTGCATCTAGAAGTGCCAAAAGATTGGATAGTAAACCCAACTGAAATTCCATTTTCAATCGCTCAAAAAGGCGATGTGGCTGTTGTAAGTTTTGAGGTGACACCACCCAAAAATCAAACCGAAGCTGTTTTAAAAGCAGTAGCTACAATTCAAAATAAAACATTTAATAAAGAACTTATCGAAATTGAATACGATCACATTCCAAAACAAACCGTTTTGGCGGCCTCTGAGGCAAAGATTGTGCGTTTAAACATCCAAAAAACAGGAAGCAATATTGGCTATATTAAAGGAGCCGGAGATGCCATCCCAGAAAGCTTACAGCAAATAGGCTATACTGTCGTGGCAATAGATCCAGAGCATATTACCGAAAATAGTTTGGAGGCTTTTGATGCGGTGGTTGTAGGTATTCGTGCCTACAATACTTTAGAAAGTTTAAAGTTTAAGCAAAAGTTTTTGTTAGATTATGTGGCAAAAGGAGGTACTATGATTGTGCAATACAATACGAGTGGAAGAGGAGGAATTGATGTGGGGGCTCCGTTTGATTTGCAGGTATCTAGAGATCGAGTGACCGATGAAAATGCGGAGGTAACCCTGTTGGCGAAAGATCATTCCATCTTAAATTTTCCTAATAAAATAAGTAGCAATGATTTTCAGGGTTGGGTACAAGAACGTGGCTTGTACTTTCCAAACAGCTGGGGCAAAGAGTTTACGCCGATCTTATCAATGCATGATCGGAACGAAGCTGCTAGTAAAGGAAGTTTGTTGGTTGCCAAATACGGAAAAGGGCATTATATCTATACAGGTTTAAGTTTTTTTAGAGAATTGCCTGCAGGTGTGCCAGGGGCCTATAAACTTTTTGCAAATATGTTGTCTATTGGTAAAGAAAGTATACAGGCAAAACCAAAAATGAAAGAATAATGAGCCTGTCAGTTCGAGTGATTTTTCGAAAGGAAATGAAGAAAAATTGTATCGAGAACATTTTGAATCAAAATATATCTCCATATTAATTTGATTTCCCTGTCGGCAATCAAATTCACTCGATATGACAACTGAAATTAGAATTAAAAAATAGAACTTATGGAAACTGAAAAACGTCCTTGGAAAAAAATATACAGTCTGGTACTGATTGCCAATTTGGTATACATCATACTTTTTTACTTTATCACAAATCATTTTAGTAATTAGCCGAAGGATATGCAAAATTTAGACTGGATCGTACTTGTTGGAACACTTTCATTTATTGTCATTTTTGGAGCCTATAAAACTCGAAAAAACACCAATGTAGACGATTATATCAAAGGAGGAAATGATACAAAATGGTGGACCATTGGGCTTTCTGTAATGGCTACCCAAGCCAGTGCGATTACTTTTTTATCCACACCAGGCCAAGCCTTCCATAGCGGAATGGGCTTTGTGCAATTCTATTTTGGTTTGCCCATAGCCATGGTCATTATTTGTTTGGTCTTTATTCCTATGTACCACAGATTAAAGGTCTATACGGCCTATGAGTTTTTGGAAAATCGCTTTGATTTAAAAACCAGAAGTTTGGCGGCTATTTTATTTTTAATACAACGGGGGTTGTCAGCGGGGATAACCATTTTTGCGCCCTCGATTATCTTATCTGCAGTGTTGGGCTGGGATTTAATTAGCCTTAATATTATTATCGGGATTCTTGTTATTATTTATACCGTCTCTGGAGGAACCAAAGCAGTAAATGTTACTCAAAAACAACAAATGCTAATCATCTTCTCTGGGATGGTCATTGCCTTTTATCTGATTTTGGACTATTTGCCTGATGGCATTGGCTTTAAAGAAGCCTTAGATATTGCAGGAGCAAGCAATAAGATGCAGGTGCTCGATTTTTCTTTTGATTTAAACAATCGTTATACAGTTTGGACCGGAATTTTAGGAGGTACCTTTTTAATGTTGTCTTATTTTGGTACTGACCAGAGCCAAGTTCAGCGTTATCTGTCTGGAAAATCAGTTCGTGAAAGCCAAATGGGATTGCTGTTTAATGGCTTGCTCAAGGTGCCGATGCAGTTCTTTATTTTATTAATAGGGGTGATGGTTTTTGTCTTTTATCAGTTCAATCCATCTCCAGTAAATTTTAACCCAAAAGCTAATGAAACTGTAAAAAATTCGAGTTATGCAGAAGCCTACAAGGGTATCGAAACAGCCCATAGAGCCATAGAATTACAAAAGAAAACCTTGCTTTTAGATGGCGTTCAGCCAGATGAAGTGAAGACTTTACAAGGCTTAAATGAATCGGACTTGCAATTGAAAGAAGATGCTAAAGCCATGATTTCAGAAGCCAATTCATTGGTAGAAACCAATGATAAGGATTATGTTTTTATTCATTTTATCTTAAACAATTTGCCAAAGGGGCTTATTGGCTTGTTGTTGGCCGTCATCTTATCGGCAGCCATGTCATCAACAGCTTCAGAACTCAATGCCTTGGCAAGTACCACTACTATGGATTTGTACAAACGAAATAAACGCGATAATTTTAGTGAAACGGACTATGTAAAGATGTCAAAATGGTTTACTCTTGGATGGGGTATATTGGCCATTCTAGTAGCTTGTGTAGCCAATCTTTTTGATAATTTAATTCAATTGGTGAACATCATTGGATCTATTTTCTACGGAAATGTGTTGGGAATCTTTTTATTGGCATTTTTTATCAAATTTGTAAAAGGGCGAGCGGTGTTTATAGCGGCTATCATTACGCAAGTTTTAATCATCGCTATCTTCTTAATCGATATTTTACCGTATTTATGGCTCAATTTGGTAGGTTGTGTGCTGGTTATGCTCATTGCCATGTTTTTGCAAGTCCTACAAAAAGGTCCGGGTACGCCTAATGTTCAAGCTATTAATTAATGTATAGCTTCCTTTAGATTTATAAAAAGTATAGTAAACTTTACAAAAAGTTAAATAAACTTTACTTTTTAAAGATTTTCGTGTATATTTGTCATTCAATATGTAAAACAAGTATCATGAAGACAACCTATTTATTAGCAAACAAATACAAAAGACTGGGCTGGGCGCTCCTTTGCTTAGGGCTTATCGGAGGCATTTATATGTACGTTACTGACTTTGACTCGATGGAAACTTTTAAAATAAAAGTATTTACCATTTACAACGAACCATTTTTAGGGAAATCCGGATTTTTTAAGATCATTGAGAACGGTGTTTTTGATGAAATCTGTGCCATTCTAATTATTATTGGAGGATTATTAGTGGGTTTTTCGAAAGAAAAGCAAGAGGATGAGTATATTTATAAACTACGGAAGGATTCCTTGGTTTGGGCCTTAATTTTGAATTATATCATCTTATTGATCGCAATCCTAGTGGGGTATGATATGTCCTTTTTTCATGTCTTAATCTTTAATATATTTACGCCCTTATTGTTTTTTGTAATTCGCTTTAATTTTTTAAAATACAAACAAATGGCCTATGAAGAATAATATAAAAGTACACAGAGCCATTCACGATTTAACCCAAGAAGATTTGGCTATTAAAATAGGGGTAACAAGACAATCCATCAATGCTATAGAAAAAGGCAAATATGTGCCATCAACCGTTTTGGCTCTAAAAATAGCGCAGTTGTTTTGCGTGCCACTCGAAGAAATATTTTGTCTCGAAGAGGACGATTAACAAAATTTTGTTGATTTTATTCTTTTCCTGGATGGTATTTCTTTTCAGCTCGTTTTAAAACATCTTCTTTATAGTAGGCGACATCTTTAAATTTCGCATCGGCATAACGTTGGGACTGATCATCAAAATGTGGTGATTTGGGATCACTACTTTGACCTCCTGCCAACATGCTTTTTGCTTTTACTTTTTCTCCAAATTCTACCACGGCCACAAAACTGTTTCCTGCAGTTCCATACTGGCGTTTTGTATTGGCGCCTTTGCGAGTTCCAAAAGAAGCCAAGGCACCCCACGAACTTGAGGCCATACCAACAGGTAAACTTGCTTTGCTGTCATCAAACTCCTGAAAAATTGCACCGTCATTTCTTTGGTAACGATTAATTTCTCCCCAAGGTGTTTGCCATTGACCAAAATCAGCCTTGATGTTGGTTAAAGCTATTTTTAAAATAGCCAACCGATCTTTGAGGTCGGATTTACTGCCCATATATTCTAATCTAGAAACAAAATCCAGGCCACGTGGTGCTTTTCCAGACTGATAAAAGGCATTGAGGTAGTATTGACTTAGGGTCATCCCAACCGATTCTTTATTTACAGTATAATCCCAATTTTTAAGGACTGCGACCGCTTCTCTTATTTCTTTGTCTTTGGAAGGGTATTTGTCATAGGCTACTGAAACCCCCTTCATTAAAGCTTCTGCACCCGGTAAATAAGGGTCATAGGCAAGTGTGATTAATTTATCTAAGGTAAGATTGGAGGCTTTCGTTAATAAAGGTATGGCATGTATTCCTCTGAAGTTTTCAGGAAATGAGGTCATATACACTGGGTAATTTTCTCTTTTAGGACTGTATTCCAAGGCCGCTGTAAAAGGGGTCGAGTTACAGTTCTGAATCCAACCATTTGCTGGATTTTTAATAAAGATGTTTTCATTTAAGGCGTGCAGTCCTTGCCAATCTGTTGCTGGATTCCTTCCATCCACAGGTTTGGTATAATCGAATTGAATATTTCGTTTTGGGATAAAATTACCATGGTAATAGGCAATGGTTCCATCGGCATCCGCATATACGGTATTGTTTGAAGAGTTGGTGCGAATTTCCATCATGGCATCAAACTCTTTGTGGTTGGATTTTTTAGTTCTAGTAAACGATTGTTCTAAGGCTTTTATAGGGCTCCACATCATTGCGGTAGCTACCCATTTATCTTCATTTTTATGGGTGATAGGTCCATGGTGGCTTCTGTAGGTCATAAACGATTTACTTTGCAAGCCAGCGTCCGTTTTATAGTTTAAAACTACAGGTATAGAATCCATGGCACGATGTTCATCTCCATATATATAATGAGTTCCTTTATTGTCTTTAACGATGGTTTCTTCAAACTCATCCATAATATCGGTACCTGTAGAGGTATGCATCCAACCCGTCTTTTCATTAAACCCTTGATAGACAAAAAATTGTCCCCAAGTTACAGCCCCATAAGCGTTTAGTCCTTCTTCACTAGCTACATGAACCTCACCTCTAAAAAAGAAAGAGGTGTGTGGGTTGATCAGTAACATAGCATTTCCTGAAGCTGTTTTACTCCCGGCTATCGCAAAGCCATTGGATCCTCTTGGCTCTTCATCTTTTAAGCGAATCAAACCATCAGAAATAGCGAGTTTGTTGTCTTCTGGTGCATAGAAATCGCGAATTTTTTTTGTAGAAATACGCTCGATATCTCCACCGATAGAACCTTCGCTAAAATACATTGGCATCCAAGGCTCAAAATGGGTGATTAAGGCAGGAGTTACTTCTGGGTGATTTTTTAGATAATAATTTATTCCATCGGCAAAAGCTACACATAGTTTTTGAAGCCATTCTGGAGCTTGATTGAAGTTTTCCTTGGCCTCATTCTCGGTCATGTACAACTTAGCTCTTAAATCACTGTACAAAGATTTTTCGCCTTCTATTTCTGCCAATCTACCGATAGCCCAGATATAATTTCTTTCTACTCGATTGAAATCATCCTCGCATTGTGCATATAAAAGTCCAAACACGGCATCGGCATCTGTTTTACCATAAATATGAGGGACCCCAAAATCATCTCGAATAATTTCGGTGTTTTTTGCATGGTTTTCCCATCGTTCTTGTTCGGTTGCTTTTTTTGGAGCACAGCTTAAAAAGAAAACGAGCAGTGCAATGGAGATTAAATTCTTCATAGGTTAGTGAGTTGGGTTGTTTTTTACAAATGCAAGATACTAAGAAAAGCATAAATGAAGAACTTGTTCTTTTTCTTGTTTTTTGTTTTCCAGAGGATTGTATCTTTGTATGATAGTTATCAATATGAAAAAATACGTTTCAGAGTTTATCGGCACTTTTTCGATGGTTTTTTGTGGTACTGGAGCCATGACTATTAATGAAGTTACTGGAGGTCAAATAGGGCATGTGGGTATTGCAATAACCTGGGGTCTTATCGTAATGGCTATGATTTATGCCTTAGGAGAAATTTCTGGAGCGCACTTTAATCCGGCTGTGACAATCAGTTTTGCTTATGCTAAAAAATTCCCTTGGAAAGAGGTCCCAAAATACATCTCTGCACAAGTATTGGGTGCTTTATTGGCAAGTGGAATCTTATTAATATTATTTCCAGCAAGTGAATATTTGGGAGCCACTATTCCTACAGTAGCAATTTGGCGAGCATTCATCCTAGAGTTTTTATTGACTTATTTTTTAATGTTGGTCATTATTACTGTATCTACAGGGAGCAAAGAAATAGGTGTAGTCGCAGGAATGGCTATTGGGTCGGTAGTTTTATTAGAAGCCATGTTTGCAGGTCCAATTACCAATGCATCTATGAATCCAGCACGTTCTATTGCTCCTGCTTTAATGTCTGGAAATCTTGAGCATCTTTGGATGTATATAACAGCACCTATATTAGGCGCTATTTTTGCCGTGATTACAGGGGGGTATTTAAGGAAGTAGAGGTTCTGAGGGACAGAGGGGCAGAGGTTCAAAGGTTCAGAGGGACAAAGGGATAAAGGTTCAGAGTGACAAAGGTGCAAAGGTGCAGAGGTTATAGTTTGCAATATGCTTGTTACTCAAAACTCAACACTCATCACTCAACATTGATCATTGATCACTGACCACCAATCCCCATTAAATATCAAGAAAGACTTACAAGTTTATCTACGCTCCAAGCTGCTGGTTTGTCATTAAACCAAGTTTTGGTAAGGGCCCAAACCTCTTTAAATAAAGTTGAATTTCTATAGTTTTCTAGATCTTGTTCTTCGTTCCAATAACTATAGGTAAAGAAAATAGATGGGTTGGTTTTGTCTCGGTACAACTCTAATAGCTGACAACCTTTATTTTGTTTTATATAGGCTTTTTTCTCTTCAAACATGGCTAAAAAAGTAGGCACATGTTCTGGATGAAAGCTCATTTTTACGATACGAACAAACATATGTTTTAAGGTTTTAAGAAGTAAATTCTATGGCGATATTGTCTCGGTAACTCAAGCCTAAAAGGGTGGATGCTCCGCCAACCGTGTCTAAATTACTTCGGAAAATAGCAATTTCTAAATAGCCTGCAGAATTAAACAATGCCAATTTATTACCATCATAATGTGAGCGGTTTTCTTGAATCTCAAAGTTGATGATATCGTTGTATTTTTTGTGAATCTTGTCAAATTCATAACGTCTGGCTTTTACTTTAAACGAGCGCCCTTTGCCAATTTCGTTGAATAGTTTTTTGCTAATATTACTAATAACATTGCCGTAGTTGTCTATATAAATAACAGAACCCATAATCTGATTTTCATCTTGATTCACTTTGGGCTGAATCTCTGTTATTTGCTTGTAATGACGCGTGTCTTTCCCGATAACACCTAAGCTACCACCTCGGGCAATAAAACAAGCCACTTGCACAAATACATCCAGTACAGGAAAACTACTTTCTACTCGGTCGTGAATATTGATTTCAACAATTTGAGTCGGTTTTACTTCCGAGGCTATCATAGAGATTAAACCGTTGTCTGGGCAAATGAAATAATGATTGTCTAACAAGAGTGCAATATGCTTGTTTTCTGGGCTTAATTCAGAATCAACACCAATAATATGAATGCTTTTTTCTGGAAAACTTTTATAGCTATTTTTTAGAATATAGGCTGTTTCTGTAATGTTAAAAGGAGAAATTTCATGGGTAATGTCTACAATTCTAGCATCGGGGAGCTGGGTATAAATAGCCCCTTTTACTGCACCAACAAAGTGATCTTTGGTTCCGAAATCTGTAGTTAAAGTGATTAAAGACATGTAAAAATCCCTGTTGATTAATTGTTTAAAAATTGATGAAAATTTTACACAAAGCTAATCAATTCTAAAATTTTATGCGTACTTTTCTTAGGTAAAAAATGGTCAAGTTGGGATTTATTTATACACATCATTTTTTATTTTTTAAGTTTCATTCATTTATTAAAACCTAATCATTTGACAGAACGTACGATAGAGCTTACAGAAATCAATCCGAATGATTTTTTTGGCACTCAAAACAGCACAGTAGCGCAACTGAAAACCTATTTCCCTAAGATTAAAATAGTTGCCAGAGGAACCAACCTTAAAATTTACGGAGAATCCGATCTTTTGGATGAATTTGAAAAACGCTTTGAAATGCTTACTAAGTATTTTACTCGCTACAACAAGTTGGATGAAAACAGCATTGAACGCATTTTAACATCCACAGGAAAAGAAGAAAGCCAAAATACCGCTTCTAAAGATGTGTTGGTGCATGGAATTAGTGGTAAACTAATTAAAGCCCAAACAGAAAATCAGCGAAAAATGGTGTCTTTGATGAAAACGAACGATATGTTATTTGCTGTTGGACCTGCCGGAACTGGAAAAACTTATACAGCGGTTGCATTGGCAGTAAAGGCTTTGAAAGAAAAAGAGGTTCGCAGAATTATTTTAACGAGACCAGCTGTTGAGTCTGGAGAGAATTTAGGCTTTTTACCTGGAGATCTAAAAGAGAAACTAGATCCGTATATGCAGCCTTTATACGATGCGCTGCGAGATATGATATCGCATGAAAAATTAGAAGCCTACTTAGAAAATAAAACCATACAAATTGCGCCACTTGCCTTTATGCGTGGTAGAACCTTGGACAATGCTTTTGTTATATTAGATGAGGCACAGAATACCACACACAATCAGATGAAAATGTTTTTAACCCGAATGGGAAAACATGCCAAGTTTGTTATTAATGGAGATCCAGGGCAGATTGATTTACCAAGAAAGCAGGTTTCAGGATTAAAAGAGGCCTTATTGGCTTTAAAAGACATAGAGGGCATCGCTCAGGTATATTTAGATGATAAAGATGTGATTCGTCATCGTTTGGTTCGAAAGATTATTGGTGCTTATAAAAGTATAGAGACAGAATGATAAAAATTGATCAAAACAAGTTAAAGGTTAATTTTTTCTATTTTATTCCGGGTGAAAAAGTCATTACTACAACACCCATTTCTGACAATATAAAGCAAATAAAAGTACTAGAAAAGAAGTGATTTTAGTGGTTTAAATACTATTTTTGCATCCATAACAACACCGTAATTCATGAATACAATTAACGAAACAAATTTTCAGTTTCCAAAACAGCAGTCTGTATACAAAGGAAAAGTAAGAGAGGTATACAATATCAATAATGACGTATTGGTTATGATTGCTTCTGATCGTTTGTCTGCTTTTGATGTAATCCTACCAAAGCAAATACCCTATAAAGGACAAATTTTAAATCAGATTGCTACTAAAATGATGAAGGAGACAGCAGAAATTGTTCCCAATTGGTTAGTAGCAACCCCAGATGAGAATGTGGCAGTAGGGCATTTATGTGAGCCTTTTAAAGTAGAAATGGTTATTAGAGGTTATTTGTCTGGACATGCTGCTCGCGAATACAAAGCAGGTAAACGAATTTTGTGTGGAGTAGAGATGCCAGAAGGTATGAAGGAGAATGATCGTTTTCCAATGCCTATCATCACACCATCTACCAAAGCAGATAATGGTGAGCATGATGAGGATATTTCTAGAGAAGCAATTCTGTCAAAAGGGATTGTATCTGAACAAGATTATTTAGTTTTAGAAGATTTTACACGTAAACTCTTTGCTAAAGGGACTGAAATTGCCGCCAAGAGAGGCTTGATTTTGGTAGATACGAAGTACGAGTTTGGGAAAACAAAAGACGGAAAAATTGTCTTAATTGATGAAATCCATACACCAGATTCATCTCGTTATTTTTATGCAGATGGCTATGCTGAAAGACAGGCAAAAGGAGAGCCTCAAAAACAATTGTCAAAAGAATTTGTAAGACAGTGGTTAATTGAAAATGGATTTCAAGGAAAAGAAGGGCAGCAGATTCCTGCGATGTCGGAAGAGAAAATATTGGAAATATCTAACCGATACATCGAATTGTACGAACAAATTACCGGCGAGCAATTTGTAAAAGCCAATACGGAAAATGTATTGGGCCGAATCGAAAATAATGTAAGGAAGTTTTTAACTTCAAGTAATTAATAAATTAAATCATCTCGGAACAAATTTAATTTTTCTGCTGAACATTAAATTCATTCGATGTGACATATTGTTTGTCAGTTCGATTGATTTTTAGAAGTGAAACGAAGCAAAATAGTATCGAGAATACAAAACCAAACTACCATGATTATAGAACCAAGAACTAGAGGCTTTATTTGTTTAACAGCGCATCCAACAGGCTGTGAACAAAACGTTGTCAATCAAATCGACTATGTAAAATCGAAAGGAAAAATTAACGGAGCAAAAAAAGTATTGGTCATTGGCTCATCTACCGGATTCGGTTTGGCCTCAAGAATAACAAGTGCTTTTGGATCTGATGCAGCGACTATCGGTGTGTTTTTTGATAAGCCTTCTACACCTGGAAGAACGGGTTCAGCAGGATATTACAATACAGCGGCTTTCGAAAAACATGCTCATAAGGCAGGTTTATATGCGAAAAGCATTAATGGAGATGCTTTTTCAAACGAGATTAAAGCGGATGTTATAAAACTCATTAAAGAAGATTTAGGACAGGTAGATTTGGTTATTTACAGTTTAGCTTCACCAGTTAGAACCCATCCAGATACAGGTGAACGCTACAAGTCAGTGTTAAAACCCATTGGCGGAGTGTTTTCTAATAAAACAGTTGATTTTCATACAGGAGAAGTCTCAGAAGTTTCGATCGATCCTGCAGAAGGAGATGATATTGAGAATACAGTGGCCGTTATGGGAGGTGAAGATTGGAAAATGTGGATGGATGCTTTGAAAAAAGAAAACGTATTGGCCGCAGGTGCCAAAACCGTTGCCTATTCTTATATAGGTCCTTCTTTAACCGAAGCAGTTTATAGAAAAGGAACCATTGGTGCAGCCAAGGATCATCTAGAGGCTACTGCCTTTACCATTACAGATAGTTTAAAGGATTTAGGGGTGCAAGCCTATGTTTCTGTAAATAAAGCATTGGTAACTCAGGCAAGTTCTGCCATTCCTGTAATTCCATTATATATTTCTTTGTTGTATAAAATAATGAAGGCTAAGGGAATTCATGAGGGATGTATTGAGCAAATTCAGCGATTGTACAGTGAACGTTTGTATGCTGAAGGAGCGATACCACTAGATGCTAAAGGTAGAATTCGAATTGATGATTGGGAAATGCGTGAAGATGTACAAGCAGAAGTGGCTACACTTTGGGAAGCGGCAACATCAGATAATCTAAATAAGATTGGAGATCTAGAAGGATATAGCAATGACTTTTTTAATCTCTTTGGATTTAAAGTCTTAGGGGTAAATTACGAGGAAGAGGTAGACGAGATGGTAGAAATTCCAAGCGAACACTAATGTCTTGTTTAAAAAAACACTTAGTATTAGGACTTTTATTCAGCGCAACTTTTCTTTGGTCTCAAGAATCAAAGAAAACAACAGTTCGGGTTTTAAGTTTTAATATTCTTCACGGAGCAACCACTAATGGTAGTTTTGATTTGGATAGAATCGCTAGTGTTATAAAAAAGGCAGATGCTGATTTTGTGTCCTTGCAAGAAGTTGATTTTAAAACCAAAAGGGCCAAGCGCTACGATTTGCCTACAGAATTGGGTTATCGGACTCAAATGGCATCCTTATTTGCCAGAGCCATGCCCTATGATGGTGGTGAGTATGGAGAAGGAGTGCTGTCTAAATATAGTTTTATTAGCAGTAGAAATGTCGCCTTGCCATATACTCAAGGAAACGAGCCACGAGCTGCTTTAGAAGTTACAACGGTTTTAAAGTCTGGTGATACCATTTCATTTATTGGTACACATTTGGATCATTTAAAAACAGATACAGATCGGGTTTCTCAAGCCAAGGCTTTAAATAGAGCTTTTAAAAAGAACAGGTATCCTACTATTTTATCAGGAGATTTAAATGATGAACCTAAGAGTACGACTATTTCAATTTTAGAAAGCTATTGGAAGGCAGCTTACCATCATGAATCTCAACTAAAACTAACGTTTCCTTCGGACAATCCCGTGAAGAAAATAGATTATGTCATGACCAATCCTGACGATCGTTGGGAAGTAGTATCTACAGAGACTATCTGTGATACCATTGCTTCAGATCACTGTGGATATTTGGTAGTTTTGGCATTAAAGCCAATGAAAAATTGAAAACTGTAAGTCTAAAAACTTTAAAGGATGAGTTAAGTCATCAATCTCCAAAAGAATTGATGGATCTGTGTATTGCTCTCACAAAATTTAAAAAGGAGAATAAAGAATTACTAAGTTATTTGCTTTTCGAAGCCAACAATGAAGAAGCCTATATAGAGCGCATAAAGGAAGAAATGGATGCCTTGTTTGAGCAAATCAACACCAAGAGTTTCTTTTACGTTCGAAAAAGTGTGCGTAAAATATTAACCAATACAAAAAAGTATATTCGCTATTCACAAAAGAAAGAAACAGAGGTGGTTTTGTTACTCTATTTTTGTGAAAAATTAATTGCTTTTAAGCCATCCATTGCCAAAAGCCCTAGATTGCAGAACACGTTGGAAAGACAAATACTTCTAATTAAAAAAGCGTTATCAACGTTGCATGAAGACTTGCAATATGATTATCAAGCTGCGATTGAGCAGCTAGAAAACCACTAAATTATGGAAGTGACTAAAATTAATTTGAGACCTGTATTGGCTAAGGATTTAACAAAGGAGTCTGTTGGAGAGCTTGAGCTTTTTCAAAATGAGACTTTACGTCCTATTTTAAAATTGCAACATGAGTTGTTAATTGCAATTTTTAAGAATTATTTAGTTTCCAAGAAAGCAAATTTTCAAAACAAGAAAGAAGAAGATCAAATTTCATTTATAGAAAATTCCATCACCAAAGATCTTGCTCTTAAAAATCAATACATAGGTTTGGTTTTAGGAATGTTTACCATATCTGAGTTTAAGGTTTATGAAAGCCGTTCTTCAGAGTATAATAAGCGCATCATTTCTATGTTAAAAAAGAGATTGATAGATAGTATTCCTCAAATTAAAGCCTAGACTAAATAATTCCATAAAATTCTCAAACTAACAAAGGCAATTAAAAGAGCTGTTGCTTTTTTTAGTTGTATGGGTTTAAAAAATCGGTCTCTCAATCTGTTTCCCAATAGGCCTCCAATAAAAACTGCCGCTAATAAAACTGAGGTTAAATTCCAATCAATTGAAAAGGCTGGGTTCACATATTGTCCTGCCAGCCCCGAAATAGAATTTACTAAGATAAATAGACTCGCCGTTGCAGCAATTTTTTTTGGACGATCCCAATGGGTTAAATGCAATAAAGGAGCCAAAAAAATGCCTCCACCAATACCGACCATTCCCGAAATAAAACCGATAATTCCTCCAAGGCTAGCATTTTTTGATACACTCAACTGTTTATCTGTTGTGCTAGTTCCTGCAATTTTATTAGATCTCCACATGCTGATAGCTGCAAAAAATAAGGTTGCGCCTAAGAGCACAAAGAAAAAGGATTCGCTAATTTTTAAATAACCGCCCACAAAGGCCAATGGCACGCTAAACAAAACTAGAGGAAGTACTTTTTTTAATTGATATTGACTCTGCTTAAAAAAGAAAAATACATTTCCGCTAACCACCATGATATTGCACAATAGGGCCGTTGATCTAATTTGTGTAAATGCGATTCCCGTTAGAGCTAAAACGGCCAAATAACTTGACCCTCCTCCAAATCCTACAGAAGCATATAAGGTGGCAATCACAAAGAAGAGAAGGATTATGGGCCAAAATTCAAGTATGCTGGTTAAAATCAATAGTGATGGTTTTTGAATATTTTATTGAAATTTAAAAGTAAGTAAATATAGTATATACAACTGAATTACTTTTGCATTTAGTCTGTTGGTTCCATTAGAATTTATAATAAAGGAATTCCGGTTTGAATTTTTTAATCTCGTATAGAAATCATAAATTTAAAAAATCAAATTTCTATGAAAAATAATTTTGATCAAATCAATTTAGCTATATGAGTAATTACCACATAAAACATTTAGAAGAATATTACCAAGTCTATAGAAAATCTGTTAGAGACCCAGAAAATTTTTGGGAAGAGATTGCTGAAGAGCATTTCTTATGGAGAAAGAAATGGAATAAGGTGCTTAGTTGGGATTTTAGCAAACCCGAAGTAAAATGGTTTGAGGGGGCTCAATTAAATATTACGGAAAATTGTTTGGATCGGCACTTAGCAACAAGAGGTGACAAAACGGCTATTATTTTTGAACCCAATGATCCAAATGAACCTGCTGAGCATATTAGTTATTGGCAGTTGTACAGAAGGGTAAATCAATTTGCCAATGTTTTAAAAAGCAAAGGCATACAAAAAGGAGATCGTGTTTGTATTTATGTGCCCATGATTCCAGAGTTGGCGATTGCAGTTTTGGCCTGTGCCAGAATTGGCGCTGTGCACTCTGTGGTATTTGCAGGTTTTTCATCGACAGCACTAGCCACTAGAATCAATGATTGTGATTGTAAAATGGTTATTACTGCTGATGGATCTTATCGAGGATCAAAAAGCATAGATTTAAAAGGAATTGTCGATGAGGCTTTAGAATCCTGCCCAGGGGTAGATACTGTTTTGGTAGCGAAAAGGATCCATTCAGAAATTTTTATGAAAGAAGGTCGTGATTTTTGGTTGCAACCTTTGTTAGATGCTGCATCACCAGAGGGTAAGGCAGAAGTGATGGATGCAGAAGATCCATTATTTATTTTATATACTTCAGGCTCTACAGGGCAACCTAAAGGAATGGTTCATAGCACTGCAGGGTATATGGTATATACCGCCTATACCTTTAAAAATGTGTTCCAATATAAGGAGAATGATGTGTATTGGTGTACAGCAGATATTGGTTGGATAACGGGTCACAGCTATATCGTTTACGGTCCTTTGGCAAATGGCGCTACCACGATTTTATTCGAAGGAGTGCCTAGTTATCGTGATTTTGGGCGTTTTTGGGAGGTGGTAGAAAAGCATAAAGTCAATCAATTTTATACTGCACCAACCGCTATTAGAGCCTTGGCAAAACAAGGTGCGGACCTAGTAGGAAAATATGATTTAAGCTCTCTAAAAGTATTGGGGTCTGTAGGAGAACCTATCAATGAAGAAGCTTGGCATTGGTATAATGATAATATCGGTAAAAGGAAAAGTCCGATAGTTGATACTTGGTGGCAAACAGAAACGGGTGGAATTATGATTACGCCTATTCCTTATGTAACACCAACCAAACCTACCTATGCAACCTTACCTTTTATTGGTATTCAACCAGCGCTGATGGATGAGGCAGGTGAAGAATTAAAAGGGAATCAGGTAGAAGGACGCTTGTGTATCAAATTTCCATGGCCGAGTATGGCGAGAACTATTTGGGGAAACCATCAACGATATAAAGAAACCTATTTTTCTGCTTTTGATAATATGTATTTTACGGGAGACGGTGCCTTGAGAGATGAGGTCGGTTATTACAGAATTACCGGTAGGGTAGATGATGTCATTATCGTTTCTGGTCATAATTTAGGAACCGCCCCAATAGAAGATGCAATTAACGAGCACCCAGCAGTAGCAGAATCTGCCATAGTTGGTTTTCCACATGACATCAAAGGAAACGCCTTGTATGGATATGTTATTTTAAAAGATTTTGGAGAAACCAGAGATCATGATAATTTGCGAAAAGAAATCAATCAAATTATTTCAGAGCATATAGGGCCTATCGCGAAGTTAGATAAAATTCAATTTACAGATGGACTACCTAAAACACGTTCAGGAAAAATTATGCGTAGAATTTTGCGAAAAATAGCACATAATGAAATGGATAATTTGGGAGATATTTCAACCTTATTAAATCCGGATGTTGTACAAAGTATTATCGATAATAGATTGTAATTTAAATCAAAAATAAAAAGCTCCTTAAAAGGAGCTTTTTATTTTAACAGAAAGATCCTTTTATAAATATCTTTGCTATTCTGTCATGTTTTTATTCATGGCATATCATTTGACAACTTGTAGAAATCAATTAGGAAAAAAATAGATATGAAGCAACATAGCCAATCATCAAAAAAGAAAAAGAAATCAAAGGTTTCTATCGGAAAAGCATTTAAAACCATTATTTGGCCAAAGCGGAATTTGGTTTTTATTGGGTTAATTTTAATCGTATTAAGTAGGCTGTCAAGTTTGGTCTTGCCTTGGAAAAGTAAAGCCTTGTTAGACGATGTAATTCCGAATAAAGATTATGACCAGCTATATCAATTGTTGTTCGTTGTTGGAGTTGCAATTCTAATTCAAGCCATTACTTCATTTTTATTGACTCGTATTTTAAGTGTGCAAGCTCAGTTTTTAATTTCAGAATTAAGAGCACAAGTGCAAAAGAAAGTTTTATCGCTACCAATTAGTTTTTTTGATAATACGAAGTCAGGAGCCCTAGTTTCACGTATCATGAGTGATGTAGAGGGTGTTCGAAATTTAATAGGAACAGGGTTGGTTCAGCTGGTTGGTGGAACTATTACCGCAATAATTTCTATGGTATTGTTAATTGGAATAAGTCCGTCTATGACATTATTTGTGTTAATACCCGTTGCAGTATTTGGTTTGGTTGCTCTAAAAGCATTCAAATATATCAGGCCTATATTTAGAAATAGAGGAGTTATCAATGCTGATGTAAAAGGAAGGTTGACAGAAACTTTGGC
>CBFHUV010000004.1:0-42616 GCA_965659055.1 Polaribacter sp.
TTCCTTCTGCAAAACCTTCTTTAATGTCTAAAATGACTACTTCTGAAGCGAAATTTTTAATGGCAATGTACTCTGCGCAACTAGCACCTACAGCACCTGCTCCTACAACTGTTACTTTCATATTGTGTGTTTTTTGTGTTGAAAATTTTGTGTACTGCAAAAGTAAGATAAATTATTGAAAATTAGCAGTCCTAAAAATCAAAAAAGGCATCGAAATTTCGATGCCTTTTTTAAATTATTTTTGAGTTTTATTTATCGAATACTAAAAGCAACACCTGCACTTAAAGTATTGTATTCTTGGAACGTGTAATCTGCAAATATTTTAAAGAACAATAAACTAAATCTAGCTCCGATCGTTGTTTTAAAACCAGCGGCGTCAAATTCCATGCTAGGAGGCGTCAATGTTTCAGTATAGGTTACAGTTTGACCCGCTTCTGTATACGTATATTGTCCTCTATAGGTACCATTCATTTTGAATTTAGAAGTTCCTCCGCTATATCCAATTCCTCCATATACATTAATGAAAGGGAAGTTTAATGAAGCAATTGCTTGCGCTGTATAAGATCTTAATTCAAAATCTGCTGATGCATTGGTGGTTTGAAAAGCACCTGTCGATACATTTGCAAACCCATAATTCACGTCCATAGAAGTATATGCTGCCATAAGCGATACATGCAAAGGCAATTTATCTAAAGGACCGAACCAGCTTGTAATTTCTTTCTTTAAACCAATTCCATACATACTGGCTTTACCACCATCATCACCCAACTGGGTTTCTGGAAAGAAACGAACCATGGCTTCAAATTTAAAAGGAAGACCAATGTTTAGTTGCGCCACAGGAGCAGGTACTGCGTTTAAAGGAAGATCACCAGTTACACCACCAGGTGTTTCAAAATTGGCGGTTACAGTTCTTTGCTGACCATTAATAGAGACAGTTTTAGTCACTGTAAATGGAGTTACTTTATTAGGTCCAGCAAAAGTTGAAGCTGTTGTGCTTGATGAACTTACAGAAGTTAAGCCAAGGGCTGAAATGCTAAACATTTCTTTTTCTGCAGGAACCATAGCTGCACTAAGCCCCACTGTTAAGTCAAAACCCAATATTTTGTGAACTTTAGCGGTATGAAACCAGCCATTATTCATTCCATAAATAAATCCTTCCATCGCTGGAGCAAAATATGCGTTCACTAATTTGTTAGCGTCTGAAGCATCGGCTAACAAAATATTTTCGAAGCCTTTTTGAGCTCTCGCACTAAAACTTAGTGTTAATACTCCAATAAAAATTAAAATACACTTTTTCATTTGTTAAAAGTTTGATTAATACTCCGTGATTGTTTCTAGGGGATTTATATATAGTGAATATATAAAAAAAACACACTCCAAATATAAGAGTGTGCTTAATTATGTGTTTATAAAGATTCTAAACTAGACATCAATATTTGCATATTTGGCATTTTTCTCTATAAATTCTCTACGAGGTGGTACATCATCTCCCATTAGCATAGAGAAAACTCTATCTGCCTCTGTAAGGCTATCAATGGTAATTTGTCTTAGGGTTCTAAACTCAGGATTCATAGTAGTATCCCACAATTGCTCTGCGTTCATCTCTCCCAAACCTTTGTAACGTTGTATGGTTACATTACCACCCAATTTTTGAGCGATTAAATCACGTTGGTTATCATCCCAAGCATATTCTTTCTTTTGTCCTTTTTTAACCAAGTACAAAGGCGGTGTTGCAATATAGATATACCCTTGCTCAATCATCTCTCTCATATATCTAAAGAAAAAGGTTAAGATTAGGGTAGCAATATGACTACCATCGACATCGGCATCACACATAATCACAACTTTGTGATAACGTACTTTGGTTAGGTTCAATGCTCTTGGGTCTTCATCAGTTCCAATAGAAACCCCTAAGGCCGTAAACATGTTCTTGATTTCTTCATTTTCAAAAACTTTGTGTTGCATGGCTTTTTCTACGTTTAGAATTTTTCCACGCAAAGGCAAAATGGCTTGAAAATTACGATCTCTACCTTGTTTAGCTGTACCTCCTGCAGAATCACCCTCTACTAAGAAGATTTCACATTGTGATGGATCAGTCTCAGAACAATCAGAAAGTTTTCCAGGCAAGCCACCAATACTCATGACGGTCTTACGTTGCACCAATTCTCTTGCCTTACGAGCAGCATGACGCGCTTGTGCAGCTAAGATCACTTTTTGAACGATGATTTTTGCATCGTTCGGGTTTTCTTCTAAATAATCAGTTAACATTTCAGAAACCGCTTGCGATACTGCAGCCGTAACTTCTCTGTTTCCAAGTTTTGTTTTGGTTTGACCCTCAAATTGAGGTTCTGCAACCTTCACAGAAATAATAGCGGTTAAACCTTCTCTAAAATCATCTCCTGCGATTTCAAATTTCAAATTTTTCAATAACCCAGAGTCATCTGCATACTTTTTTAAGGTGGCTGTAAGCCCTCTTCTAAAACCTGCTAAATGCGTTCCTCCTTCATGGGTATTAATATTGTTTACATACGAGTGCAAGTTTTCTGAGTACGAGGTGTTATATACCATAGCAACTTCTACAGGAACTCCATTTTTTTCTCCTTCAATAGAGATTACGTTTCCAATTAGTTGTTCTCTCGTACTGTCTAAATATTTGATAAATTCTGGAAGACCCTCATCACTATGAAAAACTTCTGAAATGAAATTTCCTTCATCATCGGTATTTCTTCTGTCAGTTAGTGTAATGGTGATTCCCTTATTTAAGAATGCCAATTCTCGCATTCTTGTTGCTAGGGTTTCATAATTATACTCCGTGGTTTGGGTGAAAATTGACTTGTCTGGTAAAAAGGTAACTATGGTTCCTGTAAAATCTGTTTCACCGATGGTTTTAACAGGGTATAAGGCTTTTCCTTTTTCATATTCTTGTTGCCATACTTTTCCGTCCTTATGAACGGTAGCAGTTAAGTGATCAGAAAGTGCATTCACACAAGACACACCCACTCCGTGCAACCCTCCAGAAACCTTATAAGAGTCCTTATCAAATTTACCACCAGCACCAATTTTAGTCATGACAACTTGTAAAGCAGAAACGCCTTCTTTTTTGTGGATTCCTACCGGGATCCCTCGACCGTTATCTCTGGTAGTTACCGAGTTGTCTTCATTTATGGTCACCTCTATAGTGTCACAATGCCCTCCCATGGCCTCATCAATAGAGTTATCTACCACTTCATAAACCAAATGGTGTAATCCTCTAATTCCAATATCTCCAATATACATGGATGGACGCATTCTTACATGTTCCATTCCCTCGAGGGCCTGAATACTATCTGCAGAATAGTCGTGTTTTTTTTCTTCGCTCATTATTTTATGATTGTTTATTATCTAATACTAAAAGACCATCAATTGAGAGTGTCTATATCTACAAAGTTACTAAAATTGAAGTCATTTTAAAAGCTTTTAAACGTATAGCCTTAATTTTTATAAACAATTGTTAATTGAAAAAAAGTTGCTTAAAACGTCTTAAAATTAGTTTATCATCAATTTCTCTAAAAATCTTTAATCTTCCATTTTGTAAAAAATCAAAAATCCCGCAAAAGCGAGATTTTTGATTCGTTAATTTTTAAAAAATTCATCTTTTTAGCTAATAGGCAGCTTCATGCACCGTTTTAATAGCTCTTCCAGAAGGTTCGTTTTGACCTTTAAAACTAGCATCCCACTCCAAAGCTATTTTTGAACTACAAGCAATAGACGGTTCTTGAGGAACACATAAGGCAGCTGTATCACTAGGAAAGTGTTCTGCAAAAATAGCACGGTAGTAATATTCTTCTTTTGTGGTTGGAGTCTGAATCGGAAATTTATACTTCGCGTTTTTCAATTGGGCATCAGAGACTTCTGTATTTACCATTTCTTTTAAGCGATCAATCCAGTCGTAGCCAACACCATCTGAAAATTGTTCTTTTTGACGCCATGCTACACTTTCTGGTAAAATCGCTTCAAAAGCTTTCCGTAAAACCCATTTTTCCATCCGCTCTTTCCCGATCATTTTATCTTGAGGATTGATGCGCATGGCGACATCCATAAACTCTTTGTCTAAAAAAGGTACGCAACCTTCAATACCCCAAGCCGCTAAACTTTTATTAGCTCTTAGGCAGTCATACATGTGTAGCTTATCCAATTTACGAACTGTCTCTTTGTGAAGTTCTTCGGCATTTGGAGCCTTGTGAAAATATAAATATCCACCAAACAATTCATCGGCACCTTCTCCAGACAAGACCATTTTAACCCCCATAGACTTAATAACTCTGGCCATTAAATACATAGGAGTAGAAGCCCTAATAGTAGTAATATCATAAGTTTCCAAATGATAAATGACATCCCTAATGGCATCGAGTCCTTCTTGAATGGTAAATTTTATTTCGTGATGGACAGTGCCTATATGATCTGCTACTTTTTGAGCAACAGCCAAATCTGGTGAGCCTTCCAAGCCTACAGAAAACGAATGCAATTGCGGCCACCAAGCTTTTTGAGTATCATCCGATTCAATTCTTTTTTCAGCATATCTTTTAGCAATGGCCGAGGTAATAGAAGAGTCTAATCCACCAGATAGTAATACGCCATAGGGAACATCGCTCATCAATTGTCTATGAACTGCTGCTTCTAAGGCTTGTCGCAATTCGTTAATAGAGGTTTGGTTTTCTTTTACAGCCTCATAATCTTCCCAATCTCGTTGATACCATTTTGTAATTTCTCCATGGCTACTTGATAAATAATGTCCTGGAGGGAAAAGTTCAATTTTGGTGCAGATGCCTTCTAGTGCTTTTAATTCTGAGGCAACATAAAAGGTGCCGTTTTCATCCCAGCCCATATATAAAGGAATAATACCCATATGATCTCTCGCAATAAAATAACTATCATTGGTTACATCATAAATTGCAAAACCAAATATTCCATTGAGCTCATCTAAGAATTCAACTCCTTTTTCTTTATACAAGGCTAAAAGCACCTCACAGTCAGATTGGGTTTGAAAATCAAATGGTTCTCGAAGCGTTTTTCGCAGTTCGCGATGATTGTAAATTTCGCCGTTTGCCGCCAATACCAAATTTTGATCTTTGCTAACTAAAGGCTGTTTTCCCGATGATGGATCTACTATCGCCAATCTTTCATGAGCCAGAATGGCATTTTCATTGCTATAGATCCCGCTCCAATCTGGACCACGATGCCTCATTTTTTTTGACATTTCCAAAAGCTGAGGTCTTAAGGTTTCTGATTTTTGTTTTAGATCAAAGGCGCATACGATTCCACACATATCTTATAAAATTTTTATTGAATGTTTTATTTACTATGCAAAAGACCAATAAAATATTTTAATTGACAATCAATAATTCTTAATTGATTAATTATTTAAATCGTAATTTGAATATTTGATTGATATTATAATTAAATGATGGAGAAAATTGTCATCTGCTTACAATTTATAAGTTTGTAAAAAAAAGAACACATAAAAATTTGGATTTATAAAAATCTGTCTTACATTTGCTTCACAATGAAGAAACAACATAACATATGGTGGTGGTACTCTCTTAAAGAACATAAGTGAGCAGGAACCCTATATCTATAATTTATATAAAAAAGGCTTATCTCACGATAAGCCTTTTTTTATGCATTTATCTAAGAAATTAAAATGAGAGAATTTATAACCCATAGTAAAGTACAAATATCAGATACGCTTACCCCAGTAGGGTTGTATTTGCGTTTTCGGGATCGATACGCCAATACTTTGCTGCTGGAAAGTTCTGATTATCACAGCAAAGAAGAGAGCTTTTCTTTTATCTGTATTGAACCATTGGTGAGTATGAAAATTGAAAATGATGTATTTTCTAGCTTTTATAAAGGGGCCATTGAAAAAGAGACGAAAATTGATCATAATTTTTACCAGCTTTTTGATGAATTTTCAAAGACCATTCAATTAGATTGTCCAAAGGCTTTAAAATCCTTTAATGGTTTGTATGGGTATACTACCTATGATTCTGTTCAGTATTTTGAAAACATTACACTAAAAGTAAAGGAAGCTCCTTCTAAAATCCCATTAATGCAATATGGTTTTTACCGATTTATAATTGCCATTAACCATTTTAATGATGAAATGACTTTGATAGAGAATAGAGAGTCTGGATCTGACTCTAGAATGGAGGAAATTCAAACTATTATAGATTCTCAGGTTTTTAACAGCCATAAGTTTCAAATAATAGGGAAAGAGACTTCCAATTGCTCGGATGAAGACTTTAAGGGTTATGTAGAAAAGGCGAAAGCACATTGCAAACGAGGTGATGTATTTCAATTGGTTTTATCACGTCAGTTTCAACAAGCATTTAAAGGTGATGATTTTAATGTGTATAGAGCTTTAAGGTCCATTAATCCTTCACCTTACTTGTTTTGTTTTGATTATGGATCGTTTAAATTAATGGGGTCTTCACCTGAAGCTCAGATTAAAATTAATGAGGGTAAGGCCATTATTAATCCAATTGCCGGAACCTTTAGAAGAACTGGTGATATGGCAAAAGACATTCAGTTAGGTAAGGTGTTGTCTGCTGATAAAAAAGAAACAGCAGAACATGTAATGCTTGTAGATTTGGCCCGAAATGATTTAAGTAAACATGCTAATAACGTTAGTGTAGAGGTGTTTAAAGAGGTGCAGTTTTTTAGTCATGTAATCCATTTAGTTTCTACAGTTCAGGGAACTATAAAGGGAAGTCCTATGGAGATTGTAGGGGATACTTTTCCAGCAGGAACCCTTAGCGGGGCACCAAAGTATAAAGCCATGCAATTAATTGACACCTATGAAAACCAATCAAGAGGTTTTTATGGAGGGGCTGTTGGAATTATTGGCTTAGATGGTTCGGTAAACTTGGCGATTGCAATTCGATCTTTTGTGAGCAAAAACAACATCCTGTATTCTCAGGCTGGAGCCGGAATAGTGATCCATTCTGATGAAGAAAAAGAATTACAAGAAGTAAATAATAAATTGGCAGCCTTGAAGAAAGCTTTGTTGCTGGCAGAAACTATTTAAAAGAACTTAGAATGAAAATATTAATTTTAGATAACTACGATTCATTTACCTACAATTTGGTTCACATGATTGAAGACATCACAGGCAACTTGCCAGATGTTTATAGAAATGATGAAATTTCAGTAGAGGAAATCGCTGTTTATGATATGATTGTATTATCACCTGGCCCAGGAATTCCAGAAGAAGCGGGTATTTTAAAGGAGGTCATTAGAGCCTATGCGGGTAAAAAACCAATATTTGGAGTTTGTTTAGGACTGCAGGCTATTGCCGAAGTTTTTGGTGGACAGCTCGTTAATTTGAATGAGGTGTTTCATGGAGTTGCTACTGAAATGGAAGTTGTGCACCCTTCAGCAATTATTTTCAAGGATATCCCTGCAAAATTTGATGCCGCAAGATATCATTCTTGGATTGCATCCAAAGAAAATTTTCCTTCCGAATTAGTAATTACGGCAATCGATGAAGACGGAGAAATCCAGGCCATAGAGCACAAAGATTTTATGATTAGTGCAGTTCAGTTCCATCCTGAGTCCATTTTAACTGAAGTTGGCGAAAAGTTAGTTCGAAATTTTATAGAAACAAATTCATAAATAGACAAAGAGGTCTTGACTGCGCTCAACCTGACAAAACGATTCTGAAACAAAATCAGCATTCATGAAACAAATTTTAAACAAATTATATCAGCATCAAAAATTGTCCAAATCAGAGGCAAAGGCAATCTTGATTAACATTGCCAATGAGCAATACAATGAAGCACACCTGGCCTCTTTTATGACGGTTTTTATGATGCGACCTATTACTGTAGAGGAGCTATCTGGCTTTCGAGCAGCACTCAATGAGTTGGCAATCCATATAGATTTGTCAGCATTTGAACCCCTTGATATTGTGGGTACTGGTGGGGACGGAAAAGACACCTTTAACATTTCTACCCTGAGTTCATTTATCGTTGCAGGAACTGGTCAAAAAGTGGCAAAACACGGAAATTATTCAGTCTCTTCTCAATCGGGGTCTTCAGATATGTTAGCTCATTTTGGCTATGAATTTACAAATGATGAGAGTCGTCTAAAAAAGCAATTGGAGAAGGCAAACATTTGTTTTTTGCATGCTCCAAAATTTCATCCGGCTATGAAGGCAGTGGGGCCAACAAGAAAAGCACTGGCATTGAAAACTTTTTTTAATATGCTTGGGCCTTTGGTGAATCCCTGCAACCCGAAGTATAAGTTTTTGGGAACGTATAATTTAGAGGTCGCAAGATTGTATCATTATTTGTTGCAAGAAGAACCGGGTCAATACAGCATAGTTCATTCTTTAGATGGCTATGATGAGATTTCATTAACCAGTTCATTTAAAATATTTACAAAGCAGGGAGAGCAAGCCATATCCCCTGAGGATTTGGGTTTAAATAGATTTGCTCAAGCCGATATTTTTGGAGGAGATTCTGTTGCAGCTGCTGCAAAAATATTTCAAAGCATCTTAGACGGAAAAGGAAGTGTGGCTCAAAATACAGTAGTGCTTTGCAATGCTGCTTTTGCCTTAAAAACAGTAACCCCTGATAAATCATTTGAGGAGGCCTATGAAGAAGCAAAAGATTCGCTTTTTGGAATGAAGGCAAAAGCATGTTTAAATAAAATTATAGTATAGTGTTCTCGATACGATTTTCTCATGAAATCGAAAATCAGTTGAACTGACATATGCACTGTCACATTGAGTAAATTTGTATAGAGATGAAATTAAAAGAAATATGACCATATTAGATAAGATAATCGCATTTAAAAAGAAAGAGGTAGCCAAGATAAAAGCAGAAATTCCTGTAAAAAAATTGGTAGAGAGCCCAAGTTTTTCAAGAAAGACATTTTCCTTGAGAAAATCATTATTAGAAGTTGGATCTTCTGGAGTAATTGCCGAATATAAAAGACAATCACCATCTAAGGGGATTATTAATGATACAGCTACAATTGCAGAGGTAACCTTGGGTTATTTGGATGCAAATGTTGCCGCACAATCGATTTTGACCGATACCTCTTTTTTTGGAGGTACCATGGCTGATTTGATGGAAGCAAGAGCGATCAATCAATACAAGCCGATTCTTCGAAAAGATTTTATTGTGGACGGTTTTCAAATTGTAGAGGCAAAAGCCATTGGCGCTGATGCAATATTGCTCATTGCAGCCTGTCTTAGTAAAGAACAACTTAAAAATTATGGCCAATTGGCGACAGATTTAGGGTTGGAAGTGCTGTACGAGGTGCATACTCAAGAAGATTTGGATAAAATAGCTTTGGATAATAAAATCATTGGTATTAACAATAGAAACTTAAAAACCTTTGAGGTAGATCTTGAGCATTCTATAAGTTTGGCCAGTCAAATTCCTGACACCTGCATTAAAGTTTCTGAAAGTGGTATTTCGAACCCTAGAATAATTTCGGGACTCAAGGAATATGGTTTTCAAGGGTTTTTAATTGGTGAAAGCTTTATGAAAACTAAAAATCCAGGAGAAGCTTGTAAGGAATTTATTAGCCAGATTAGATAAAATATGAATACGAATTCGAGTGAATTTTGAGGGATGAAAAATTTAACTGCCTGCCGATTTCCTGCCGCAGGCATGGCAGGCAAGTGCAGTTTTCTCATAAAAATCGAAAACCACTCGAAGTGATAAGAAAATAACAACTATGCAGCTTAAAGTTTGTGGAATGAAATATTTCGAAAATATCCAAGAGGTTGGTGCGCTAGCTCCAGATTATATGGGATTTATTTTCTATAAAAAAAGCAAAAGATATTTCGATCGTATCTTACCGGAGCTGCCAAAAACAATTCAAAAAGTTGGGGTTTTTGTCAATGCTAGTTTTGATGAGATTTTAGAAAAGACTCAAGCATATGATTTGCAGCTCATTCAGTTGCACGGTGATGAAACAGCAGCCTATATACATGACTTAAAAGTTCATTTCGAACGTAGCGAGAAATTTCATCAAAAGAAACAAAATGAACCTCTCGACTGCGCTCAAGGGGACAATTCAGTAAAAATTATCAAGGCATTCGGAATCAAAACAACATTTAATTTTGATGTTTTGAATCCTTATTTAAACCATGTAGATTATTTTTTGTTCGATACCAAAGGGAAAGAAAGAGGAGGGAATGGAATTACATTTGACTGGAAGGTTTTGGAGAATTATCCTTTTACAAAACCTTTCTTTTTAAGTGGAGGAATCGGTCTAGATCAATTAGATGAAATACGTGAAATTAGAAAAACAGATTTGCCAATTTATGCCCTAGATGTCAATAGTAAATTCGAGATTGAAGCAGGGTTAAAAAACACAAAGCAATTAAAAGCATTTAAAGAACAGATATGAAATCAAAATTTCAGCCTAACGAGCACGGTTATTACGGACAATTTGGAGGTGCCTTTATCCCAGAGTTATTGTATCCAAATGTAAAAGAATTGGAAGACAATTATCAACAAATTATCGATTCAGATGAGTTTCAGACTGAATATAAATCCTTGCTTAAAGACTATGTGGGTAGACCCAGTCCGTTGTATTTGGCAAAGCGACTTTCCGAAAAATATAAGGCACATATTTATTTGAAAAGAGAAGATCTAAATCATACTGGAGCTCACAAGGTAAACAACACTATTGGTCAAATTTTGATTGCAAAAAAATTAGGAAAAACCAAGATTATTGCAGAAACAGGAGCAGGTCAACATGGAGTTGCAACTGCAACGGTTTGTGCTTTAATGAATTTAGAATGTACAGTGTTTATGGGAGAAGTAGACATTAAACGTCAAGCTCCTAATGTAGCTCGTATGAAAATGTTGGGAGCCAAAGTTGTTGCCGCAACCAGCGGTAGCAAAACACTTAAAGATGCAACCAATGAAGCGATTCGTTATTGGATCCAGCATCCAGAGACTTACTATTTAATTGGGTCTGTTGTGGGGCCACATCCGTATCCAGATATGGTAGCTCGTTTACAGGCGGTTATTTCCGAAGAAATGAAATTCCAATTGAAAGAGCAAACAGGTTCTGAAAATCCGAATACTATAATCGCCTGTGTGGGTGGAGGTAGTAATGCTGCGGGAGCTTTTTATCATTATTTAGAGGATGCAGATGTTGATTTAATTGCCGTTGAAGCGGCTGGGTTAGGGGTAAACTCTGGTCATAGTGCAGCCACTTCACAATTGGGAGAAGTAGGGGTTATCCACGGGTCAAAAACCTTGTTGATGCAAGATAAATATGGCCAAATTGTGGAACCTTATTCTATTTCTGCAGGATTGGATTATCCTGGAGTGGGCCCTTTGCATGCTTTTTTACATGAAACAAAAAGAGCCCAATTTATGAATGCTACCGATGAGGAGGCTATGGCAGCAGCCTTAGAGTTGACCCAGTTAGAGGGAATAATTCCTGCATTGGAAACTGCTCATGCCCTGGCTGTCTTGCCCAAATTAAAGCTTAGCCAGAGTCAAGTAGTGGTGATAAACCTATCGGGTAGAGGCGACAAAGATTTAGAGGCTTTTACAAACTATATAGAAAAAAACGAAGGCCTTTTATAAGGTTATTTTCAAAAGATCAAAACAAGTAGAATGAATTCAATTCAGAACATATTTCAAAATAAGCCCTCAAAAGTATTGTCTATATTTTTTACAGCGGGCTTTCCAAAATTAGAAGATGCAACTGCAATAATCCAGGTTTTAAATGAGGCAAAAGTCGATTTTGTAGAGGTGGGATTGCCTTTTTCTGATCCATTGGCTGATGGTCCAACCATTCAGGAGAGCAGTCAAATCGCCTTGCAAAATGGGATGAATTTGGACTTGGTTTTTACGCAATTGAAAGCAATTAAAAACAGCCACTCGATGCCTTTGGTCTTAATGGGATATTTGAATCAGTTGCTAACCTATGGAGAACATCAATTTTGCCAAGCATGTATTGATTGTGGTATTGATACGGTCATATTGCCAGATTTACCAATGATTGAATATGAAAACCACTATAAGGCCCTATTCGATAGTTATGGAATCAGCAATGTGTTTTTAATAACTCCTCATACTTCAGATGATCGTATTCGAAAAATCGATGCCTTTACAAACTCTTTTATTTATGTAGTAGCTTCGGCGGCAATAACAGGAGCCAAAGGCGCCATTTCTAATCAACAAATAGCCTATTTTGAACGAATCAAAGCCATGAAGCTACAAAGTAATTTGGTTGTAGGTTTTGGTATCTCTGATCAATCTACATTCAATACGGTTTGTCAGTATGCGAATGGGGCAATTATTGGCTCAGCTTTTATTAAGGAATTAGAAAAAAAAGGACTTGATGGAATTAAACCATTTATAAAGGCTATTCTAAATTAGTTTACCTTTAAAAGATGGATGCTAAAAACCAAAGCAGCGCCTCCTGGTATGCCATTTTTGCCAGCACTGCCATAGCCTAACTTCGAAGGGATTAGCAAAAATCCTTCTGTATCTTCGTTAAAATAAGTGAGCCCTTCTCTCCATCCTGCAATCACATTTTGTAGATTGAAACTTGCATTTTTGTTTTCTTCAAAAAGGCGATCATCAATGAAATACCCTTTGTAGTTTACAGTTACGTTGCTGGTGCTTGTCGGTTTAACGCCAGTACCTTGTCTAGTAATGACATAGTAAAGCCCAGAACTTGTTTTTTGGGCATTCAAATTGTGACTCTCTATATACGCTAAGATTTCCTGATCATTTTGGTCTCCAAAATCATCTTTATCGTCGCTGCAGGATAAGCATAAAAGGGCTACACATAATAAGTAAAAAGCTCTCATTTAAAAAAGTTTTATAAAAGTTGTTGCGAAGATAAGTAATGACAGTTTAATTTTGACTATGCCTAATTAAATACCAAGAAAAAAGGGAACAAATTTGTTCCCTTTTTTATAAATGATTTCGTTTTTGATACTTAAGCTTAATATACTTTAGCTCCGCTAACATAGGTAGCCAATACTTTTGTATTGGGTATTTCTGAACCTTCAATTTTCATAAGGTCTTTGTCTAGCATGATAAAATCGGCAAATTTCCCTACTTCAATACTTCCTTTTTCATTTTCTTCAAAATTAGAATAGGCGGCCCAAAGGGTCATTCCTTTTAAGGTTTCTTCTCTGGTTAATGCATCTTCCATTTGAAAGCCATTTTCAGGATAATTGTTTAGGTCTTTTCGAACGACAGAAGCAAAAAAGGTTAAAAAAGGACTTACATTTTCTACAGGGAAGTCAGTCCCTAAAGCCACCTTTCCGTAGGTGTTTAATAATTTTTTAAACGCATAGGCACCTTTCATTCTTTCAGAACCAATTCTATCTCCAGCCCAATACATATCACTAGTAGCATGTGTAGGCTGAATAGATGGGATGATATTGTCAAAAAAACGGAAGTCATCTTCAGAAATAATTTGTGCATGTTCTATTCTCCAACGACGATTCTTAGCATCACTCAATACATCTTTATAGGTTTTTAGGATCCAATAATTTGTAGAATCACCAATGGCATGTGTGTTCATTTGAAAGTCCGATTTTGCAATTTGCTTCGCAATTTCTGTATAGCGATCTGGAGCAAAAATGAGTGCGCCAAAATGATTGTCTCTATCAGAATACGGTTTTTTCATCGCTGCACCTCTTGATCCTAAAGCTCCGTCTCCGTAAACTTTAAAAGAGCGAACGTTCAATCTGTCGGTTTTAATAATTCCATTATTTATATAGTAATCCAAATTGCCTTGGGTAGCAGACACCATGGCATAAATTCGCATCTTCAAATCACCAGCTTTTTGCAGACTGTCAATCAACTCTATTTGTCCTCTACTTAAACCAGCATCATCTACGGTTGTTAAACCATAGCCAAAAGAAATCTTTTGAGCGGACAATAGACCGTCAATGGCTTCTTGCTTGCTTGGGTCTGGTATGTTGATATAATTCATGGCCGCATCAACTAAGACTCCTGTTAAAAGCCCCTTTTCTTTGATAAACTCACCTCCAGTAACTTTAATATTGATGTCTTTAGAACTCAATCCAGAAGCTTTTAATGCTGCCTCGTTAACTAACATTGCATGACCGTCTACTCTTCGAACCGCAACAGGTGTGTTTGGGAAAAGTTCATCTAATTTTGCTTTGGTTGGGAATTCTTTTACTGGCCAATCATTTTGATCCCAGCCTCGACCTGTAATAAAGGTTACATTTTTTTCTTTTTGAAAAGCGACAATTCTTTCTAAGACTTCGTCATAACTTTGAGTTCCTGTTAAATCGACTTTTTGTTGCTGCAAACCCAATCCAAAAAAATGACAATGTGCATCAATAAAACCAGGGAAAATAGGTTTGTTTTCTGCATTGATGGTTTCGGTAGCTTTATACTTGGCTTGGATTTCTTTGTCTGAACCGACAGCGACAAATTTACCGTCTTTAATGGCTATACTTTGAGCAGTTTCAAAGTTTTCATTAACTGTATAAATGGTTGCATTGTGTACAATTAGATCTACTTGTTCAGTTTGTTGACAAGCTAAAAATGAAGAACACAGTAAAATAAATATTAATTTTTTCATGATTGTATATAAATTAAATAAGCAAAATACATCAAAACAAATTGCAAAGGGATTCTCACATAGGCTATTTTCTTCGAGCCAATTGCGGGCCTAGTTTTAGTTGCATCCCAAATATGTATGGGTAGAAAGACAAGCATCAATAGTAAAACACCTAGAGCAACTGGTTTTTGAGTTTGACTAAAAAACAAGCCTAATCCTAAAGAAAACTCTATAAAGCCAACAACATAATTAACTGCTTTCTTTGGTAAAAATGCAGGAATAAAATGTTTAAATATTTGGGGTTTCGCAACATGCATCACACCGGCAAATACCAACAAGGCTCCAAAAAAATAACTAATTATAGTAACTGTTAAAGACATTATAATTAGAGCTTAATTGGACTATTGCTATATAAATATTTATCCATCAGATAGATCAAGCTAGCCATAGAGGCACTTCCTAATTCGAGTTCTCTTTTGTTAACCTTATCAAAGGTGTCTGTAGCTGCATGGTGATAGTCAAAATAACGTTGACTGTCTGGTCTGTATCCTACTAAGGTTACCGCCTCCGATTTTAAAGGCGAAATATCTGCTCCACTTCCTCCTTTGGTAATATCATGCAAACCATAAGGTGCTAATAATTTTTTCCAGCTTTTTAAAAGCTCCGTATTTTCAGGATTCGCATCAATCGTAAAACCTCTTGGCGTATGACCTCCAGCATCAGATTCTATAGCACCTACATGAATTTCCTTTGATGTTTTTACAGCATTTGCATAAGCATCTGCACCTCCACCTCCTTGTTCTTCATCCATAAAGAAAACAACTCGAATGGTGTTTTTTGGTTTAATGTTATTTGTTTTAAACAGGTGCAATACTTCTAAGGATTGTACGATACCAGTGCCATCATCATGGGCTCCATCTCCCAAGTCCCAAGAATCTAAATGTCCTCCAACGACCAATACTTTTTCTGGGTTTTCTGTTCCTGTAATTTGACCGATTACATTAAATGAATTTGTTTTAGGTAAGTTTTTGCAGCTTTGTTTAAAATAAATTTTAAGACTAGGGTCTTGCTTTAAATGGTCGCTTAATAGGTTTGCTGCAACGGTGCTAATCGCTGCTGTTGGAATGTATTCACTTTCTGGAATATCTCCATAACGCATGGTTCCAGTGTGAGGATAATTGTCTACTTTGTTTGTCATAGACCTTACCAAAACAGCTTTAGCTCCAAATTTTCCAACGGTAGCTGCTCCATTAACACGCTGATCGACACAACCTCCATAAGCACTAAATGTATTAATAAGGGTGTCGTCAAAAGGTCTGTTAAAGAAGACAATTTTTCCACGTAATTTTTCACCAAGTGCCTCTGCTTCTGCAATGCTTTTTACTTCAATAACTTCGGCAGTGATTCCAGAAACAGGAGTTGCAATAGAACCACCTAAAGCGCAAATTGCAATGTCTATTTTAAGTCCATTAAAACGGTAATTGGCAACTTCTTTTTCTCCTCGAATCCAATGTGGAACAATTGCAGGCTGAAGCCATACAGAGTCTAATCCAGCTTCTTTCATTACTTTTTCTCCCCATAGCACTGCTTTAGCAGCCTCTGGAGACCCAGACATTCTTCCGCCGACGTTGCTTGTTAAATCACGAAGCCATTCATAAGACTTTCCTTGTGTGAGAGCACTATTAAAAATGGCTTTAATGCTTGCAGCATCAATTTGTTCTTCTTCTTTAGAAGTGCTATTGTTTTTAGTTGTTTCTTTTTGACCATTACAGGCAACAAGAAAGACAATAAAGCCTAAGAAAATAAGTTTGAAATTTTTCATTGAATTAGTTGGTTTTATAAAAGTATAAAGCTACTAAAATTCAATTAGATATTTAGTGTTTAAAAATCGAATTTATAACTGACACCTCCTAAAACCTGAAACCCTTGAACATTAAAATTGGCCTGTCTAGCATAAACGGTGTTTAATAGGTTGTTAATTTTTACAAATGCGGTAAACTTTTTGTTGATAAAATAGCCCCCGTTTAAGTTTACATCAAAATAGGTTTTTACAGATTGAACCCCATTTCTTGCCGAAGGAAAAGCACCAGCATATGTGAGGTCGTTTCTAGTTGTTACATAGAAAATATTCGTTCCGGCATACCATTTTGACGTTCTATAATTCCCAAAAACTTCCCCTGACAATCTTGGTAAATTCCAAGCGTTGCTTTCTGTGGTTAAACTAAAGTTACTCAGAGACCCTTGTGCGCCAAAATGTAAGTTTTTACTAAGATCTAAAGTCATCTGTCCAAATAAGGTAAAGGTTTTGACATCGTCATAAATAACTGAAAAGGAATTTCCGTATTCATAACCCTTTAAGGTTGCTGCTGTTGTTCCATCAGATTTGCTATTGTTTCTAATAAACAAGGCTTTGTCATTTTCACTGCGATAACTTGCTTTTATATTATAGCTAAGCATTGGAGCCAGTTTTCCATTGAACCCTCCAAAAACATTAAATTGTTCATTGGTTTGAGTAATAAATTGAGTAGGAGAGATAAATGGATTTTCAGCGACAAAGTCTTTGTAAGAATTAGTTCTTAAATCTCCACCAGCACCAACATACATGGAGATATAATTAGACATTAAAGGATAACTTATTTGAACATCAGGATATATAAAAAACTGATTATTTCTATTTTCTAAATCAGAGGCTAAATAAAGTTTTGCCCCTAATTTTATAGAGAAGTCGTTGTATTTAAAGTCGTACTTAGGTGCTGCTCCAAGGGTAAAGAAGCCATGCTCTTTAATAGTAGCGGCTGCGTAGGTTTGATTAAAAGAACCGGAAACATAATCTGCAACAACATCTAGCGTAAGATCCGTTAATTTTGAGTTGAGTTTTTTTAGTGATAATTTCCATTGTGGTTTTGCAGTTAATCGAAACTCTTTACTATTAAAAGCATCCGAAAAATAAGACATTACAACAGTTCCGTTTTGAATATTCATATCGGAAAAATCAAAATTTGCGCTTAGGTCAAAATTAGAATATACCTGAGATTCTTCTATGGAATTAATGATTGCTGGGCTAAATGGAATAGCAGCTGGTACCCCATACCAGTTATACTGATCTCTAGTGTAATCAGCTCCGAGCTCGAGATTTATTTTTTTATATTCTTGCTTGTAATATCCTCCTGCATGTGCATTTGAAAAACCATTGTCCAACAATGCATTATCAATATTACTCTCTGAAGCATTCAGCTTGGTGTAAAATCCAAACTCATTATCAGGACGTGTTTGATGTTTTAAAAAAGCTTCTAAAAACAGCGTGGTATTGTTTCCAAAACCCGCAGCAACATAGTTCTTATAAGATAGTTCTTTTGAACCCATGTCCAGCGCTTTAACGGCTCCTGCTTTTGGAGCAAAGGTAGAAGCTACTGGAGCAGAATAAATTTCGTAACGAACTGTTTTCTTTTGGGTTTTAGAGCTTAATTTTATACTTGGGTTATTTTTAATTTTAAAGGCGTCAGAAATGGTAGGACTGTAAGAAGTCACTACATTGATAACTTCTGTTTTTATGGTGTCTTTAGCCGTATTTTGTTGTGAAAAAGCAACAGAGCTACTCATGAATAAAATTGCGCTTATGCTGAATAATTTTTGCATGGTAAAATCTTCTTAAATTAATTTTTTGGATTTACAGAATCATTGGTTTTGGCCTCTTGCTCCTTGATGAGGTTGAGCTCTTTTTGAGCATCAGCGATTACATCTTCATACTGTGAGAAGTTTTTAATAATATTCTCTAAAATGTAGGTGGCTTGGTAAGCATCTTTTAAAGCGTAATAATTTTTCGCCATGATCACATAACTTTTTACACCCCAATATTTGTAAGAGGAATAGTCAGCAATCAATTGTTGAACAATACTATTCGATCCACTGTAATTTTTGCTTTTGTTCTTAAAATAGGCACTGTAATAAAGTGCTTCAGCTTTTAATTCACCACTCGCTTTGGCTTCAATTTCTTTATAATAATTTTCTGCAGTGGTTAAATCATTCGTTTTAAAGGCAACACGGGCAATAATAATTTTTGCATCAAACTCTACATTCGTAGCCAATTTGTCATTCTTTAGAACTTTTTCTGCGTAGTCATTGGCCTTTTTAAATTCATTATTTTGATAATAGCCCTTCATTAAATTGCTTTGAGCAAATAAAATGTTTTGTGCATAATTTGCTTCTTGTTCGAGTCTTGAAAGCAATGGCATTGCCGCTGTCCAATTTTCTTTTTCTAGATATATTTGGGCCAATCTGTTTAAAGATTCTTCGCTAAATTCACTCTGGTTTTTAGAAACGACAAACTGGTAATGTGTTGTTGCTTTTTCTGACTCATTGGAACTCATATAGGCCTGAGCTAAATAAAAATGTGCTTGCAAAGCATGAAGTCCTTCTGGAAAACTAGATAGATATTTACTAAAGCCGTCAATGGCTTTTACATTATTATTTGCCAAAAATTTGTTTTCTGCAGCTTCATAAGTTGTATTGTCTAGATCGGCATTGGTTACATTCACAAAACTTAAGTTTTTCACCCAGGCCGCATAGGCATCTACTTGCCCTATATCAACATACACATTTCGAGCGTTACTTACAGCTTGTTTCGCCTCGTTTGTTGCAGCATAATCTTTAACAATCGTTTTGTATTTTTCAAGGGCGGCATCAGGTTTGTTGTCATTGTAATACAATAAACCTTGTCGCAATAAGGCGCTCGGAATGTAAGAGCTTTTAGGGTGCTCTTTTAATAAACGATCATACGTTTGATGCGCTTTTGTATTGTTCTTTAATAAAGTATACGTGCTCGCTGTTTGAAAGAGGGCATCATCTTGTAAATTAGAAGTAGGGTATTGAGAAGCAACAGCTAATAGGTTGCTTATTTTTTGGTCATTCTGACCAATAAATCCAAAACTCATCCCTTTTTGATATAGTGCATAATCAGATCCTATCCCTTTCTTTTTAAGTACACTTTCATAGGCATTAATTGCATTTTGGTAGTTTTTTGATGCAAAATAGCAATCACCCAATCGAATATTAGCATCATCATTTAAAGGGTTGTTCCCTTTCGCTCCCTTTAAAAAAGACTGAAAAAAGGTAGCTGCTTTTGCATAGTCCTTTAATTTAAAATAGCTGTAAGCTATTCCGTAGTCAATTCGCTCGTATTCATTTATGGCAGAGGCTCTAATATCACTTTTAAAGGCTAAAAAACCTTCTAAAGCATTTTTATAATTACCCAACTGATCATCCGTTTCGGCTTTCCAATATTTTGCTGATACCTTTATAAGGGCGTCGTTTGAGCCTGTCGCTGTGTTAAAAAACGGATAGGCTTGTTTTAGTTTTTGTTCATTAAATAGTTGAACTCCTCTGTAGAAGGAGACATCTTTACTTAGTGAGATATTCTCTAAATTTCTATTTTTTGATAAATAATTAAGGGCTCCCTGATAGTCTTGCTGATAGATATAAGAAGTAACCACCAAGGTGTTAATTTCTTTGTAATAAGCTGATTGAGGATAGGCAGCTAAAAAATCTTGCAATACCAAAGCAACACTTTTATAAGGGTTTCCTTGTTCGTAGCTCAATTTTGCATAATTTAAAAAAGCATCTTCTTTAATTTTAGCAGAAAAACTCATTTCGCTAGCATTTTTAAACGCATTTAAAGCTTCAGATTTTTGATTTAAAGATAAGTAACATTCAGCAAGATGGTAATAGGCATTTTGAGCAACTGCATCAACACTGCTAATAATTTTAGTGAAATTTTTTACTGCGTTTGGATAATCTTTTTGCTGATAATAGGCATATCCCAACTGATAAAAATCTGTATTGTTCCATTTTCCAGACTTGCCTTTATAAGCCATTAAATAAGGAATGGCTTCATTGTATTTCTTTAAATTGAAATAACTTTCTCCGATAATTTTAGAAATCTCTGAAACATCTTTGGCGGAAGCTTTGGTTAGAAGGGTTTTACCGATAGCAATACTTTTATCAAATTTTCCGTTTTTAAAATTGATGTCAAGAAGTGAATACGAGGCTTCACCCTCATAAGATTGTTCTTGAGAAGCTTTGGTTAAATACACTTCAGCTGTTGCGTAATCCTTTTGCTTGTAGGCAATATATCCAACATAATAATTAGCCTCTGCACCATAGCTTGGGCTGCTAAGTAGTTTCATAAAGCCTGCTTTCCCTTCTTTTAGCTGCTCCGTCATCATATAAGCATAAGAACGATTGAAGTTTAATTCATCCTGTTTTTCTTGTGATAAGTTTTCTTCATTTATTTTTTGATACCAATTTAGTGCTGTTTTAAGTTCATTATTCTTAAAAAAGGTATTTCCAGCCATTAATAAAGCCAATTCTTTTTTAGGGCTCTGAGGATAATTCTGTGTAAAATTAAGCACTTGTGTATCTGCATCTATTTGGTTCATTTGCAAGGCGCAAATAGCGACATAATAGGCTGCATTTGTTTTAACTTCTTGACTCGTATTGTTTTGAAGACTTAGTTTTTTAAAACTAATCTGAGCTGCAGCATAGGCTTTTTCTGTAAATAATTTTTCTGCTTGCGTAAATGCGTTTTCAGGTCTCGCATTAAATTCTGATTGCTGGGCGAAGCCAAGAAAAGGAGCAAGAAAAAATGCAAGGATAAGGCTGGTTTTTCTAAAAATGTGAATGGTCATCTTTATGGGTTTTCTTTGTTGAAACGATTTTGGTTTTCCTTCGCTGCTTGCTTACCAATGCAACACGAATTAAAATCTGTACGATTCTCAAAGGTATAAATTGTAAAAGATTAATATGCTTAAAATTGTCATAAAATCACAAGAAAATGATAAGTTTGTAGAAATATACTTTTTATGAAAGAGGCAATTTTACTTTTAGAGAATGCAGACATCTATCAAAGAGACAGTTTGGTTTTGTCTCAAGTAAACCTTCGGCTAAACAAGGGTGACTTTTATTATTTGATTGGTAAAACAGGAAGTGGTAAAAGTAGCTTAATGAAAACACTTTACGGTGATTTATTGCTTAGAAATGGGAGCGGAAGTATAGTTGATTTTGATCTTAGAACATTAAAAGAAAAGGATATCCCGTTTTTAAGAAGAAAGATTGGAATCGTTTTTCAAGATTTCAAACTTTTAAATGACCGAACTGTTTTTGATAATTTAATCTTTGTTTTAAAAGCAACTGGATGGAAAGATTCAGAAAAAATGAAAAACAAGATTTATGAGGTGCTGGAAAAAGTAGGGATGAAATCTAAATACTATAAAAAACCTTTTGAGTTATCAGGAGGAGAGCAACAACGTGTGGCAATTGCTAGAGCATTGTTAAATGATCCTGAGTTAATATTGGCAGATGAACCAACTGGAAATTTAGACCCAAAAACTTCTCTAGAAGTTATGGAGTTGTTAAATGATATTCATAAAAGTGGAAAAACTATTTTAATGGCGACTCATGATTATGCTCTAATTGTGAAGTTTAAACAAAACACCATTAAATGTGAGGGAGGTGAAGTATTTGAAGTGGTGCAACAAGCCGTTATTTAAAGAGTATTTTTTTAAGTTTCACTGCATTCGTTTGAGGATCAAAAGGCGTCAAAGCGTCCATTCTAAGTTTCTTAATATCTTCGGAAAATTTTTGATGAATCAATTTTTTTGTAGCCGCCAAAAATTCATCTTTTGAATTGGCTAGTATGCACAAGTTTTCCAAACCGGTATCTTCTATCATGGGTCTGTTGGCTATGATATGTCTCCCTTTATAAAGGCTGTTTAATAATTTTAATTTGATACCGGTCTTTTGAAAAGTAACCAAAATATGAATTTGGGCTTCCTCAAAAAGTATTTTTAAATTCTCGGGTTCCGAAATATCTATAAAACGAACATTGTTCGTATTGTTAATTCGGTTCTTCATTTTATTAGGGATTTCATTTCCACCTATAAGCAGTTCATAGGGGCCATTGGCGTAAATGTCAATAATAAAGTTTGCCGCCTTAATATTGTCTGAGATTCTCAAATCGCCATGATAGGCAATTTTATGTTTTTTTCCACTTAATTCTTGGCTCTTGGTCGCTTCGTGAAAAACAGGGAGGTATTGTGCTTTCTCACCATATTTTTTATAAAAATAATCTTGTTCATAAGGTGAGATGCTTAAAATTCCAGTCGTCTTTTTATATACATCTTCAAAATGGGCTAGCTTTTTTGCCTCAGATTTATAAAATAGTTTTTTCCAAAAGGAATTTTCGCTATTTGCCAAGCCCTCATAATAATCATGTTCTATATTGTGAGCTCTTACAAAAGTGTTTTGCAAAAAATGGTTCTGAACTAAGGGGTAAGCGGTATGAAGGCCTTCAAAAAGGATAGGGGCATTCAACTCTTTCAAACGTCTTATAAGTAGCTTATTAGCTCTGCTTTTTACCAACACGGGGAGCTTAGAAAATAGACTAATAAATAAGGAGTTTCGTTTGTAATAATGCACCTTTTTGCAGTAACTCTCGAGAATTTTAGCTTCGGCTCTTGTGGTGTAAAAACAATGCAAGTAAATTTCGACATCTTGGGCATGTAATGCTTTGATTTTGTAAAACACATCAATAACACCACCATAATTTGCTGGAAAAGGAACTTCAAATGAAACGATATGTAGTTTAGCAGTCAAGATTTTCAAAAATAGCGATTAAATGCTGTTTTTCATTTTCCCAAACTAAGTCTTTTTTTGCCTTTTTTAAAGGTGCTTTAAAATCCTTCAGTAAAATAGATTCGATCTGCAAAGCCAAGTCTTTTGGATTTCTTGCTATAATGATTTCTCCAAAAGTATAATGTTGCATTAGGTCTTTCATCTCGGGTAAATCTGATATGATTACCGGGACTTCTGCTTGGATATAATCAAATATCTTGTTGGGTAAAGCAAAGCGATAATTCAATCCTAAATCTTCTTCAAGGCTAAAACCCAAATCGGCCTGAATGGTATTTTTTTTCAATTCATTAGGGTCCATTCTGCCCATGAATCTTACCTTATCTTCTAACTGAAGTTTTCTTGATTTTTCTAATAATTGAGCCTCGACATCTCCAGAGCCTATAATTAGTAACAAATGATTGTCTAAGTAGGTCATGGTGTCAAGAACTAATTCTAAGCCCCTACCAATATTTAAAGCACCTTGATAAATCAAGATCTTTCTTCCTTTGGGATCAATGCCTGTTTCAGCTTTTTTTTCGTGGTTTGCAAAAGGGAGGTTTCTAATAACTTTAAAATTGGTTTGGTAACGCTCGCTGTAGTACGCGGCAATGGAAGGAGAAACCGTATAAGCATGTTTGATATTAGGGACTGTAACTTTTTCTATAAAGCACCAAAACCTTTTGACTAAAGGCCTTTCAATTAATTCTGGAATTTCTGTAAACAACTCATGACTGTCATAGACTAATGGTTTTTTTAAAAAGCGACTCACTAGGTAATTGGGCAGCAATGTATCGAGGTCATTGGCTAACAGTATGTCTTTTTTCTGAAATAATAAGAAAAAGAAAAGGCGGGTGTTAAATTCTGCATAAAACAGAAACCCTTTATTAAAGATCATTCCAAATTGTTTGCAAGAATAAGGTCTCTTAGGAGTCGCAATTCTCGGACTTTTTCGTCCAACCAAAAGCACCTCAAAATCGAGCTCTTTTAGAGTCAGGCAGGTCCGATGAACCCTCTGGTCCGTGGTTAAGTCATTGCTAACAGAAACAATAATTTTTTTCAAACAAAAGAATTTTAGAACAGTAGCAAGGTAGATAAAAATAAACCCGTTCCAAAAAGTTGAAGCGGGAAAATTGCTATGAAAAAGAATGATAAGTAGAACTTATCTCTTAAGTAGTCGAAAAAATATAGTTTTACTTAGGAAGGATAATGCAATGCTCTTATTTTAACTTATCAGCATGCAGCTGTCTGAGTTTTGTGAGTTTAGGCGTGATCACATAAGAACAGTAACTTGCTTCTTGATGATCCTTATAGTAATTTTGATGCTCTTGCTCTGCTTCGTAAAAACGCTCTAGCGTTGAAATTTCTGTAACAATTGGGTCTTCAAAATAAGTGGCTAATCCAAAAATTACCTGTTTTGCAGTTTTTTCTTGTTCTTCATTATGATAAAAAATAACCGATCTATACTGAGTGCCACGATCGGCTCCTTGCTGATTCAAAGTTGTTGGGTTATGCGTAGTCATAAAAATGATCACTAAGGATTCATAGGAAATGATATTAGGATCAAAAGTAAGTTGAATAACTTCTGCATGACCTGTCAGTCCCGAGCATATTTCTCTATAGGTGGGTTTCCCAGGAACGGTTCCCCCACTATAACCAGAAACTACGGAGCTTACTCCTTTTACTTCCTGAAAAACTGCTTCTGTACACCAAAAACAACCTCCACCAAAGGTGGCTAGTTCTAAATTATTCATGTGCATTTTTTAATTTAATAGATAAAGAATTTACACAAAATCGCAGACCACTTGGCTCAGGACCATCTGGAAATACATGCCCCAAATGCGCATCACAACTATTACATACTATTTCTACACGAATCATTCCATGACTGGAATCTTTAATGTATTGAACAGCGTTTTCTTCAATTGGTTGTGTAAAACTAGGCCATCCAGAACTAGATTCATATTTGATGCTACTGTCAAACAAAGGAGTTTCACAGCAAGCACATTGGTAAATGCCGTTGGCGTAACTTGTGCAATGTTCTCCAGAAAAAGGTCTTTCTGTTCCCTTTAGTCTGGTAATTTGAAATACTTCAGAAGGCAATAATTGTTTCCATTCATTGGCTGTTTTCTCTACTCTTTTATTTGGTTTTGGGTTCCCTTGCACAGCAAAGTGCATAATTTTCTTCCAGTCTAACATGTATTTCTTTTAGTGTTTTTGATTTGTCGTATTTGGTGGTGGTAAATTACAAAAAAGAAAAAAGGAATTCTTTATAATTTTTTGAGGTTTGGGGAGATGGAAGATTTTAGAGGGTATTTCGAGAATGACTTTGTCTTTCTCATCAATACTCTCGGAAGCATTTTTTCCCGAGAATGTCTTCATCTTCTCGGGTGGTTCTAAGGAGTTTTGGGGATAGGCTCAAGTGTTTAGTTATGGTCTGCCGAGTATGACTTTGTCTTTCTCTAAAGATCGTTGCACTAATCTTTTTTCGAGAATGACTTTGTCTTTCTCTTCAATACTCTGGGAAGCTTTTTTTACCGAGAATGTCTTCGCCTTCTCGGGTGGTTCTTAGGAGTTAGGGGGTAGGTTCAAGTATTTAGTTACGGTCTGCCGAGAATGACTTTGTCTTTCTCTTGCCTCCCGTCCGGTAAATACAGCTAAAAGCTTTCTTAAGAAAGCTTTTAGTTCTTTCAATACAAGCGAAGCTTGGACTGAAAGAACAGTAATTTTAAAACCAAAAAAACTGCTCAAGTGAACTTGGCAGTTTTTTTGGTTTTAAAATTGTTTTAGCTGAGCTAAATCGTGGAGACGCCGAGAATCGAACTCGGGTCCAAACAAGCGGCCAAAAGGCTTTCTACATGTTTAGTTTCTGGTTGGTTTTCGTCCTAAAGCTGATCAAAAACAATCTACTTAAGGCTTAGCTTCTTTAGTTTCGAAACCCTGTCAAAGCTCCAGGATCTCTATGTTTACTTTTACGATGCCCAAAAATGAATCGCCGTAAACCAAGGCTCTTCGTGGACATAAAGCATGCACACCTAGTGTGCCGAGGCTAAAACCGTACTGTGTTTCGGGTTATTAAGCTGCTAAAGCGTAGTTATCTTCGCCGTTTAAAAAGGTTGAAATAAGTTTTACGAGTCTTAATTTCATTCCTCGACATGCTTACGTTTCAACTCGTCTCGCTGTCAAAACCAGTCGTCCCCTAGAAATACTGAACTAAATTCAGCTTCTTTTCTTCAAAAACTTCAATTTTTTAATATCAAATTCCATTCCAAAGAAGAGCTGGCAAATTTATGAATAAAATTGATAACAATAGGGTTTGTGCATCTTTATAAAATGGAATATCTTCGAAGAAATTTATAAATAGAAAGGCACATGAAGTTTGGAATTGTCAAAGAACGCAAAAATCCACCAGATCGAAGAGTTGTATTTTCTCCAAAGAGACTCCAAAAGTTAGTCGCAGATTATCCATCGGCAGAACTTAAAATCGAACATTCTGATATTCGGGTATTCCCTGATGAAGACTATCAGAAGGCTGGATTTGAATTGGCGAATGATCTTTCTGATTGTGATGTTTTGTTGGGAGTGAAAGAAGTTCCTATTGATGCCTTGATTCCGAATAAGAAATACTTCTTCTTTTCGCATACCATCAAAAAGCAACCGTATAACCGTAAACTTTTGCAAGCAGTTTTAGAAAAGAACATTGAGTTGTATGATCATGAAACGATAGTGAAGGCAAATGGAACCCGATTGATTGGTTTTGGTCGCTACGCAGGCATTGTTGGCGCCTATAATGGTTTTAGAGCTTATGGGTTAAAATATGATGCTTTTGAATTGCCAAAAGCAGAAACGGTGTCTGATCAACTGAAATTAATAGCGCATCTAAGAACCATTCAATTGCCGAATATTAAAATTTTATTAACGGGTAACGGAAAAGTGGCTTTTGGAGCTAAGGAAATGTTGGATGGCATGGAGATAAAACAAGTTGGTGTAGATGCCTATATTTCTGAGAGTTTTGATGAGCCTGTATATTGTATGATTGATGTTTTGGATTATAACAAACGCAAAGATGGCCGAGTCTTGGACAATGCTGATTTCTATAAACATGCTGACCAATACGATTCTAATTTTATGCGTTTTGCTAGCGCAACAGAGTATTTTATAGCTGGTCATTTTTATGGTGATGGTTCTCCTTATTTGTATAGTAAAGAAGATGCAAAGTCTCCTAACTTTAATATTAAGGTAGTTGCCGATGTTTCTTGCGATATTGATGGCCCTATAGCCTCTACTATAAGAGCCTCGACCATTGCAGACCCTATTTATGGTTATGACCCAAAAACAGCCTCTGAAACTGATTTTAAAGACCCTAGAGCCATTGCAGTAATGGCAGTAGATAATTTGCCTTGTGAGTTACCTAAAGATGCAAGTGAAGGCTTTGGGAAGTTATTTTTACAATATGTGATTCCTGCCTTTTTTAATGGAGATAAAAATGGTGTTTTGGCAAGAGCAAAAATGACAGGAAATGGAAAATTAACAGCTCGTTATGCCTATTTGCAGAACTATGTTGATAATCAAAGCTAATGGAACAAAACCATCAAATATTATTTGATATAGCCAAAGCAAAGATGCCATATGGTAAATATAAAGGTGTTTTTTTAATTGATTTGCCAGAGAATTACGTGGTTTGGTATCATAGTAAGGGGTTTCCAAAAGGTAAACTAGGAAATATGTTAGGTTTGGTTTATGAACTTAAATTAAATGGATTAGAAGATATTATTCGAAAAATCCCCTTATCATGAAACCCGCTGAAAGCTATATTTTAAATCAACCTGAACCTTATAGAGCTATCTTATTGCATATTCAAATGCTCATAGAAAGTTCTTTTCCTAGCGTTGCTTTAAAGTACAAATGGAAACTGCCTGTGTATTATTTAAATGACAGACCACTTTGTTATTTAAATGTTTCTCAAAAAAAAAGGGTTTGTAGATGTGGGTTTTTGGGCCTCGGCTCAGTTAAGCTATAATGAGCATTTGGTTACTGAGGGAAGAAAAGTGGTAAAGTCGTTGCGTTATTTTTCATTGGAAGCCTTGGAAAAAAAAACTTTTTACTGTTTTAGAAGAAGCTTATACGTCTATAGAAAAGGGATTTTATAAAAAATAAGTTTCAAGAGTTTTCAAGCTTAGTCTCTATAAACAATACCATGTACAATGTGATTGGCTCCCAATAACATTAAAAAGACAAACCAATAATTAGGAAAAAAGAATGCGAGAATTCCTAAACCGCTACAAATCATAGAAAAACGATAGAGCGATCTGTATTTCGTGTAATTCAATAGACTAACTAAAATTCCATACCCAAATAAAAATATAGGAAGCACCATGTCAATATAGCCTGTCTTATAAAGTTTGTTCCCTACAATAAGACCAAATCCGAAAAGAACGATAATTTGCCAAACAGATTTTTTTGAGGTTTCGTTCCATAACATAAAGCCCAATTCATTTACATTTTCTCTGGCCTTTAAAAACAAGGTTAAAAGGGAAAGAAACAGCACTAAAAGTATTACTGCAGCAACAGAATATTTTATATCGTCTTTTTGTAAAAAAGAAAGCCAGCTTGATGCTATGGTATTTGAAACCAAATCTTTAGCTAAAAATGAACCAATAATGATATAAATACCAATAAAGACACTTGTGTTTCCAGTTAGTCTAAAATTACACGAACTACTCGTGTGGGGCTTCTTTTTTTCATTTTAAATTTCAGTTACAAGGCTCTAAGATAGGAAACAAATCTTCAAAAACTAAAAGCTTTTTTAATGAAATTCATAATAGGACTATAAGTTATTTACAGTTTGTCTAATGGCTACCAAATTTGTAAGTAGTTTTTCCAAATGATCAAGATGTAACATATTGGCACCGTCACTTTTTGCATTTGCTGGATCAAAATGGGTCTCTAAAAACAATCCGTCTACATTGTTCACAACTCCAGCCCTGGCAATGGTTTCAATCATGTCCGGTCGTCCTCCTGTAACACCTGAAGTTTGATTTGGTTGTTGCAAAGAATGCGTAATATCTAATACCGTTGGTGCATACCCTCTCATTTCTGGAATCCCTCTAAAATCTACTATCATATCTTGGTATCCAAACATGGTTCCTCTATCAGTAATCATCACTTGATTGTTTCCAGAATCAGTTACTTTAGTAACAGCGTGTTTCATAGAAGAAGGGCTCATAAATTGACCTTTCTTTAAATTAACAACTTTCCCAGTTTTTGCAGCTGCCACAACCAAGTCTGTTTGACGAACCAAGAACGCTGGAATTTGTAATACATCGACATACGCAGCGGCCATTTCAGCATCAGATATTTCATGGATATCAGTTACTGTAGGAATATTAAAAGTTTCAGATACCTTTCTTAAAATTTTCAAAGCTTTTTCATCTCCAATTCCTGTAAAGCTATCTACTCGACTTCTATTGGCTTTTTTAAAACTCCCTTTAAAAATATAAGGGATTTCTAATTTATCTGTTACAGTAACTACCTTTTCGGCAATTCTTAAGGCCATCTCTTCACCCTCAATAGAGCAAGGTCCGGCTAGTAAAAAAAAGTTATTTGAATTGTAAAGGTTGATATTAGGAATTAGCGATAGATTCATCAGTATAAATTTTTAACAAAAATACAAAATATAAATTGTTTATGAATCCCTATATTTAGCCTTTAAAATCAAACTCAATGAAAAAAACAAGCTTACTTATTTTTGTAGCATTTATGGCATTTTCTTGTAAAAATGCAACCATTACTCCTAATAGTATAGAGGTAGCTACAGTTAAAAAACATTTATACACCTTAGCATCCGATGAAATGGAAGGCCGAGAAACTGGCACTAGAGGTATTGATAGAGCAGCAACCTATATAGAGGGTGAGTTCAAACGTATTGGATTGAAGAGGTTTGATACCTTAAGCACATATCGTCAAAACTTTGTAGCTAGAAACATGAAAGCTTTTAATGTGATTGGTGTTTTAGAAGGTAAAAGTAAAAAGGACGAATATGTAGTGGTCTCGGGACACTATGATCATCTTGGGATTCGTAAAAAAGAAGGTCAATTAGATAGTATTTATAATGGTGCAGATGATGATGCTTCTGGAACAACGGCAGTATTGGCTTTGGCAGAATACTTTGCTAAAAAAGGAAATAATGAAAGAACCATTGTTTTTGTAGCTTTTACTGGTGAGGAAAAGGGTCTTTTGGGATCTACCTACTTTGGAAAAGGGGTTGATGCCAGTAAGTATGTTGCTGGAATCAATATTGAAATGATTGGGAAAGACTCTGAATTTGGACCAAAAACAGCTTGGTTAACAGGTTTTGAACGTTCTGATTTCGGAAAAATTATTCAAAAGAATTTAGAAGGAACAGGCTATACTTTGCATCCAGACCCTTATACAAAACAACGTTTGTTCTTTAGATCTGATAATGCTTCTTTGGCTAGACTAGGAATTCCTTCTCACACCTTTTCTACGGTTCCGCTTCCAACAGATATTCACTATCATAAGGCTAGTGATGAAGCAAGCACCTTAGACATGAATGTAATTACAGAAACTATTAGAGCGATTGCTTTGGGTACAGAAACTATTATCAATGGTACTGACACTCCTACACGAGTTGTCATAGAAGAACCAAAGAGAAACTAATGAAAACGAGACGCTTCATTTATTTCCTTTTATTTTTGTCATGTTCAACACCAAAAGTGGTGTATGATTATGATAGTAAAATAGAATTTAGCAAATACAAAACCTATTCATTTTTTGAAGATGTAGGTGCAGGTTTTAACAATCTAGATGTCAATAGAAGTTTAAGTATTATTGAAAAGCAAATGGAAGTATTAGGTTTTAAAAAGGCCGAAACTCCTGATTTTTACATCAACTTTAGCGGAAAAAGAGAAGAAACAGCACCTAAAGAACAAGTTTCTGTTGGATTTGGAAATAGAGGGGCGAATATTGGGATTGGAATCGATGTAGGTTCTAAAAAGGTACTGGAGAGGTTTACCTTGGACATTATAGATCATAAAACGGATCAACTAATTTGGCAAGGAGTTTCAAGTTCGAACATAAAAGAGCAGTATACACCAGATCAAAGGGTGTTGTATTTAGAAAAGAGTATTGGAAAAATTCTTTCTAAATTTCCTCCGAAATAGCAAGGCTGACGTTTATAAAAATTGATAAAAAAAAACCGCTACAATTTGTAGCGGTTTTTTTACTTAATTTCAATTAAAACTGGTAGCGCACACTTAAGGCGATATCAGAATTTAATCCTTTATAAGAATCGTTAAACCCAAATTCAGGTCGGTAATCTAAAGATAATAAAATAGGTGCATCAAAATTATATTCGATTCCAATATCACCGGTAGCAAATATAAAAGTTTCTGAAACTCCGGCTGCTTTGATACTTCCAATTCCTGCTCCAGCTCCTGCATACCAGTTAAATCTATTTTCTAAGCTCCATACCCATTGATAAATTCCAGTAACTTTAAATGAGTCAGAATTTTCACTATTTCTTAAGCCTAAATCTATTTCAAGCCTGTTGGTATCTCCCATTTTTCTTTGATAAGAAATCTCTCCTCCAAACCCATTGTTGCTACCTAATCGAACTCCAATTGCGTTTTGTGAAATTTCTTGCGCATTGGAAGTAAAAGTTGCGGCAAATAATAAACCGATAATTAAAAATGTTGTTTTCATAATCTTGTTTAAATTTATACTGTTTAATGAGCCTCAAAGGTACACTTATTTAAATGGCTCTTGTTTTTTATGAAGTTAAGGATGCTTTGTAGGGCAAAAGATTTATAGGTTTTGTATTTTTACAAAAAAATGAAGGGTACTATGTTTAAAATACATTTTATAGCAATCGGGGGGAGTGCCATGCACAATCTTGCCATTGCTTTGTTTAAAAAAGGATATCAGATAACTGGGAGTGATGACGCCATTCACGAGCCTTCAAATTCTCGGTTACAGAAATACAATTTATTGCCAAAGCAAATGGGATGGTTTCCAGAAAAAATAACGAATGCCATTGATGTAGTAATTTTAGGAATGCATGCAAAACCCAATAATTCAGAATTGCTAAAAGCCCAAGAATTGGGGCTTAAAATTTATTCATATCCAGAGTTTTTATATGAGCAATCCAAAGATAAAACAAGAGTAGTCATTGGAGGGTCTCATGGAAAAACGACCATTACTTCCATGATTTTACATGTTCTAAATTATCATGACAAAGAAGTAGATTTTATGGTTGGAGCCCAGTTAGAGGGTTTTGAAACGATGGTGCATCTTACTCAAGAAAATGAATTTGTGTTATTAGAAGGAGATGAGTACTTGAGTTCTCCGATAGATAGACGGCCTAAATTCCATTTGTATAAGCCTAATATTGCTCTATTAAGTGGTATTGCTTGGGATCATATCAATGTATTTCCAAGCTTTGAAAATTACGTGGAACAGTTTAGAATTTTTACAGATTCCTTAACTAATGGAGGGATTATGGTCTATAATGAGGAGGACCTTATTGTTAAGGAAGTTGTTGAATTATCAGAAAACCATATTAAAAAGTATCCATATAGCACACCACCTCATCGTGTAGAAAACGGAATTACTTATTTAGAGACTCCAGAAGGTGATTTGCCTTTGGAAATTTTCGGGAATCACAATTTACAAAATTTGGCTGGCGCCAAATGGATTTGTCAGCATATGGGAGTTGATGAAGATGATTTTTATGAAGCTATTGCTAGTTTCAAAGGAGCTAGCAAACGTCTAGAGAAAATCGCAGAAACCAATTCAAGTGTTATTTTTAAAGATTTTGCGCATAGTCCGAGTAAGGTGGCAGCAACCACTGCAGCGGTGAAAAATCAATACGAAAACCGCACATTAATTGCCTGTTTAGAACTGCATACCTATTCTAGTTTGAATGCGACTTTTTTAGAGGAATATGTTGGAGCACTGGATGCTGCTGATGTTGCAGTCGTCTTCTATTCTCCAGATGCTGTAAAAATTAAACAACTAGATGAAGTTTCTATGAAGCAGATCGCCGACGCCTTTAAACGGGATGATTTAATTATTTACACCAATCCGCAGGAGTTTAAAGAGTTCTTGTTTTCGCAAGACTTAATGAATTCGGCCTTACTCTTAATGAGTTCTGGGAATTACGGAGGTTTGGACTTTGAAGCTGTTAAATCCTTAATCTAATACCTAACTGAGCTAATTTTTGTTTTCTCCATTCGTTATTTGACAGTTTTGAGATTAGCCAATTTCTAGTTTCTCTTTGATAAATAGATTTTAGCAGTATAGGATAAACTAATTTCAATATAAGTTTTCTGTATATTTTTTGCTGATGCTTTGAATTTGCTATAGGGTCTGTAATCAATTTATAAAATCTCTTTTTAAACGCCGTATCTATATATTTTGTTGAGAGGTTTAGACTTTTCTGATAATTTAAAACCTCTCTTGAAAGATCTAAAAATTGGGTTATAGGCTTGTAAATTTTTGATGCTTTAGTCAGTGATTGTATCCCATTTGTTTTTAGTGATAAAAGAAAAGCATCATAAGCATTTCGCAGGGCAAGCGTATTTAATTTCTGTCCATTATCATTTATCTGAAAAGCAGAAACGCTTAATAAAAGCTGATGACTATAACTTAAAACAAAACAATTTTCTGCAGTTTGTATTCGGTTATTTTTTAGATTCTCATAAGGAAATTCGCATTTGAATTTATTGATGATTACATCTTTATGTATTTCTACAGCGGCAATATAATTTTCATGAATGAGTCTTGGATAATGACGGAAATCAAATGTATGAGGATTTGATTTTGACAATTCTACATAATTAGCACGTTTAAGAATATCAATGGTTCTTGAATAGTTTTCTAAAGAGACCAGAAAATCAATGTCTCCCACCATTCGCTCTGCAGGGTCTTGGTACAAGCCTTCTAGTAAATTACCAGTTCCTTTTAGGAAAATTGGTCTAATGTTGTTTGCTAATAATAATTCGTTAATTTCTTTTGCTTGCTCAATTATTTGCAGATTTCTATTGCGATTTAGGTCAGAAATATAAATCATATATTCTACCAAATCTCGGGGTAAATACATCAAAAAATTGGCTCGTTTAAGATTGCAATATAAGGCCGGGAATACATAATGAGCAGTGCTCACTTTTGTTACCAAGTCCCAGTCAACAAGACCAGATGCTAGTTCTTTTTCAACAAGAGTTTTGTTGGCCTTCTCATGAGAAATCGTGAGACACTTTCCTATAAAAAATAAGCTTTCTTTATAATTCATCATTAAATAGTTTAGCGATATGATCAATCATTTTAGTAGTATTAGAATAGTGGAGTTGGTAACTGGGCATTTCTAAAAACCAATCTAGAAAATTAGCTACATTTTTAGTTTGTGGTAGAATCCATGAGTCTGGAACCAATTGTTGAAAGGCTTCAATCCTAGAAATTGAGCTCATCTTAAAGTCAGTTTTTGCATCATACTTTATAAATACCAAAGCCTTACAGGTAAATTTTTGCTGGTAGTTTAAAAACTTTGGAGCTAAATACCGAAAGATTTTAGAGTCCGCTTGATATTCATTAGATATTTTTAGTTCGGGATAGAAAGGGGCTAAAGTTTGTAAACTTTCTTTTTTTACAGAGATCGCAGCTGGAAAGAGAAATACATTTTTCTCCTGATCAACTGGCACAAAATCATCAGCAAGACAGTTGTAACCAGAGGCATGCAGCAAGGCTAGTGCTGTGCTTTTACCATTGCCTGAATCTCCGAGGAGCAATATGCTTTCTTTTCCATTCTCAACGGCAGAAGCATGAAAAATGCCCATCCATTCATCTTCAGGTTTTTTATACATATCAACAAGAAGCTGCATGGATACTTTTCCTTGAAGAAAATGTTTTTCATCCTTTGGCCAAGAACCAACAACACTGCGACCCTTGCTAAAAACAAGCATGTCATTTTCAAAGTACAGTTGATAAAAGAACTCTGCTTTGATCTTGCGTTCTCTTTCTAAATGTTTGAATTTCGGATGAATTAACAACTCTAAGAGCTCAGTTTCAAATAGAATAGAGATTCCTATATTGTGAAACTGATAGTATTTTTTTGAATAGTATACATTTAGTACTTTGGGATTATCATCGTCAATGCTAAAACATGCTTCCGTTTTCTTTGTTTGTTGATGAAGAAGTTTTTTTAAATCCAAAACAAATTGAACAGCTGTTCTTTGAGGAACCTTCAGCAAGAATCTACATTCTTTTACAATTTCAAACAGGGGTATATTCTTATGCAGTTTCTGAATCAGCTCGGTAATAAAATGATCAAAAACCACATAAGAATTGCTTGCTTCAAACCAAACAATTGTTTTGTTTTTCCACTTTTTTAGATAAAACATCTTTAATAAGATTTGAATTAAAAATGCTCACCTGGAGCACTTGGACTAGCTGCCTGTGCCTTTTTTGGATTTAAAAACAGATAGGTGCCTATGGCAGTTAAGGCAGCGTATTTACCATAGTCTCCAATTTTTTTAATGGCTTCCTTTCTGTCGATGTTTTCTGATTTTTTTGAAGTATTCGTTTTCATAGCGTTACTTTTTATCGGTTTATATAGATTTTTTTTGTGTAGGTATGCAGGCCAACCTTTATACTTACTAAATACAATCCTTTATGAACTGACAAAGGCAATTGGATTTGTATTTTGTAAGCAGCTCGGAATTGCTTTTTTAAGATTGTTGCTCCTAGAATGTTGGATAATTCTACTAAAGCAGGATCCTGTGATAGACCCTCAATGACCAAGGTGCTTTTGTCTTTTAGATACATAGAAAATGACTCGGCTGTATAGGAACTTGTGCTTAGAACAGAATTGTTTTTGGTATGTAGAAAAAAACGACCCGCACCTGTAATTGCAGTGTCCGTGGTAATGGTATAACCAGGACTAGTGTTTTCTAATTTGTAAAAAACCGCTAGTTCTCGGTCTTCCAAATAGACAGAAATATCTTCAGGTAGGTTTTTTGAGCTTCCCGTAAAGGTTAGGGTTGCAGCCCCAGACTTTAGTCCAATTGGAATCACTAAATTGGCATCGGTATCTTTTGGCAAGGTTTGTATGGATAGATCCGTACCTTCTGGATGCCTCATCAATCTAGAAGTTAGCTCAAATGAAGATTCAGTCCCTTTGAAGGAAGAGCTATCATAGCCATTGTCAAAATCGGTAGTTGCACCGTCCAGAAAATAGAACGCTGTTGTTTTAGAAGTATCTCCATTCGTAACACTTAAAAATACCGCAGCTCTATCTGAGTCATTTTTTAAAAACAATTCTGTAAATTGATGACTTTGCATGGCTTTGGTAAAGCTAAAGAGACCTCCCTCAGTTTTGCTTTTAACAAAAAAGCCCTGGGTTGGAGAAATGTATTTACCTTCTGAAGCCTGGTTAACCGCTGTATATCCATTGTTTTTTTGATCCCAAAACCACAAGGTTTGTTCGCTCAATTGATCAGCATTTACACTAAGTATATTAAGAGATCCGTTTGCGCTGCTATTGGCAGGCAGAAAAGAGGAGTAAGGATTACCAATAAGATTAAACCCATTTGCGGTCCCAACGGTTAATGGAATAGACACATCGGTGTTTTGAAATTCTCCCGAAAAAGTTAAAGATCCAGAATCGTTCAATTTAACTGAATACCCTTTTCCAAAATCTAAGGTCCCGTTTGAATTTAGGTTTTGATAATTCCAGCTAGCATCTTCATTGATATAAGGAGCTAAACCAATATTGGTACTCGTGCCAGAACTAAAAGAATTTTTATGAATGAAATCTTCTAATTTTTGATTTTTTAAAGGGCTTGCAATTAAATACCAGTTGGTAGATTCAAGTTCTCGAATATAGTTTAAAGAGCTATTTAAGGTGCCCAACACCAGCACAGAACTCCCGGATTTTGCAGTGAGGAGCCCCTTTGTTTTTAAGGATCCATCAATACTAATACTGGCTCCTGAATTTAGAATAATGTTTCCTGCGAAAGCGTTGGATGTTACTACTGGTAAATTTGATACTTTAGAAATGCTCACTTCAGAGTTTAAATTTGGAATTCCATTGCTCCAATTGTCTGCTAATTCCCAAACTGAACTGGTGTTTCCTGTCCAAGTACTTGCAGAGCCTATTAGACAAAAAGCTTCCTTAGAAAAGTCTAAAAACAGTTCTCCATTGCTATTGTTGATGGTCCAATTGGACTTGTCTGTTAGTAGAGACAGGTAATCGGCATAGTTGGATTGATTCGTTCTAGAGCCAGTATATTCCCCTCCATCAGGACTGGTAAATGGGTTTAGTTCTAAAAAATCGACCCCGGCTGTAAGACCGGTACCCAAAAGCTCATTGGTAACTAAACTGGCGTTTTTGATCCCTGTTAAAAAAGTAGTCGGATTGTCTTTATTGGTTCCTAGGTAAGCTAATAAAGTTTCTCCGGTAGCCACCAAAGAAATAGCATTGCTAGTGACGATAGAACCTAAAGATACACCGAAACTTGTGAGACTAGAATTGTTAATGTCATTAAAACTTATCACAGTTCCAGGGGGCAATTCTTCATTCCCTGAATCCCATTGTAAATAGCCATCGTTTCCACTTTCAACAAAGCTAGTCGTAGCGTTGTCCCAACTAGCATCTGTAAAATAAACTACAGTGTTTGCAGGGATCGTGTTGAGAAGTACAATAGCAAAATCATCATTACCATCTGCATTGATGGCTGTAAAGGCGAGGTCGCCTTTGGATTGCGAATAACCGCATAGCGCGGCTAGTAAAGGAATTAGTCTGACTAACTCCTTTACAAAGTAAAGGTTTTTCATTTTTCATAGCATTATGAATGATAAAGTTATAAAAAATAAAATAAAAGGTAAAAATTTAGTTATTTCTCCAGAAAAAAGGAGAAAATAAAATAAGCACAGTAAACAACTCCAGTCGGCCAATTAACATTAAAAAGGAACAAAACCATTTGGCTGAATTCGAAAGATGTGCATAATTGTCAACAGGACTAACAGAGCCTAAGGCTGGGCCTATGTTTCCTAATGAAGAACCTGCTGCACCTAGCGCTGAGACAAAGTCTAAGCCCATCAAAGTTAAAACAGTTGATGATAAGACAAAGATGAGCATATAGATAATAAAAAAGGAAATGATATTGAAGACAATGGTCTGATTCACGGGTTTGTTGTCGTAGCGAATCGGAATGATTGCATTTGGATGCAAGGCTTTTTTAAATTCTAAAAAGCTACTTTTAAGCATAATAATATGTCGAACTATTTTAACCCCGCCACTCGTAGAACCAGCAGATCCTCCAACAAAAAATAAAGAGAAGAAAATGGCTGTGGCAAAGAAACTCCACATGGTAAAATCAGCACTGACAAACCCCGTGGTTGTGATCACAGAGATTACTTGAAAGGCAGCGTGTCTAAAAGCACTTTCTACCTTTCCATAAACCATCGGATGTTCTATGCTTGTTTGTAAATCAGGATTTTGAAAAAACAAAATAATAACTGCAATAACAATTGTCAAGCCCAATACTCCTAGGAAGTAATATTTAAATTCTTCACTTTTAAATATTTTTTGAAACTTGCCCTTTAAGGCAAAATAGGACAAGACAAAGTTGGTTCCTGCAACAAACATAAAAAAGATGATGATGTATTGCACCATGGGCATGGCATTATAATGAGCCACACTGGCATTTTTAGTAGAAAATCCACCGGTACTCATAGTTGCCATTGCATGATTGATTGCATCAAACCAAGTCATTCCCGCTAGTTTTAGTAAAAAGAATTCACTAAGCGTTAAAACCACATATATTAACCAAAGTCTTTTGGCCGTGTCAGAAATTCTAGGGTGTAATTTATCTGTAGAAGGACCAGGAGCTTCCGCCATAAACAGCTGCATCCCTCCAAGACCTAATAACGGTAAAATAGCAATTGTTAAAACGATAATCCCCATACCACCAATCCAATGGGTTGCACTTCTCCAAAATAAAATACCTTTTGGCATGGATTCAATATCCGTAAGTATCGATGAACCCGTCGTAGAATACCCAGAAATGGTTTCAAAAAAAGCATTTGAAATGTCCGGTATGGTTCCCGAAAAAATATAGGGTAACATGCCTGTAAATGAAAGGATAAGCCAACCTAAGGTGACGATTAAATACCCTTCCTTTTTTTGAATGTTTGTTGAGTTTGGTTTGTTAAAGAAGTACAATACTAAACCAATACTTATGGTAACTAACCCACCTGTTAAAATCCCTTTAAAAGCTTCTTCTTCATGATACAAGCTAAAAGGAACAGCGATGAGCATAAAAATCCCATTGAGCATGGCAGTTAGCCCAAGAAATCGATAAATAATTTTCAGGTTAAGATTGTGCATCTAATGAGGTTTAAACATCTCTTCTACCAATGAAATAGCCTCAGGCAAACAAAACACAATCACCTTATCACCGCTCTCAATTTGAAATTGACCAAAGGACATCAAAGCCTTTCCATTTCTAATGACTCCTCCAAAAACAGCCTCTCTTGGAAATTTTAATTCTCGGATCGGTTTTCTGGTTACTTTGGCATTTTCATGAACTTCAAATTCTAGAACTTCCGCATCAATATTATGTAAGTTGGCAAGGGCTAAAATCTCACCTTTTCGAATATGTCTAAAAATACTGCTCGCTGCTAATAGTTTTTTATTAATTAGAGTATCAATACCAATAGTTTGAGAAATGTTGATATAATCAATATTCTCTACTAAGGCAATGGTCTTCTTGATTCCTTTAGATTTTGCAACCAAACAAGACATAATATTTGTTTCAGAATCTCCGGTTACCGCGATAAAAGCATCCATTTCTCGAATGCTCTCTTCTTCTAGTAATTCCAATTCTCTACCATCACCATTGATCACAAGTACATTATTTAATTCGTCTGCTAGTTGCAACGCCCTGTCCTTGTCTTTTTCAATAAGTTTTACCTTAAAATTTTCACTACAAAGTTTTTTAGCAGTTTTATAACCAATGCTGCTGCCTCCTAAAATCATTACGTTTTTAATATCCATTTGCTCTTGACCAATTAAGGCATGCAATTTTTGGATGCTTTCTTTAGGTGTAGAAAAATAAACCTGGTCGTTCATACGATAGACGGTTTCTCCTCTAGGAATAATGGTCTGCGTATTGCCTTCTCTTTTAATGGCAATGGTTATAAAATCAATACTTGGAAATTTATCCTTCGCTTCTTTAACTGTTAGATCTACAATAGGTGACTTATAGGTTAATAAAGTTCCCATAACGTTAAACAATCCGCTTTCAAATTGAACCGTATCGTTAAAACAAGATTGGTTGAGTAGCATTTTTATTTCATTCGCTGCCAACTCTTGAGGAGAAATCATAAAATCGATTCCAAATTTTTTAAAATCAATTTCATCATTTTTTAAAAACTCTGGATTGTCGATTCTTGCAATGGTCTTCTTAACCCCCAAAGCTTTTCCAATAACTGAAATTGTAAAATTGGTATTTTGTGACTCCGTTACCGCTAGTAATAGGTCTGCTGAACCGATTCCAATTTCCTTTAATAAGGAGATGGAAGTTGCATCACCTTTTTTGGTAAATACATCGAGATGGTTGTTGATATAGTTTAATTTATCGCCATCAAAATCAACTATATAAGTGTCTTGTGATTCGTAGGACAACAACTTAGCTAAATGAAAGCCGACATCACCGGCTCCAGCTATTATAATTTTCATATATGTTTCGAATGAAATATAGAGCGCAAAGGTATTACTCTGAAACTGTATCTGCAAAAAAACCATTCAAATTTTAAGGATTGAATGTTTGAATATGTGTATCTTTAAATAAAAAAAGCATTGAAAATGAATACAATACCAATTAAGGCATGGTCTTTAGACGATCGGCCAAGAGAAAAACTATTGGCAAAAGGGAAGTCAATTTTAACCGATGCAGAACTTTTGGCCATCGTTATTGGATCTGGAAGTAGAGATGAAACTGCACTAGCGCTTAGCAAACGTATTTTGGGGTCCGTAAATAACAATATCAGCGAACTCTCAAAACTGTCCATTCCTCAGCTTACAAATTTTAAAGGAATTGGAGCTGTAAAGGCCATTAGTATCGTTACGGCCTTGGAGTTTGGAAGAAGAAGACATTTTGAACGGCAGCAAGTAAAGCCTGTAATTAAAAGTAGTTTGGATGTTTTTAACATCCTTCATCCTTCATTAAATGATTTGCAACACGAAGAATTTTGGGTATTATATCTGAACAATTCAAATAGGGTGGAAGCAAAGGAACAACTCAGTAAAGGAGGAATCACCGCAACATTAGTAGATGTGCGGCTTTTGTTTAAAAAAGCTATTGAAATATCGGCTGTTGCAGTTATTGTCGCTCACAATCATCCCTCTGGAAAATTAAAGCCTAGCAATTCTGATCTTCAATTGACTAAAAAAATTAAAGAATCCGGTGCCTTATTAGAGATAAAACTACTTGATCACTTAATTATCACACAAAAAGATTATTTTAGCTTTGCAGACCAAGCGTTGTTATAAATTAACCTGTTCTAAAAAAAGCTAAGCCCAATTGATACTCGTATATACCCATAAAGTTACACCAAGATTACGTTATGTTTTTAAACATGTCTTTAGTCGAATTTTACAGATTCCAGTTAGCTTTACAACGGTAATAGAAGAGTTTATTGCTCATAATGGGTTAAAAATGACCTATACAAAAGCTCCTTTAGGTAGTGAGTTTTTTATTCGAAGTAATGATTTACTTTTTGAACAAGGTGTGAATGATATTGACATTACTGTTTTCTCCTGGGATGATATTCCTTGTTTTTTCAATACCGGATCTAAGTCAGCGCTACCCTTTGATATTTTTGCTGCAACTTTTTATCTGATTAGTCGTTATGAAGAATATTTACCGCAAGTAAGAGATGAGCATGAACGCTTTACAGCCACTCAAAGCTTTGCTTTTCAAAATGGTTTTTTGGAGAAGCCGGTAGTTGATATTTGGGCTTTAAAGTTTTTGGAGAAATTAAAAGAAAAATTCCCTGAGTTTCCTTATAAAACGAGGAAGTATCGATTTATTTCGACGATGGATGTAGACAATGCTTTTGCTTATAAGCACAAAAGTTTGGTTAGAACTACAGGTGGTTTTTTAAGAGATTTTTTTAGTTTTAGATTGCGGAATGTTTGGAATCGTTTTGCGGTACTTACAAATATTAAAAAAGATCAGTACAATACCTTTGATGAGGTGTTGAAGCTCCAAAAGGTATATAAGCATAAGTTGTTATTCTTTTTTTTAATAGGAGATTATACCACTTTTGATACCAATGTTTCTGCATCGAAGCGGAA
>CBFHUV010000005.1:0-32437 GCA_965659055.1 Polaribacter sp.
AATCACTTCAAAGTGAATATACCTTTAGCAACAATTTAATAATAAAGGGAGGTGATGGTCATAGTTTTGAAAAATCAAAAGTAATTATTGCTCAAAATTCACGAGATGGAATTGCTAGTGAGTATGAATATTTAGAGAAAGTTTATGGTAAAATGCAAACTGACTGGATTTTACTAAGCCAATCTCTTCAATACAACAAGAAAAAACCTTTTGATGTGTTAAAAATAAAACTACTAGACACCAATAAAGAACTGCGCGTGTTTTTTGATATCACTTCCTTTTTTGGAAAATATTAAAGTCTCAGCATTTCTATATGAGGAATTCCATCTTCTAAATACATTTCGCCCACCTGGTTAAAACCATGTGATTGATAAAACTCGGTTAAATATACCTGAGCAGATATGGTAATTTTAGAGGTATTAAATTGTTGTTGAATACAATCAATTGAAAATTTCATTAAATCATGACCATAACCAAATTTTCGTTGCGCTTGATTCACCACTACCCTACCAATACTTGATTCTTTAAAATAATCACCTGGTTTAAAAATCCGAGTATAGGCCATAATTTTATTGTTTTTTTTAGCAAAAACATGTAGTGCTTTTTGATCTTTAAAATCAAGATCTTGATACACACAATTTTGTTCTACTACAAAAATTTCTGAACGTAATTGAAGTATTTCGTACAACTCATGAACCGTGAGATCTTGAAAGTTTTTAATAAAAAATTCCATCTTCTAAGCGCAAGAAATTTTATCAACCCGAGTAGCGTGTCTTCCACCATCAAAAGGAGTCGTTAAAAAGATAGTAACAAAACCTAAAGCTTGTTGCAAGGAAACAAATCGTGCTGGAATAGCTAATATATTAGCATTATTATGTTGACGTGTTAAAGCCACTAATTCATTGTTCCAACAAAGGGCTGCTCGAATACCTTGGTGCTTGTTAGCGGTCATTTGAGCGCCATTTCCACTTCCACATAATATGATACCAAATTCTGCTTTACCGCTCTCTACAGCTTCTGCTGTTGGGTGAATAGCATCTGGATAATCCATACTATCATTTGTGTTTGTCCCAAAATTAATAACCGTATGTCCTTGAGCTTCTAATTGTTTTATTATTTCAATTTTATAATCAGTTGCTGCATGATCATTTCCGATGGCAATAGTCATAATAACTTGTTTTTGTTGTGTTTGTCTCTACAAAAATAAACATATTGCTCCTTATCAAGAGTTTTTAACAATACCTTTTTTTTATTTTTTAATAAAAAGCTACTAATTAACGGTTTAAGTGAATTAATTAATTGTTAAGAACTATTGGTATATTTTTAAAAATAAATTTGATTCTTTAAATATTTATTACAATAGAAGAACCTTTTTTAAATATCCAACTTTATTTATCATATTTTGATTTCAATTTATCAACATAAAATTTACCATTTATTTACATTGTAAAATTTTTAAAATATCCATAAAAACAGTTTAAAAGCTGTTTATAATAATTGTTTATAACTATAAAAATGAATTGATTTTAAACTGTTTATCTGTCTTATAAAATGTTTATTGATTTTAATAAGTGATCTATCAAAATTTTAACTTTAAAAATTATGGGGTCTATGAACAGTATATCATAAACAATATTTCTTTTTAAATTTTTTTAAATCTTATTATAATAATAGTATAGTATGTTGATAAGTGAAATTTAAAAAATTAAACAGTCTTATTTAGAAGTAATAATTCGGTAGCATCAAAAACTCGAACAGTTTCTTTTTGAGGCTTTTTAAAAGTGGATTGAATTGAAAGCACAGATATTAATATTCCTGCGAAGAATATCAAAAGAAAAAATCCGATTATTTTATTAACTGCTTTCATGTAATGGTTTCTTATAATAAAGACGAAATAATTACAGAATCGTTATATTTTTTTTAAATAAATAATTAACTTTTAAGGTTTTAGCTATTGTTTTTTAAACAGTGCAACGTTGTAATTTGATATAATAAAACACTAGTTATAAGAATTTACCTATCTTTGCATTATCACTTCGTTTACTTCGTGATGTATTGTTCTTCAATTTCCTAATTAAAAAGAATAATTAGATTTTATCTGATTTTTAATACACTATTGGTTTTAACTGTATGTTACATCATCATCTTATAAGATAAGATACCCTTTAAAAAATAGAAACGACTTAGAATATTAAAATAAATTAGCAAAACAGAAAGCTGTGTTTATAACGATTATTTAATCTTAAATACCACTAATTATTTGTAATTTGCTACTAAATACTTTACAAAAAGACAGATGTCGAAAAACAAGAAAATTTATAAAAAAAAGAGTAAAATCATTAAAGATTTAACTAGAAATATATTTAAAATATTAAATGAGGATGCTAATCAATCCTATAATTACAAACAAATTGCTGCAAAAATTGGTATTTCAGATACCGATGGAAAAACCCAGATCTTAAAAAAATTAGCAGAGTTAACAGCAACAAAAAAAATTAAAGAAATAGATAGAGGAAAGTATCAAATCAATGAAGATCGAAAATATCATATAGGAACTTTAGATTTAACTTCTAATGGAAATGGGTATTTTATATGTGAGGATTTTGATGATGATATTTTTATTCCTTCAATCAACTTAAATAAAGGATTGCATCAGGATACTGTAAAAGTATATACTTATAATAAACGAGGAAGTAAAAAGTTAGAGGCTGATGTTGTCGAGGTAATAGAAAGAGCAAAAACTGAATTTGTTGGTGTGTTACAACGGAATAAAAACTTTGGTTTTGTAGTTCCTGATAACAATAAAATGTATGCTGATATTTTTATTTCTCAAAATAAACTCAATGGAGCAGAAGATGGAGATAAGGTAGTTGCGAGTTTAACAGATTGGCCAGATAATTCTAAAAATCCTTTTGGAAAAATTACCCAAGTATTAGGGAAACCAGGTGAACATAATACAGAAATTCATTCTATTTTACTAGAGTATGGTTTACCTTATGAATTTTCAAAAGAAATAGAAGATGAGGCAGAAGACTTACCTATAGAAATTACCAAAGAAGAAATTGCAAAAAGAAGAGATATGCGTGCAGATCTTACTTTTACAATTGATCCAAAAGATGCGAAGGATTTTGATGATGCCTTATCGTTTAAAAAATTAGAAAATGGTCATTATGAAATAGGAATTCATATTGCTGATGTTTCACATTATCTCCAACCAAAAACAGCTTTAGATGATGAAGCTTATGATAGAGCTACTTCTGTATATTTAGTAGATAGAGTGGTTCCTATGTTGCCAGAAATGTTATCTAATGGAGTTTGTTCCTTAAGACCGAATGAAGAAAAATTAACGTTTTCTGCGGTTTTTGAAATCAATGAAAAAGCCCAACTCATCAATCAGTGGTTTGGAAGAACCGTAACTTATTCTGACCAACGATTTGCTTATGAAGAAGCCCAAGCAATTATAGAAAATTGCCAATTAACAGATTCGATAGCACCTTTTATGATGCCAGAAGATATTTCTATAATTGACACTAGTTATGAAGTTTCTGCAGATATTGTTGAGGCTACTTTAATTTTAGATAAACTTGCAAAGATTCTTAGAGATAAACGAATGAAATCTGGTGCAATTTCATTTGATAGAGTAGAGGTTAAATTTAATTTAGATGAAGCATTTAACCCTACAGGTGTTTATTTTAAGGAAGCGAAAGATGCAAATAAATTAATTGAAGAATTTATGTTACTTGCGAATAGAAAAGTAGCAGAATTTATAGGAATGGATAAAGGTAGACCTAGTAATAAAACCTTTGTTTATAGAGTGCATGATGAGCCAAATGTAGATAAGTTAATGGCTTTACAAGGGATCGTTCATAAATTTGGTTATGCTTTAAATATAGAAACCAAAGAAAGTACTTCACAGTCTTTAAATGCTTTATTAAAAGTAGTTCACGGTAAGGCAGAGTCAAATATGGTAGAAACGCTTGCTATTCGAACAATGAGTAAAGCAGTATATACTACACAAAATATAGGTCACTATGGTTTAGCTTTTGATTACTATAGCCATTTTACCTCGCCTATTAGACGTTATCCTGATGTAATGACACATAGATTACTTCAGTATTATTTGGATGGCGGAAAATCTCCGAAACCAGATTTATATGAAGAAAAATGTAAACACTCTTCTCAAATGGAGGAAACAGCTGCGAAAGCAGAAAGATCATCTATAAAGTATATGCAAATAAAGTATATGCAAGATCATCAAGATAAGGAGTTTTTAGGAGTAATTTCTGGGGTAACAGAATGGGGTATCTATGTTGAAATTTCCGAAAACAAGTGTGAAGGAATGGTTCGAATTAGAGATATAAAGAGTGATTATTATATTTTTGATGAAAAACAATATGCCATCGTGGGACAGTCCACAAAAAACATGTTGCAATTAGGAGATGAAGTTACAGTAAAGGTTAAAAACACAGACTTAGAGCGAAAACATTTGGATTTTTATTTAATAGAAGAATAAAATTTTATTCTAATTTAAAAAAGTATCTTGGCTTAAGATTTTTTATTTTTAATACCCCTTAATTATGAAAAGAGCTTGTGTGTTTTTCATTTTATTTATCACTGTAAACTGTTTTTCTCAAACAGCTTTTTCTAATGAACTTGAAAATTTTTCAGAGTTAAAAATCTACAGCGGTATTGATGTAGAATTAGTAAAATCTACAGAGCAAAAAATTGTTATTTCTGGTGAACGTTCTGAAAACGTTAAAATTAAAAATGCAAAAAACACCTTAAAAATTTCCTTTCCTTTTTTTAAAACTCCTTATAAGAGTAAAGTAAAAGTGGTTATTTACTATAACAAGGATATTAAGATAATAGATGCCAATGAAGGCTCTATAATAACAGCTAAAGATTTTCAACAGCAGTCTGTGTATATAAAAACCCAAGAGGGAGCCTATATAAACATGTTGGTTGCGGTCAAACACCTAAATATTAAAGCGGTTAGTGATGGAATTATTAAATTATCTGGGACCAGCACTAATTTGACTATTGAAACCAATAGTGGAGGGGCTTATTATGGTTTTGATTTGAAGAATGAAAATGTATGTAAAGTAAGCGCTTCTTTAGGTGGTAAGGCAGAAGTTTATACTATTGGAACCCTTGATGCAAAGGTTAATTTTGGAGGTTCAATTTTTTATAAAGGCACTCCTGAAGTTCTCAAAACGAAAAAAGTTTTAGCAGGAAGTATAGAACAGAAGAATTAATAGAAACCTTTTTGTATCTTTGTTTTAAAATAAAAAGAGATGAATGCATTAAATATAATTTTAGCAATGCCAGGCGGAGCGTCAATTGCATTAATTGCAATCGCAATTTTATTATTATTTGGAGGAAGAAAGATTCCAGAATTAATGAAAGGCCTAGGAGGTGGAATTAAAGAGTTTAAAAAAGCCTCTAAAGAGGATGATGACGATAAGGAAGTTTTAGAAAAGAAGAAAAAATAAAATGAAAAAAGCGCTATCAAAAGATGGCGCTTTTTTTATGTAAAAAATGTACAATATCTACAAATCCCCCAATATATATTTACTGTACACGACAAAATTACAATATTATAAGAATGCGTATTTATCTTTGTGGTAAAATGGATTGTTTTGGGACGAATGGGAAGGTTTAGCCGATTAATTTTTTCAACTTCTTAACTGGGTAACTCCTAGAAACAGGGATATCAAAATCAATTAAAGAGCTCTCTAAGTAATAATTTCGGGCATTTCCTTTTAAAGCATCCATATGATAGGTGTTTACGATATAAGAGCGATGGCACTTTACAAACTCTTTATAAGGTTCTAAATTCATTTCTATTTTTTTAGAGAAACTCGAAGTATTTGTTCTTTAACTTGTTTCGATTTTTCATCCAATATAAAAAAGCTTACATAGTTTTTTTGTGACGTAATATATAGCAGGTTCTTCAGTAAAATTTCTAAACAATCTTTTTCATTTTCTGAATAGAATTTAAGAAGAAAAGAAGTTTCTAAGTGTTGATTCTTTTTTATAGAATCACTCATTATTAATGTAGCATTTTTACTTCGTTTGATACGGGTATAGCGTTCATCTAAAAGGACAAACAACACAATAGGGAAAAACCCTACAACAAAAGTTTGATAGAGGTATATAAATATACTATCAAAAAACCCACCTTCAAACTCCCAAAAGAAATAACTTCTAAACAGACCATTGCCAAAAGAAATTAAAAGAATATAGATACTACCAAAAACAATCTGTTTCCAGATAACCCAAGATTCTTCAACAAAAAAAGAAATGAAAAGTTTTGGAAATATAAAATGAGTAATAAATAAAGCAGTAAAGGTGACCATTCCAAAACCTAAGGAATACAATGAAGGGTGGTCAGTTTCCTCAAGGTGGAAAGGTTGAAAAACGAGTAGAAACAGAAATATTGTCAACCCGAAACAAAGATAAACTAAAAATTTGTAAGCAGTTGAATTATTAAAATAATAAGGTTTATTTAACCAAGACACCATTTTTAGTAATAAGGTTCCTTAAATTTTTACGGCGGTTCCAGAGGCCGTCACCATTAACATCCCACCATGACTTCCTACAGTTTCATAGTCTAAATCGACACCAACAATAGCATTGGCTCCTAAAGCCCTAGCTCTTTGTTCCATTTCTAATAATGAGATGTCTTTAGCCTCTTTTAATACTTTTTCATAAGAAGCAGATCTTCCCCCAACAATATCTCTAATGCCGGCAAAAAAATCTTTTATAATATTGGCTCCGATAATGGTTTCTCCAGTTACGATACCGAGATATTCTTTTATTTCTTTATTTTCTATGCTTGGTGTTGTTGTTACTATCATGTCTTAAAATTAAGGTTATAAACTATAGTATTAGACTAAAAAGATCTTATAAGTTACAAATATTTATGTTAAAATGTAAAAGCGATTCCATTTTCTAACTTGTATTGGGTAAGAGGAATCCCCAAAACAGGTTCGGTATCAAATTGATAAGAAAACGAGGTGGTTAGTTGTATGTTTTTTAAGATGGTTATCCCCAAGGTTGTTTCACTTGAGACCCTGTAATCAGAAAACCCTTTAATTTTTGGCTGATAATAGGTAGTGTTAACGATCTGTATGTTTTTAGAAGGAAACAAGGCAAAAGAGAGATAAATGTTTCCCCTAAAATCTTGATCAATGATGTCTTGAGTTGCTCCCATAGAATTTTCATATTCATACATCATTAAGGCTCCTAAAAAAAAACGATAGTTAGGGTTTTTTGATAGCTTAAATCGAGGACCCGCTCCAAACAAGGCTCGGTGATTGATAAAAGAGATTCGATCTTTTTGAAGTTGCGTAAACGCTTCTAAAGTTATGCTGCTAGAAAGTCGATAATTATAGCGTAAATGTTGTACACTTTTGTTGGTGTATTTGTTTTTGTTTAGCTCTTTAAAATCAAACTCATTGATCAATAAAAACGTATTTTTACCCCAGGCATATTGAAGTCTTAAGGTGTTGGAAAAACTCAACTCTGTATTTACATTTTTTGAGAATTCAAATCCAATAGATGCGGTTCCAGAAAACCCAACTGTATCAACACTCTTTCTTAGGTTTTCTATATTAATTACCTGTGCGTTTAAAACAGCAAGGCTAAAAAAAAGGAACCAAAAAAGGATTGCTTTCCACATTCTATCTAACTGTTTTTTTCAATCGCATTACGCATTCTTAATAAGGTTTCGTCCTTTCCAACCATTTCCATGATATCAAACAAATGAGGACCTTTTAATGCCCCAACCAAACTTAAGCGCAGCGGTTGCATTACCTTACCAAATCCAATTTCTTTTGAAGTGATCCATTCTTTTACGGCTGTTTCTGCGTTTATAGAGTTAAAATCCATCGTATTTTCAATAATACCGATAAGTTCTTTCATTAAACCCCCAGTACCTTCCTTCCAGTTTTTTTGGATTGCCTTTTCATCATAAGAAATCGGAGCTTCAAAAAAGTAATTAGACAATTCCCAAAAATCTGCCACGAATACGGCACGTTCTTTAATTAACGAAACCACTTTTTCTATAAAGTCGGCTTCTTTGGTGATGCCTTTTTCTTTCAAAATAGGGGTAAAAAGAGCAGCTAATTTTGAGTTTTCTTTTGTTTGAAGGTATTGTTGGTTAAACCAACTTGCTTTTTCAGGACTAAATTTAGCGCCAGACTTACTCACTCTTTTTAAATCAAAAGCTTCTGAAAGCTCTTCTAAAGAAAAGAGTTCTTGTTCGGTACCCGGATTCCAACCCAATAGGGCCAACATATTAATAAAAGCCTCTTCAAAATAACCATCTTCTCGATAACCTCTGGAAATTTCTCCGGTAGTTTCATTTGTATACGCTAAAGGAAACACAGGAAACCCTAATTGATCTCCATCACGCTTACTTAATTTCCCTTTACCTATTGGTTTTAAGATTAAAGGTAAATGAGCAAACTTAGGAGCCTCCCAACCAAAAGCACCATACAGAAGTACGTGCAAAGGCATAGACGGCAACCACTCTTCACCTCGAATTACATGGCTTATTTGCATTAAATGATCATCTACAATATTAGCGAGATGGTAGGTTGGCATTCCATCTGATTTAAACAATACTTTATCGTCAAGAGTATTGGTGTCAATTCTAATTGACCCTCTAATTTCATCATGTAAAATAAGAGTTTCGTCTTGCGGTGATTTAAACCGAATAACATAATCCTCTCCATTACTAATTTTGGATTGGACTTCTTCTTTGGTTAAAACCAAAGAATTTACCAGACGACCTTTTTCTCTATTGTGCCAATTGTAAATAAAGGTTTTTCCTTTTTCTTCATGGTCTTTTCTATGTGCGTCTAGTTGCTCTGCGGTGTCAAAAGCATAGTATGCCTTTCCTGTATCAAGGAGATCTTGCGCGTATTTTTTATAAATATCATTACGTTCAGATTGGCGATAAGGACCAAATTTTTCATTTCTTCCAGGACCTTCTTCATATGGAATTTTACACCAATCAAGTGCCTCTTTTATGTATTGTTCCGCATTGGCTACATAGCGTGTTTGATCTGTGTCTTCAATTCGCAAAACAAAGGTTCCTCCGTGTTTTTTTGCGAAAAGATAATTAAACAAGGCAGTTCTTACTCCTCCAATATGTAGTGGCCCAGTAGGGCTAGGGGCAAATCGTACTCTAACGTTTTCCATAAAAATTCTCAAAAGATAAAAGGCAAAGATACTTTAGTTTATCGCAAAAAAAAAGATTCTAGCTGCTTGCTTTAACAGATTCTTAATGAGTTTGTAAGCTAAATTGATTAATTTTAGACTTTTATATATGGCAACCTACGAACACATAGCAAATAAAATTCATCAATTTGTACGAAAGTATTATTTGAACGAGCTCATTAAGGGGGGAATTTTATTCTTTTCTTTAGGCTGTTTGTATTTTATTTTCACCCTTTTTGTGGAGTATTTTTTATGGTTGAACCCCTTAGCAAGAACCTTTTTGTTCTGGCTGTTTTTTGGGGTAGAGTTGTTTTTGTGCTTTCGTTTTATTTTTGTGCCAATTTTTAAGCTTATAGGACTTCAAAAAGGACTGGGTTTAGAGGAGTCCTCTAAAATTATTGGAAGTCATTTTCCTGAAATTAGTGATAAATTAATTAATATGATTCAGCTAAAAGAGCGACTTGAAACCTCGGATTTATTAGTGGCTAGTATTGAGCAAAAAGCGAAAGAAATACAACCTATTCCTTTTGCGAATGCTGTAAACTTCAAAACAAATTTTCGCTATATAAAATATGCATTGATCCCTGTTTTTATTTATATAGCAGTATGGGTTTCGGGCAATTTAACAATATTTGAAAACTCCTTAGACCGAGTGGTTCACTACAGAACAGCCTATTCACCTCCAGCGCCTTTTTCCTTTCTTTTATCGAATAATAACTTAGAAGTAATAGAAGGAAAGTCGATCGTGATTGAAGCTTTTACAAAAGGAGAGCTAATCCCATCTGAAACAAAGATTTTTTTTAATGATCAAAGTTATTTTATGCAAAATAAAGGAATCAATGAATTTGCATATAATTTTAGCAATGTATCCAAGCCAATAGATTTTTTTGTTGAGGCCAATGGAATTCGATCTCAAAACTACCGAATAGAAGTTATTAAAACACCTACCATTCAAAACTTAACGATTACACTTTCCTACCCGAGCTATCTGAACAAGAAAAACGAGGAAATCCGAAATACCGGAAACTTTACAGTACCAGAAGGCACTTTGGTGAAATGGAAAGCAAAAACCAAACAAACAGATAGTGTTTCTTTTACCGTTGGAAAAACGAGGAATCTATTTGATAAAATTGGAGCTTCAGATTTTGAGTTTCAACAACAGATTCGAAAACAACTTAGCTATGAAATTAGCACTTCTAATGAAGCGTTATCTAATTTTGAAACATTACAATTTGACGTAAAAGTTGTGCCGGATGCGTATCCAGAACTTGAGGTTTTAGCCGTTTCAGACAGTCTGAGAGGGGTGGGATTAGAATTTGCAGGAAGAACCTCTGATGATTATGGAATTAGAAGGCTAGAGTTGGTATATTTTAAAATGGACGACCCAAACACTAAATATACCAAGAAGATGGAGGTGCCAAAAGGAAGTGAGTTTAGTTTTTATGAAGAATTTCCTGGTGAATTAGAATTGGAAGAAGGAGTTCCTTATGGTCTCTATTTCCAGGCTTTTGATAATGATGGGGTAAATGGAAGTAAAAAAACACTGAGCAAAGAATTTTCATTTCGCAAGAAAACGAGGGAAGAAATAGGTCAGGAAGCCCTAGAATTTCAAAGAAATCAAATTCAGAATATTGAGAAATCCATACAAAAACAACGAATTCAGAACAAAAATTTAGAAGAAATAGAACAAAATCTTCAAAACACTAAAGATATTAATTGGTCTGATAAAAAGAAGATCGATCAATTTATCAAGCGTCAAGAGCAATACAAACAAATGATGTTGCGTCAGGCAGATCAATTGCAAAAAAATTTGGATCAACAACCCGATGACCCTAAAAACATACAAGATAAAAAGGAAGCTTTAAAAGAACGAATTAAAGAGCTGAAGAAATTGGATGAGGAACAGAAAATTTTGGAAGAGTTAAAGAAGCTAGCGAATAAATTAAATAAAGAAGACCTGCTAAAAAAGGTGCAAAAACTCGCTACTCAAAACAAACAAGAAGAGCGGAGCTTAGAGCGAATTTTAGAGCTTACTAAGCGTTTCTATGTAGAGCAAAAAACCATGCAAATTGCATCGAAATTGGATCAACTTGCTAAAAAGCAAGATGAGTTGACGAAAAAAGAAAAGGACTCTATGCAAGAGCAAAAAGGTCTTAGCAAAGAGTTTGAGGAAATAAAGAAGGAGTTGAACACCTTAGAAGAAGACAATAAGGCCTTAAAAGAACCCATGTCTATTCCTGAAACCAAAGAACAGCAACAAAAGATTCAAGAAGCCTTGAAAGAATCTGAGGACACGAAAAAGGATAAAATTGAAAAGAAAAAGAGCCAGCAAAAATCCTCAAAAGAATTAAAAGAGTTGAGTAAACAGCTTCAAAACGCCATGATGCAAATGGAGGGTGAAATGCAAGAAGCGAACGAAGAGTCGTTAAGAATTATTTTAGAAAACCTATTGAATTTTTCTTTTCAACAAGAACATTTAATGGATCAATTTTCTAAAATCGATGTAACACATCCAGATTTTGGTAAGGAATTAAAAAATCAGCACAACTTGAAAACGTATTTTGAACACATAGACGACAGTTTATATGTTTTGTCTATGCGACTGCCTGAAATTTCGGTAAAGATTCAAACAGACCTAACAGAAGCTTATTATAATATCAATCAATCACTGGCGAATTTTGCTGACAATCGTTTTAATAATGGGGTCTCAAATCAACAGTATGTGATGACTTCAGTGAATAATTTAGCTGATTTTTTAAGTGATATATTGAACAATATGCAACAACCTAAGAACCCTGCATCTGGTAAAGGTAAGAAAGGTGGAAAAGAATTTAGTTTGCCTGATCTCATCCAGAAACAGCAGAATGTTATTGAAAAGATGAAGGAAGGAAAAAACCAGCAGGGAGATAAAAAGGGTGAACAGAAAAAAGAAGGAAGCGGAGAAGGAGATGTTGGCGAAGAAATGGATGAGAATTTGTATCAAATTTATCAGGAGCAAAGTACCTTAAGAGAAGCTTTTAAGGATGCCATGAAGGAAGGTAGTGGCAACAGTCCCGAGGCTCAAAAAATCATTAAGAGCATGGAGCAATTGGAAAATGAAATTCTTGAGAAAGGTTTCAATCCCGGAACCATAGAGAGAATGCAGCAATTGCAATACAATTTATTAAAATTGGAAAGAGCCAGTTTTGAACAAGGACAAGACAAAGAGAGGAAATCAAAAACCAATGAAAGAGAGCGTATTTCTAAGAATAGAGAACTGTTTATACAAAAGTTGTTTTATAACCAGATAGAGATATTAAACAGACAATCATTACCTTTGCAAAAAAATTACAAGACGAAAGTACAGGAGTACTTTAAGAAGTATCAAGAAAAATCATCAAATGATTGAATTTAATTACGAAATCGACTTTAATTTAGCCAGTCCTGAACGTTTGGAGAATTGGGTATTGGCCTGTATTGAGAAAGAGGGTTTTACATTAGGAGAGGTGAATTATATATTTTGTGATGACGCCTATTTGCTCAATTTAAACCAAACTTTTTTGAAGCATGATACCTTAACAGATATCATAAGTTTTGACAATACGATGGGTCGTTTGATTTCTGGTGATATTTTTATTTCAGTAGAACGTGTTCGAGAAAATGCAACAATCTATGAAGTAAGTTTTGAAGAAGAATTACATCGAGTAATGATTCACGGTATTCTTCATTATATGGGCTATAAAGATAAAACAGATGATGAAAAATCCGGGATGCGCTCTAAAGAAAACGAATGTCTTTCTTTGTTAAATAACTGATTAACAATATTTTAAATAAATAGTTTCACGTGAAACATATAGAATGAGTCTTTTTACAACAACATATGATGTAATAGTAGTAGGTGGTGGTCACGCGGGGAGCGAGGCTGCTGCGGCAAGCGCTAATATGGGTGCTCATACTTTGCTAATTACAATGAGTTTGCAGAACATTGCTCAGATGAGTTGTAATCCTGCAATGGGTGGAATTGCTAAAGGGCAAATAGTGAGAGAGATTGATGCCTTAGGGGGTTATAGTGGTATTGTTACGGACAAGACCGCTATTCAGTTTAAGATGCTTAATAAATCTAAAGGGCCAGCTATGTGGAGCCCTAGAGCTCAATCTGATAGAATGCGGTTTGCTGAGGAGTGGAGAAACATGTTGGAACAAACAGAGAATTTAGATTTTTATCAAGACTCTGTGAACGGTTTGTTGTTTGATGAAGATCGAATTGTTGGTGTTAAGACTGCCCTTGGAGTTGAAATAAAAGCCAAATCAGTTATTTTAACAGCAGGAACTTTTTTGAATGGACTTATCCATATCGGTGAAAAAACTTTTGGTGGTGGTCGTGCTGGAGAAAGTGCTTCTACAGGAATTACCGAGGATCTAGTGAAGAAAGGTTTTGAATCAGGTCGAATGAAAACAGGAACCCCTCCAAGAGTGGATGGTCGTTCTTTGGACTACAGTAAAATGGTTGAACAGCCTGGCGACGAACATCCTGAAAAATTTTCATATTTACCAAGCACACAACCGTTGCAGAAACAAAGGTCTTGTTATTTAACGTACACGAGCCCTGAAGTGCATGATTTGTTGCGTGAGGGTTTCGATAGATCACCAATGTTTAATGGTAGAATTCAAAGTACTGGTCCTAGATACTGCCCGTCTATTGAAGATAAGATAGATCGATTCGCAACTAAGGATCGTCATCAAATATTTGTGGAGCCAGAAGGGTGGGATACCGTAGAGATTTATGTGAATGGCTTTTCAACATCATTGCCAGAAGATATTCAAGATAAGGCCATACGTTCTATTGCTGGTTTTGAAAACGTCAAGTTTTTTAGATATGGTTATGCCATAGAGTATGATTATTTTCCACCAACACAACTAAGCCATAGCCTAGAAACAAAAAATATAAAGAACTTATATTTTGCAGGTCAGATTAATGGAACTACCGGTTATGAGGAAGCTGCTTCTCAAGGATTAATGGCAGGAATAAATGCTGCTTTAAAAGTTCAAGGAAAAGAGCCTTTTATATTAAAAAGAAACGAAGCTTATATTGGAGTTCTGATTGATGATTTAATAACAAAAGGCACAGAAGAACCTTATCGAATGTTTACTTCGAGAGCAGAATACAGAACTTTATTGCGACAAGACAATGCTGATTTGCGACTTACCCCTAAAGCCTACCAAATTGGTTTGGCGTCAGAGGAGCGAATGGAACGTGTGGTTATCAAAAAGAAAAAGACAGAAGAAATGATTGATTTCTTAAACAATCTAAGTGTTTCTAAAGAGCTTATAAACCCAATTTTAGAGGCCAATGATTTAGCTTTGGTTAGTCAATCAATGAAATTGTTTAAGGTGGCTGCTAGACCTCAATTGTCCTTTTCTGATTTCGTTCATATTCCTACTTTAAAAGCATATATAGAAGAAAACGAAATTGATAAAGAAATTGTAGAACAGGTAGAAATTTTCTTAAAGTATTCAGGATATATAGAAAAAGAAAAGAACAATGCCGACAAACTTAACCGTTTAGAGAATGTTATTATTCCTTCTCACTTTGATTATAATAAGGTAAAATCTTTGTCGTACGAAGCAAGAGAAAAACTACTAAAAATTAAGCCGACGAGTATCTCACAGGCAAGCAGAATAAGTGGAGTTTCTCCTAGCGATGTTTCTGTTTTGTTAGTTTATATGGGTAGATAATTTCAAAAAAATTAATGATGTTCCACATGGAACATTTTTTGATGTTTAAAAAAATGACCAACACAAAAGAGCTTTATACAAACCTAAAACCCTTTTTGGACAGCATAGATTATTCCGTTTCTGGCGAAGTGTTTTCTCTTTTAAAAAACGACGAATATGATCTCTTAGTGACACTTCCTGTTCCTCAAAATTTATCGAAGTATTATGAAAGTGCTTCTTATATTTCGCATAGTAATTCTAGTAAAACTCTAGTTGATAAAATTTATCAAAGAGTGCGAAAATTTACTTTGCAAAAGAAAGTAAAATTAATTAATTCTTTCCAAACAGAAGACAAGACCCTCTTAGATTTGGGTTGTGGTACAGGAGACTTTTTACATCAAGCTCAATTAGAAGGTTGGACAGTAACCGGAATTGAACCTAATGAAGGAGCTCGTAATTTGGCGACTCAAAAAGGAGTTTCCGTTTTTACCGATTTGTTCAATTTAGAAACAAGAACTTATGATGTTATTTCTCTCTGGCATGTTTTGGAACATGTAGAAGATTTAGACAGCTATTTAAATCAGCTTAAAAAATTATTAAAACCTAACGGCGTTTTAATAGTGGCTGTTCCGAATTATAAAAGTTACGATGCAAGGCATTATAAAAAATATTGGGCGGCTTTTGATGTCCCAAGACATTTGTGGCATTTTTCACAACAGAGTTTGAAAAAATTATTTTTTGAAAAGAAAATGCAAATTGTAAAAACGCTTCCGATGAAGTTCGATGCATATTATGTTTCCTTATTGAGCGAAAAATACAAATCAAGCAAAAGTAATTTTTTAAAGGCTTTTTCTATCGGTTTTATTTCAAATCTTAAAGCTAGGAGCAGTTCTGAATACTCTTCGTTAATATACCTGATTAAAAACGACAAATAACACTTTACAAGGCTATTTAATAAGTTTTTGTGACGAAAACAACTCACAACCCTAAGAAATAAAAAAACTCGCTTAAAACAGATGATTTAAGCAAATTTTTCATTGTTTTTGTTTATTAAAAACAAAAAAGCTATAAAATTATCTAATAATAACTAAGAGGATAAAAGATAGACCCCTATAATGGTTGTTACAAAATATACTGCCAGTGTCATTGCACCTGCATAGTCTTTTGCCAAACGTTGACCAATTAACAATAAAATAAGGGTCAATGCAGAAAGTTCTGCTCCTAATAAGGCAGCTGTTTTTGTTCCATCAGAAAGGAGCTCATAGATTCCAAAAATCATTAGAGCACTTGCTAAAAGCTCTAAAACCAAAATGGTTGCCACTAATAGTGGGACACTATTTTTTAATGGAGAACTTGCAAAGTGACTTTTGATAAAAGAGACGTTTCCTTTCCAGTCAATTAATTTATCAATACCTGATTGTAAAAAGGTCACAATTAAAAAAAGGAGCACTAAAATTTCTGTTGGGTAACTTTGTAGTAAAGACATAGATTTAAAACGTTTAAATTAGTTATTTAATAAGGGTTCTTTGGTGTGCAGTAAGCGCGTTAATTTTATGGAAAGATCTAGAAAAATAATTTTAGCGTTTCCATTTCTTTCAATATGGTATAAGGCGGTGTTTAACTCTTTTTCAATTTCAAGTATATTTGCACTGTGAATAAAAGGGGCAAACTTTTTTAAATCAAAATTAGCAGTTCTCGTTTCCAAAAAAACAAGAGAGGTTGCCTGATAGTTGTGCAGTAGCGCTTGTCTAAAAAACTGCAAACAATAGCTTAAAAATTGCTTTTGTGTTTCTCTACCAGATTTTGCGATAACATCACTCCAGGAAACCAATTGCTCTATCACAGCTGCATTTCCTTTGGCTTTAAAAGCAGCCCTTATCCAAGTAATAAACCATTCTTCAAAAACATCATCTCCAGCATCATGATGCAAAAGATGTAAGGCTTTATTGTAATTTCCATCGGCAGCATGCGCAATTTTTGTAGCTCCTTTTTCAGAAATCTTTTCTTTTTGAATTAAAGCATCCCCAATTTCTTTTTCAGACAGACCTTTAAAATAGATTGCCTGACAACGAGAGGTGATGGTGCTAATAAGCTGCTCCTCATTTTCTGAAATTAAAATGAAAACAGTTTTTTCTGGCGGTTCTTCAATGAGTTTCAGCAATTTATTGGCAGCCGAATTGTTCATTTTTTCAGCCATCCATACAATCATTACTTTAAATCCTCCTTCGTAAGACTTTAATTGTAAGGACCTTACAACTTGTTCTGCTTCATCAACCCCAATTAAGCCCTGTTTGTTTTCTACTCCAATAAATTGCAGCCAATTGTATAGATTCCCATAGGGCTGGTCCTTTAAAAAAGTGCGCCATTCTTTCATAAAAAGCGAACTTATAGGATGTGATTTTACCTGATCGTTGGTAGTAACAGGGAAGGCAAAATGCAGGTCAGGATGTGCTAAATTTGTACATTTTAACTCACAGGATTCTCTGTTTTCCGAGCCGCTGCATAAAAGATACTGGGCATAGGCAATGGCCATGGGCAGGGTGCCACTTCCTTCTTTACCCACAAATAATTGAGCATGAGGAACACGCCCGCTATCTGCAGACTTTTTCAGGTGACTTTTAATATATTCCTGTCCGATGACGTCTTTGAAAAACATACTACAAATATAGGATTTTAAATGTGCTAAAAAAGGATGTGCAATCACCCTTTTTCTATTTTTTATCCGTTATAGAAATAAGTACATTTGTAAAAAATATAAGAATGATGAGAACACTTAATGATTTTAATTTTGAGGGGAAAAAAGCTTTAATTCGAGTAGATTTTAATGTGCCTTTAAATGATGCTTTTGAAGTAACAGATGCCACAAGAATCCTTGCTGCCAAACCAAGCATAATAAAAGTATTGGAAGACGGAGGGTCAGTTGTTTTGATGTCTCATTTAGGACGCCCAAAAGGAAAAGAGGATCAGTTTTCATTAAGACATATCGTCGATAAGGTCCAAGAAATTATTGGGGTTCAAGTATTATTTGTAGATGACTGTATAGGTGAAAAAGCTATAGAAGCTTCTCAAAAACTAGAACCAGGACAAGTTTTGTTATTGGAAAATTTGCGCTTTTATGCCGAAGAAGAAAAAGGAGATGAAGGCTTTGCAAAACAATTATCTAATTTAGGAGATATTTATGTAAATGATGCATTTGGAACTGCGCATAGAGCGCATGCTTCTACAACAATTGTTGCAAAATTTTTCCCAGACCATAAATGTTTTGGCCTTTTATTGTATAGGGAAATAGAGAGTATTAACAAGGTTTTAAACGACAGCGAAAAGCCAGTTACAGCCATTTTAGGAGGAGCAAAAGTATCTTCAAAAATTGGAGTTTTAGAAAATATTTTAGACAAGGTAGATCACATCATCATCGGAGGTGGTATGACTTTTACCTTTGTAAAGGCACTAGGCGGGCAAATAGGAAATTCATTAGTTGAAGAGGATAAATTAGACTTAGCGCTATCTATTTTGGAAAAGGCAAAAGCAAAAAACGTACAAATACACTTGCCGGTAGACGCTATTGTTGCAGATGCATTTAGCAATGACGCTAATACCAAAGAGCTTCCAACCGACCAAATACCTGCAGGTTGGATGGGCTTGGATACAGGCTCTAAAACAGCAGAGTTATTTGCTGATGTGATTTCAAAATCAAAAACAATTTTATGGAACGGTCCCTTGGGGGTTTTTGAATTGGAAAAATTTTCTAAGGGAACCATACAGTTAGGAAATGCAATTGCCGAAGCCACATCAAATGGAGCTTTTTCTTTAGTAGGAGGGGGTGATTCAGTTGCTGCAGTAAAACAATTTGGCTTTGAAGACAAGGTAAGTTATGTTTCTACAGGAGGAGGAGCGATGTTAGAAATGCTGGAAGGAAAATCATTACCAGGAATTGAGGCAATTTTAAATTAATAATAAGAATTAAAGCACGTATGAAATACACCACTTTAGGCACAACAGATATCAAGGTTTCTAAGATTTGTCTTGGAACCATGACTTGGGGAGAGCAGAACACAGAGGCAGAAGGACATCAACAATTGGATTTTGCTTTGGATAAAGGAGTGAATTTTATAGATACAGCCGAAATGTATGCGGTGCCTGCGAGGCCGGAAACCTATGGTGCAACTGAAAAAATTATTGGTACCTGGTTGAAGAAAACCAAACAGCGAGATAAAATCGTTTTGGCAACAAAAATAGTCGGACGCAGTGCGCAAACAGGACATATACGCGATGATGGTTTTAGCAAGAGAGCCTTAAAAGAGGCAGTAGAAAACAGTTTAAAGAGACTGCAAACAGAATATATAGATTTATATCAACTTCATTGGCCTGAACGCGGAGTCAATTGTTTTGGAGTGCGTGAATACCCATATCAAAACCACCAGGAGCATCCTGAGAATTTTCAAGAAATCTTAGAAACCTTGAACACTTTTGTAAAGGAAGGTACCATTAGACAAATTGGTCTTTCGAATGAAACACCTTGGGGAACTTTGCAATATTTGCAAACCGCAAAAGATTTTAAATTACCAAAAGTAGTGAGCATTCAAAACTCGTATTCTTTGTTACACAGAGCTTATGAGTATGGAATGTCTGAGGTCTCCATGAGGGAGCAGGTAGGCTTATTGGCCTATTCTCCTTTGGCCTTTGGTGTGCTTTCGGGTAAATACACCCACGGAAGAAAACCAGATGGTGCCAGAGTAAGTTTGTTTCCTAATTATAGCCGATATTCAAGCCAACAATCTGAGGTGGCTGTTCTTAAATACCAAGAAATAGCCCATAAACACGGATTAACTTTGTCTGAAATGTCATTGGCTTTTGTCAATCAATTGCCATTTGTAACAAGCACTATTATAGGGGCAACCAACTTAAATCAATTGGAGGAAAATATAAATAGCATCAATATTGAACTTTCAGAAGCAATTATTTCTGAAATAAACGAAGTTCATAAAGTAATGCCAAACCCAGCTCCTTAGGCTATTTGATAAAAAAATAAAACCTTTGGAAATTTTACTTTTCAAAGGTTTTTTGTTTGCTTATTTTAGAGGTTTTAAAACGATGGAGCTCGCTACAAAACGATTATTTTTAAGTTTTCCTGTAACCTCAGCTTTTCTAACAACTTCGCAAAACCCACTGTTTTTATCATGGGCATCTCCAAAATCATCTATATGAGCACCGTCTACAAAATAGGCTTTACCCTCAAATTTTATGGCCAAGTCACAACCTGCTTGTCCACTTAAATCAAATTGACATTGCCCACAAGCAACTTCTGCTACAAAGGTTTTTTCCTTGCTTTCTGAACAAGCTAAAAGAAGAAATACGCTGAGAAATACTAGTTTTTTCATCATGTTAATATCCTATTTTTTTTCGTACTCTTTGGATTACTGCTTTTGCAACAGTTCTTGCTTTTTGAGCCCCTATTTCAAGAACTTTGTCAATTTCCTGAAGGTTGTTCATGTAAAAATGATAGGTCTTTCTTTCATTTTCAAAACGAGTCAAAATTAATTCATATAAGGCTTGTTTTGCATGACCATACCCGTAATTTCCACCCATATAATTGGCTCTCATTTCAGAAATTTGCTCATCAGAAGCCAATAATTTATAGAGGGCAAAAACATTGTCTGTATCTGGATTCTTTGGGTCTTCTAAAGGGGTACTATCAGTCTGAATAGACATAATTTGCTTCCGCAGTTTTTTATCGTCTAAAAAAATATTGATATAATTATCTCTTGATTTACTCATTTTCTCCCCATCTGTTCCAGGAATCAACTGGGTATCCTCATTTATTTTGGCTTGAGGTAAAACAAGGGTTTCACCAACAACATTATTAAATCTGCTGGCTACATCACGGGTCATTTCTAAATGCTGTAATTGATCTTTTCCTACAGGAACAATTTCTGCATCGTACAATAAAATATCTGCAGCCATTAGCATTGGATAGATAAATAACCCTGTATTTACATCTGCCAACCGAGCTGATTTGTCTTTAAAACTATGAGCAAGGGTTAATCTTTGATAGGGAAAAAAGCAACTTAGATACCAGGTTAATTCTGTGGTCTCTGGCACATCACTTTGTCGGTAAAAAACAGTGGTGTTGATGTCTAGCCCACAAGCGAGCCAGGTTGCTGCAACACTATAGGTATTTGCTTTTAGCTCTTTTGCATCTTTAATTTGGGTTAAAGAGTGCATGTCTGCAATAAACAAAAAGGTTTCTTCATTCGCTTCTTTTGCCATTTGGATGGCGGGTATAATGGCGCCCAATAAATTACCTAAATGAGGAGTTCCTGTGCTTTGTACTCCGGTTAAAATTCTTGACATTTGTTTGTGTTTATATCTCTAAGTATCGTCACAAAAATACAGTTTTAAAGATTAAAATCTAATAAGAATATAAATTACTACATTTGGTTGCGATGGAATGGATCAAAAACTTTTTTCGAATACTTTGGCGTCTTTGGTTTTACGTTTTTTTTGGCGCGTCTGTACTTTTGATGATTCCATTTTTATTGATTTTAACCAGTCGTGAAGCCTATTACCCTTTTTTGTATAAAATCATTCGATTGTTTTCAAAATCTTTGATATTTTTTATGGGTTTTAGATTGTCTATAGAAGTTGAAGAGCCTTTAGATAGAGGTAAAAGCTATATGTTTTGCCCAAACCACACTTCAATGCTAGATCCATTTATCTTAATTTCTATGGTGCCAAATCCGATAGTTTTTGTAGGTAAGGCCGAGCTTTCTAAAATACCCATTTTTGGATTTTTTTATAAAAAGGTCTGTATTTTAGTCGATAGAGGCAGTCCTCAAAGCAGAAGAGAGGTGTACATGAAGGCAAAAAAAAGACTGCAAGGAGGCACGAGTGTTGCCATATTCCCAGAAGGACTTGTTCCTTCAGAGGACATCGTGTTAAGCCCGTTTAAAAACGGCGCTTTTAGTTTGGCGATAGAACATCAAATCCCAATTGTCCCAGCACTTTATTTTGATTGTAAACGATTGTTTTCTTGGACTATTTTTAAGGGAGCTCCAGGAGTACTAAGAGTTAAACAATATGCAAGTATTCCAACCAAAGGGATGGAAAAAAAGCAAACTGCCGGTCTAAAAACGCGCCTGTATGAAAGCCTTTATTTAGAATTAGTAAAAGACAAGGCCTATATGAAAGACACCCAAAGAATGAAATCAAATGAGTAAAACCCCACATATGTATCCTAGAAAGGAAGAGCAATTGAATATAATTAGCCATGGACTAGGCCTGTTATTAAGCCTTATTTCCGTGCCTTTTCTATTTGTAAAAGCACTTCGTTATGATGGTTTTTGGAAATCAGCAAGCTTTATCATATTTGGATTGAGTATGGTAATTTTATATGCAGCATCGACTTTTTATCATGCAGCAAAACGACCTAAACGAAGAAAAATTCTAAACATCGTTGATCATTCTGCAATTTATGTTTTGATTGCCGGAACTTATACGCCATTTACCTTGGTTACCTTAGCAGGAGATACTGGAAATTTAATTTTTTTGTTTACTTGGGGATTGGCTCTTGTCGGAATAATTTTAAAACTTTTTTTTACCGGACGATTTGATAAGCTTTCTACCTTGATGTATGTATTAATGGGATGGCAAATTGTTTTTGCCATAAAACCTCTTATGGAACAATTGGCAACAGAAGGCCTTTTTTGGTTATTTGCTGGGGGTATTTTCTACACACTTGGAGCTGTTTTATATTCGATTAAAAAGATGCCATATAACCATGCTATATTTCATGTTTTTGTACTGTTGGGAAGTGGCTCTCATTTTATAGCAGTATATTGGTGTTGTAACTAATTAAAGGGTTCGTCATTATATTTCATGAATTTTTCTAATGTGCAATTTACAATTCGCTCTAATTATTTGTAAATCAATAAAAAAGAATCTATATTTGTTTTTCTTAAACAGTACAATTTTAATTGTATAAACACGTTTATGAATAGATAGATCTTATTTAGGGGGTAGGTTTATTAAAAAACACCTCGAATTTTATTCGAGGTTTTTTTGTGCCCAATTGTTAAAAGGATGCTCGCTTAGCACGGAATTAAAATATTTTATTTCTCCAGTTACCTCTTTACCCAGCCAATTTGGTTTTTCAAAAAATTCATCTTCAGAAGTCAATTCAATTTCTGCGATAATTAAACCAAGGTTTTCTCCCAAAAACTCATCCACCTCGTAGACATGCTTTCCAGATTTTATATAATATCGAAATTTTTCAATGACCCCTTTTTCTGTTAATAGAAACAGACTTTCTGCCTCTGCTAGAGGAATTTCTTTTTCCCATTCAAATCGGCTCATTCCTTTGTCATTGGTTGCGCCTTTAATGGTTAAATATCCAGAATCATTTAGAATTCTAACACGCACAGTTCTTTGAGGATCTTTGTTTAAAAACCCTTGTTTGATGTACTTTTTTTCAATAGCAGATTGTTTAAAAAGTGAATTTTTGACTAAAAATTTTCGCTCTATTTCAAGATTCATATATTGACCTTATAATTTTGTACTAAAGTATTGATTTTATCGTTATTCTTACAATTATTAAATATCTTTGAGAGTACTTTAAGAAAGTTCCATGAAAAAATTGTGCCTATTCACTTGGCTTTTAATTTCAATAAATTTAACTGCTCAGACCGATTATTCTCAAAGCTGGGAGGACTTCTATTCGTACAATAATGTCAAGGATTTTGAAAAGGTTGGAAACACCATTTTTGCCGTTACAGACAATGCTGTTTTTAGTTATGATGTTGTTTCTAAAACCAGTCAAAAAATGTCATCTGTATCTGGTTTTTCTGGTGAAACCACTTCGGCATTGCATTATAGTGAGGCACATAATAAACTAGTGATAGGCTATGAAAATGGCCTACTAGAGATTCTCGATGCTGAAGGAAGAATTACCATAGCGGCCGATATAGTCAATTTTGATCAATCAGGAGAAAAAGTGATTTCGGCAATTTATGAGCACAACAATAAGCTTTATTTGGCCACGCCTTTTGCGATTATCGTTTATGATATTGCTGCCCTAGAGTTTGGAGATACTTATTTTATTGGCAGCGGATCGTCATCCATAAGAATTAATGATGTATTGGTATTCAATGATAAAATTTATGCAGCAACAGAAAAAGGAATCTACACAGCCAATACAAACAGTCAATCCTTAATTGATTTTAATAACTGGACACAACAATTTCAAGGAGATTATAGTCATATTTCTGTATTTCGAAACAAAATTTACACAAGTTCAAATACTACTTTGTTTGAGTTGCAAGGAGTTGCTTTATCACCAGTTAAAAATTATGCAAGTTCCATTAAAAATTTACAAAGTACTGCTGAGGCGCTTTCTATTTCTTTAGAAAAAGAGGCTTTTTTTTATACAACCAATCTTATTGAGCTAGAGGCTTTTTTTTATACAACCAATCTTATTGAGCTAAAAGTCATACCATCCAATACCGTGTTTAATTTTTCTTTGAATAATGCCACCTTAATGGATAATACCTATTATTTGGGGACTAAAGAATATGGTTTATTAGCTGCTGAAAGTTCAAATACAACTGAGCTTGTAGAGATTCATCCTGCAGGTCCCTTAAGCAATCAAGTTTTTGCAATAGAAGCCCACAAAGATAATTTTTGGGCAGTGTACGGTGGTTATAACTCGGCTTACGAGCCTTTAGGTTTGTTAAGAGGATATAGTCATTTTAACGGAAAAGAATGGATAAACACAAGTCCTAGCGCTTTAAATCCAATCTTTGATCTTGTTAACATCACTATTGACAAAAATCATGAAAACCGAGTGTTTATTAGTTCTTTTGCGGACACCAATTCTGGAAACTATTTTTCTGGCGGTGGTTTATTAGAGCTTATAGAGGATCAACAAACTATTTTTTATTCTTCTCAGAACAGCCCTTTGGAAGACCTGTTTCCGAATGACATTAATAGAATTACTACTCGAATTAACGGCACTGCTTTTGACGATCAAGGCAATTTATGGGTTACCGATGCATTGGGGTCTAAAAAACTTAAAAAATTACTGACGGATGGAAGTTGGTTAACTTTTGATTTAAGCAGTCTCCAAACAAATGCTGCGCAGGAGACCAACCAAGTTATTATTGACAAAAGATCCAACATTTGGATTGGAACGCGCAGGAATGGCGTTTATGTTTTTAATGAGAATGGCGAAAAAAAACGCGCCTTAACAACAGAAATCACCAAAGGAAGTTTACCACATCCAAATGTAAGAGCTTTGGCTGTAGATAGAAATAACAAGGTATGGATAGGAACTCAATCTGGGTTGGTTGTATTTAACGACTCCAATACTTTATTTGATGCAAATGTATATGACGCAGCACCCATTATTATATTAGACGACGGTATTCCTAAAAAGCTTTTAGGAGACCAAACTGTTAATACCATTGCAGTTGATGGAGCCGATAATAAATGGTTTGGTACAGACAACGGAGGAGTTGTTTACACAAACCCTAGCGGAAAAAACACAATAGCCTCCTTTAATAAGGACAACTCTCCATTACCCTCCAACAAAATTTTAAAAATTTCTGTTGACATAAGTACTGGAAAAGTGTTTTTTGCTACAGATAAGGGCGTGGTTGCCTACAACAGTAAAGTTGCCGAATTTGGAGAGACTTTGGCGGAAGTTTATGCCTATCCAAACCCAGCGTTGAGTCAACATCAAAGCATTACCATAGATGGAAGAAACGGACAGCATTTACCTAAAGGATCCAATGTTAAAATTTTAGATGTTTCTGGGAATTTGGTTTATGAAACCAATGTAATTGAAGGGCAACAGCTACAAGGAGGAAAAGTGGTTTGGAATAAAAAGAATTTGGCAGGAACAAGCGTTGCCTCAGGAGTATATATCGTTCTCATAAGCAATGAAGAAGGTTCCACGACGTCGAGCACAAAAATAGCAGTGATTAACTAATGGCGCTTATTCAAACCAAAGCAATAGTTTTAAGCACGACAAAGTACAGTGACACGAGTCTAATTGTACGATGTTTTACACTAAAGGAAGGCTTAAAAAGCTACCTGTTGAAAGGCCTATTAAGCGCTCGAAAATCAAAGATAAAAGCAGCCTATTTTCAACCATTGAATCAATTACTTATAGAAGCAAATCACAATACCAAAGGCAATTTAAACAGTATTCGAGAAGTACATATTGCCCATCCTTTTCAAAATATTTATACCAATATTTATAAGCAAACTATTGTGCTTTTTTTAGCAGAAGTACTCAGTAAAACCATTCGAGAAGAAGAAGAAAACCAACCACTGTTTGAGTATTTAGAATCCTCTATGATTTGGTTGGACAACCATGATGAGGTTTCAAATTTTCACCTTTTTTTCCTATTTAATTTAACAAGGTATTTGGGGTTTTATCCCGATTTAACGAATAACAACAAAGAGGGTTTTCATTTGTTAGATGGTGTCTTTACCAGTCAGGTTCAAGAGAAAGAGGTTATTACAGGTGAAGCTTTAGAACAATTTAAGAAATTATTTAGTATCAATTCTAAAAACCTTCACAGCATCTCATTTCAAAAAAAGGATAGACAAACAGTATTGCAAACCCTCATTAGATATTTTGAATTGCATTTAGATGGTTTTCAAAAACCGAAATCCCTAGCCGTTTTAGAAGCTGTTTTCTCTTAATAGCAGTTTCTTATTTTTTTCGTTTCCCCTCTTCGTCAAAATTTTGAGAGAGTGCTTGTTCAGTTTTGATTACAGAAACAGCCAAAGAAAGCAACATAATAACCATGGGTTGCCAAGTAATTTCTACAGAACTGATACATACCAAAAGCAAGGTGGCAGCTAAGCTTATTACAGAATATTTTAATAGGGTTTTATTAAAAAAACCATTGGCAAAATTCCAAATATCTTCGTTTTGCATCGACGTATTGGTTCTGTAGCCGTACAAACCATTTATTTTGGTTGGAGGATAAAAATAAAAAAGGATGCTAAAAAATAAAAGCAAACCATTTACTGAAAGGACATAAACATATGGATTCATTAGTTTTTCTTTTTTATAGGTCTAATTAAACCTTCTTGTGCGACAGAAGCTACCAATTTTCCTTCACGAGTATAAATATGACCTCTTGCAAATCCTCTTGCGCCGAAAGAACTTGGTGATTCCATATCATATAAAAGCCAATCGTTAAGATCAAAATCTCTAAAAAACCACATAGAATGATCTAAACTGGCCATTTGAACATTGCCAAAATGAGCTGTACTTCCGTTCGGAAATAGTGTAGCGTTTAAAATATTGTAATCAGAAATATAGGTTAATATTTCTTGTTTAGTACTTACCTTTAGGTCCTTGGCCTGGCCTTTAATTCGAAACCAAACTTGATTTAGTGGCGGCAAATCCTTTTTATCTAAAGGGTTGACAATGAAGGCTGGTTTAAAGTCTATGGGTCTATCAATTTCTAGAAAGGATTTTAATTGACTCGGCAAAAAATCTCCCATTTTTGCTAACATATCCTCCCAACTAAGTAAGTCTTCAGGCTGTTTTATGGAAGCTTTAAAGTCCATTTGATGCTCAAGACCTTCTTCTTCTTTATGAAAAGAAGCGGCTAAAATAAAGATGGTTTTCTCATTTTGCAACGCAGTAACTCTTCGTGTAGAAAAACTACCTCCATTTCTCATTTCGGTAACTTTATAATCGATAGGAACTTCTAAATGTCCTGGCTCTAAAAAATAGGCATGTAACGAATGCAATATTCTTTCATTTCTTATGCTTTTATAGGCGGCATTAATGGCTTGAGCCAATACTTGGCCGCCAAAAACATTAGGGCTTCCAATAGTTTTGCTTAAGCCTGTAAATTCATTTTCATTGGTCTCGTTTACATCCAGCATGGATAATAAATCAGTAATTCCCGTCATAAGATTTTAGGGTTTAGAAACACAAAGATACTTCGTTTACTTTTTAGAGCCTTCTGATTTAAACGGAAATTTCTGATGAAAGACAGTGGGTTCAATATGTCTTAAAAAAGGTTTTAAAAAATGATTGGTCAAGGTTTTTTTGTGCCGGATATAACAGGTCAACTCTTGAGGTATCGCACCAATAGAGCTTTTTATTTCGCTTGCTGTTCTTCCAAAATAAATATGCTTTAAGCCATTAGAAATACCAATAGAAACATAGTCATAGAGCATTCGCTGATATATTCCTAAGCTTTTATTTTTTGAATAATCTATACCAACAAAATGAGCATCAACACAATTTTGATTGCGCATTCCAGACATAAACCCAACGATGAGATCTTCCTCCCAATAGGTGTAAAGAAAATAATTTTCAGGCAAATTTTTAAGCAGGTCTACATAGGTGTTGATGTTAAACTCACCAATATTAAAATCTGCTTTGCTCGCAACTTTTTGATAAAGTGTTGAAATTTGAGGAAGATCCTGTTCAATATTGTCTTTCGTTGCTTTTTTTAGAGTCAAACCCGCACTTAATTGAAGCGCTCGTTTTGCTTTTACTCTAAATTTAGTTTTCATAGCGGTCAAATAATCTTCAAAAGTCTTCCAATTGGTATCTAAATGCAACACCATATTCGGTTCTGCATTAAAAGAATAATAATTTAGATCATGCAGTTCATCAGAAACAATAAGGGATTCTTTGATGAAATCTTTCATTAAAAACAAGGAAATATCTTTTTTTAGATTTTCATCTGAATTTATTAAACGCAGCATGGCTTTGCCTATTTTTTTAATTACTTCTTTTTTGTCTTCGCGGGGTCTTATGTAAATACCATGTTCTCCACTTACAAAAGAATTTCCACAAACAAGTACTTTAAACAGCGTTGTCTTTGGATAGATGCCTAGCCGTCGTCCTAAACATTTAAATTGATAAAAGAACTTATTTTTATTCAAAGATTCTTCTAAAGTATTAACGGGTACATCGATTAATTGTAAGCTAGCAAAGGCATTAGCAAGTCCTTCATTATTGAGTAAAATAATGTAAAAAAACTGTATTTTTGGATTGTTTTTTTCTAAAGAAACCAAGTAATCGGGATGAAAATACAAGTTTTCTGAACAATTTAATTGCGTCCAGATTTGTTGTGGAATTTCTTGTATAGAAGAAAAAAAGAGGCTGTTTTTAGTGTTTTTACAGAGCATAAGTAAAAGTAATCCATCCAAACAATCAGCTTGGTTGGGTGAAATTACAAAAAGAAAACTATTTTATAAGGCTCATTTTAATTGTTGTATTTTTAATAATTCAAATTTCACTCATGAATATAGACTTTAATCATAATTTTGGACACCTTTTTGAAGACGAATTGTTAAAAGAAATTCAAAAATATGGTGTTTATAAAGAAGCCGAAGAAGGGGAAGAACTTATAGACATAGGAACCTATATTGAGTATATGCCTTTAATTATTCACGGGGCCATTAAAATTCTTCGAGAGGATGAGCAAGGAGATGAATTGGTTTTGTATTTTATTGAACAAGGTGATACTTGCGCCATGACCATTACTTGTTGTTTGGGTAAAAAGAAGAGTGAAATTAGAGCCATAGCAGAAACAAAAGCTCAATTGATAATGATTCCAATTGAAAAGGTTGGAGAATGGATGCAAAAATACCACTCGTGGCAGAGCTTTGTGTTGCAAAGTTATCATGAGCGAATGAAAGAGCTTTTAGAAGCCATAGATACCATCGCATTTTTGAATATGGATGAGCGTATTTTAAAATACCTAAAAGACAAGGCAGTTGCGAACAGAAATGAAACCATTCAGGTTACTCATAATGAAATCGCCCAAGATATGCACACTTCCAGAGTCGTTGTTTCAAGACTGCTAAAGGCGTTGTCTCTTAAGGGAGAAATTTCTTTATTACGAAATCAGATTACTGTTCATAAACTCTAAGACTTTGCGTATTAATGTAACTTAAGTTACCAAAAGAAGGCATGTTTTAGACTAACTTTACCCTAAAAAAATGAGTAAATTTTCTGAAATTATTCAACAAAACAAACCGGTCTTAATAGATTTCTTTGCAGACTGGTGCGGACCATGTAAAATGATGAGCCCTGTTTTAAAGCAGGTTAAGGACACATTAGGTGATGAGGTTGTTATTCTTAAAATTAATGTAGATACCAATCAAACCTTAGCAGCACAATATGCCGTAAGAGGGGTGCCAACCTTTATTTTATTTAAGGGAGGGAAGCAATTGTGGAGACAGTCAGGGGTTCTTCAAAAAGAAGCTTTGATTAAAATCATTAAAGACCATCGCTAATGTTTTTAACTTCTGAATTTTGGGAAGAAAAATACCAATTAAATAAAACTGGCTGGGATTTGGGCGAGGTTTCACCACCAATTAAGGCCTATATTGACCAATTAACTAATAAGGGATTAAAAACTTTAATACCTGGAGGGGGCAATTCGTACGAGGCAGAATATTTGTTTCAAAATGGGTTTCAGAACGTTTGTATAATAGATCTTTCGAAAACAGCCCTGGAAAATTTAAAAAAGAGAGTTCCGGATTTTCCTTCTGAAAATTTAATTCACGGTGATTTTTTTGAGCTTCAACAATCCTTTGATTTAATTATTGAGCAAACATTTTTCTGCGCTATTGACCCAAGTTTAAGGCCTAAATATGCTTTGAAAATGCACGAAATCCTTCGCCTTAAGGGGAAGTTGGTGGGGTTGCTTTTTGACGTGAAATTAAACGAAGACCACCCACCGTTTGGAGGCAATGCACAAGAATATCTATCTTATTTTAATCCTAGCTTTAAAATTCATTCGTTCCACGAATGTTATAATTCCATTCAAAGTAGACTTGGAATGGAGTTGTTTATCAACTTAGAGAAGAAAAATTTGAAGTAACTTCAAAACAATTTTATGAAAAGAGTATTACATAGCCTATGGGCATTATTTATTGTAATCCAAATGGGGATTGCCCAAGAAAAATTTGAGGTACGAATTGAACCAATGACGATTTCTAATGCTCCTGGGGTGCATTCTTTTTCATGGGGCAAGACCACGAAAGGGAAATGGGTTGTATTGGGGGGAAGAATAGATGGTTTGCACCGAAGACAGCCATTTGCGGCATTTTTAGAAAAAGACAACAATAAAAACATCTATGTTATAGATCCGATTTCAAAAGAGGTTTGGAGTGCTTCTCTAGCGCAACTTAGTGCACCATTATTAGAACAACTGCAAGCGACCAATCAACAGTTTCATCAGAGGAGTAATACTCTTTATATTATTGGAGGCTATGGATATAGCAAAATAGAGAAAAACCATATAACCTTTGATAAGGTAACCGCGATTGATCTAGATGGGTTGGCAAAAGCTATTGTTGAAGGTAAAAAATTGGATCGCTTTTTTAGACAAATTTCAAATAAACAAATGGCAGTCACAGGAGGGCAACTTGGTCTTCTGAATGATGTTTTTTATTTGGCAGGAGGCCAATATTTTAAGGGGAGGTATAACCCCATGGGACCCAATCACGGCCCAGGATTTTTTCAAGAGTATACCGATGAAATACGAAAATTTCAAATAAAGGATGATGGAAAAAGCTTATCCATTGTGCAGTATTCTTCCCAAAAGGACACTAAGAATTTGCACAGAAGAGATTATAACATGGTTCCACAGATTTTTCCAAACAGAAAAGAAGGATTTACCATGTTTAGCGGTGTTTTCCAGTACAATAAAAACATTCCATGGTTGAATAGTGTTGATGTTTCAGAAACAGGCTACAAGGTTAATTCTGAGTTTAATCAGTTTTTGAGTCAATACCATAGCGCTAAAGTGCCTTTATATGACAAAGCAAATAATGCGATGCATACCTTTTTTTTTGGAGGGATGAGCCAGTATACTTTGGATAAAAACAGCAATTTGATAAAAGATGACAATGTTCCTTTTGTAAAAACCATAAGCAAGGTTAGTAGGTTTGCCAACGGAACCATGAAAGAAGAAAGATTAGGCATAGAAATGCCAGCATATTTAGGTTCTGGAGCAGAGTTTATTCCTGTACATCAAGGGGTCCCAATGCTATATGGTGATATTGTAGATTTAAATAATTTGAAAAAAGGGACCACCTTAATTGGTTATATTTTTGGAGGAATTGAAAGCGCTAAAGACAATATTTTCTTTGTAAATAATGGAAATCAGAGCAGCGCCAGTAACATGCTTTTTAAAGTATATGTATTTAAAAAATAAAGAGAAACATTTCCTGATTTAAAATCCTAATTATTGTTTTTAGGGCTTTGAAAGAAGAGAGCTATATAGTGGAATAACTCTTTTTTTGTTTTTGAAAATTCAACGGGTAACATTTGTTACCAAGAAAAACACGGATGGGCTGTAATTTTATATAAAAATATAAAAACCCAGAAATCATGAAAATAGTTAAAAGAATTAGTATCCTGTTCGTATTAATAAGTTTGTTTAGTGTTTTAAACGCATGCACAAATAATACAGACGATGATTTGAATAGTCTTGTATTAGAGCAACAAGAAAAAGAAGCC
>CBFHUV010000005.1:32536-40226 GCA_965659055.1 Polaribacter sp.
ATGCTTTATATGTTAGAAGAAGAAAAACTAGCCAGAGACACCTACACATATCTTGATAGTAAGTATTCAAACACGCCGTTTGGAAATATTAAAAAAAGTGAGCAAAGTCATATGAATGCAATAGAAAATCTATTGATTAAAGCCAATGAAAACCCTACAATTTTACCTTCAGGTGTTTTTGCAAACCAAGATCTACAAAACTTATACAATCAACTCACTACCGAGGGCTCATTGAGTCTTATAAAAGCACTTCAAGTAGGAGCAACCATAGAAGATTTAGACATTGTAGATCTAGAAAAGTATAAAGCAACCACAACAAATACATCGATTTTAAATGTATTTAATAGTTTGCAATGTGCATCTAGAAATCATTTGAGAAGTTTTGTATCGGCAATTGCAAATATTGGAGGTAGTTATACTCCACAGTTTCTAACACAAACTGAATACAATGCAATTCTTGCAGGAAATCAAGAGCAATGTAACTAAAATTACCCTCGTATGAGGGTAATTTTAGTTGGTAACCTATGTTACAAAACATCCTTAACTATTGATGTATTTTTGCCCCATAAATTTTAGTATTCATGAAGTATCGTATCCAAATTATAGCATTTGTCTTTTTAATGTTTTCTGGTGTTCTGAAAGCGCAACAGATTGTGCCAATTAATAAAGCAAAGGCACTGTCATTGATTTCTGAGAATAATTTAGCACTTAAAATTTCTGAGGAAGAACTGAATAAAGCGAAAGCAGATTACAGACAAACCCAGGCAATTTATTTGCCAAATATTACAGCAAGTTATACGGGAATAAGTACCACAAACCCTTTAATGGCTTTCGGATCTAAATTAAATCAAGGAATTTTAACTCAAAACGATTTCAATCCGGCACTGTTAAACAACCCTGATCAAACTCAAAACTTTTCAACGAAAATTGAGATTCAACAACCACTTGTGCATCTCGATGGTTTATTTCAGCGAAAAGCAGCTAAAACCAAGATGGAAGCAGTATCCCTGCAAAAGGTTCGAAGTGCTGAGTATTTGAGTTTTGAAGTAGAAAAGGCCTATATGCAGCTTCAATTGGCCTATAAAGGACTTGCTGTATTTGAAAAAGCCTTATTAAGTGCTGAGGAGTATAAAAAACTAGCCGATAATAATTTTAAAAAAGGCTACCTGCAAAGAGCAGATGTTCTGTTAGTTGAAGTTCGTCTTACAGAAGTAAAAAATCAACTGCAATCAGCAAAAAGTGGACTTCAAAATGCTTCAGATTATCTTTCGTTTTTAATGAATGAAAAAGGATTTATTTTATATAAACCTACAGATTCTTTAGTGGTGAATTCGTTTACTACAGCTTCTGAATCTATTTCTGAAAACCGTGCTGATATTAAAGCGATGTCTTTATCTACAGAAGCCTATACCGCTATAAATAAGGCAGATAAAATGTCTTTTTTACCAAACTTAAATGCTTTTGGTAGTTATGAATTAAATGACAATAAACTTTTTCAAGGCAATACAGGGGGGTACTTGGTTGGAGTACAACTAAACTGGACGCTTTTTGAAGGATCGAAACGTTTTGGTAAGACCCAACACAGCAAAGCGGCTATGGAGCAATCAAAATATGCTTATGAACAATATGTGTCGAAGAGTAATTTAGAATATAGCAAGGCAAAACGGATGCTAACAGATGCAGAAAACAAGCTAAGCTTAACCAAAATGGCCTTGATACAATCGGAAGAATCTTTGAGAATAAGAACAAATCGATTTAAAGAAGGTTTGGAAAAAACTACTGATTTGCTGAACGCTGAAACCCAATTTGCTCAAAAGCAATTAGAATATTATCAAACTATTTTTGAATACAATTATGCACAAAGTTATTTACAATTTTTAACCAAAGAATAATAGAATCATGAAAAAATATATCTCTATAGGAATTTTAATTCTCAGCTCTTTTCTAACCGCAAGTTGTGGAAGTGAAGAGGTAAAAATAGCCGAATCGACTACTCCAGGAATTTCTGTGAAAGTAGCAAAAGTGGTGTTGGATGGAAACTCTAATTTTTTAGCCGTAAGTGGTAAAATTCAAGCAACAAATAGTTCTGATTTGAGTACAAGAATCATGGGGTTTGTGGAGAAAGTGCATGTTAAGGTTGGAGATAAGGTGCAAAAAGGAGATTTGTTGGTTTCTATTAACAATACAGATTTACAGGCAAAACTGGCCCAAGTATTAGCAAGTGTTACAGAGGCAACTGCCGCTTTTAGCAATGCTCAGAAGGACTATGATCGATTTAAAAATTTGTATGCAGAAAAAAGTGCTACTCAAAAAGAGCTGGATGATATCACTGCTCATTATAAAATGGCAAAAGCTCGTTTAGAGGCAGCCAATCAGCAAAAGAATGAAGTGCAAGCACAATTTGCTTATAGTAATATAACTGCTCCATTTAGTGGGATAATTACTCGTACAAGTGTAGATGAAGGAGACATGGCTAATCCAGGAATTCCTTTAGTGAGCATCGAGGCTCCAGGAAATTTTGAAGTCATGGCGATGGTTCCAGAAACTGAAATCTCATCAATAAAACAAGGTGCAGAGGTTCGTGTTTTGGTAAAATCCATTGAAAAAACGATACACGGTAAAGTAACAGAGGTCAGTATTTCTTCAAAAAATAGTGGGGGTCAATATTTAGTAAAAATTGCCATCACAAAAACAGAAACCCCTGTTTTATCGGGAATGTTTGTAACCGTTCAGTTTCCAACCCAAAGAAAATTGGCTACCGACCGAGTTTTGATTCCTAAAGAAGTTTTGGTTTTTAACGGACAGCTTTCGGGGGTTTATACGGTAAGTCAGAGCAATACAGCATTGTTGCGTTGGTTGCGCTTGGGCAGAACTTTTGGAGATCAAGTAGAAGTTTTATCAGGATTATCTGCCGGAGAACTCTATGTGGTTTCAGCAGATGGAAAATTATTTAACGGAGCAAAAATTTCAATTCAATAACTAAGTAGTCGCGTTAAGGATAGCAGTGAAAATCTTTTTTTTGTTAGTTCGAGTGATTATGCGTAAGCAAATTTGTATCGAGAACACAAAAAAAGATTGAAGCGGATAGCCTGTTAAAACGCCAAAAAAATATAAAAGAATGAAAGAAGGTTTAGCAGGAAAAATAGCCAAGGTATTTATTGGCTCAAAACTTACAGTGCTTTTAATGATCGTCTTTATGGTGATTGGCGTGTACAGTTCGTTTTTAATACCCCGTGAAGAGGAACCACAGATAGACGTTCCAATGGCTGATATTTTTGTTGGCTATCCAGGAGCGAGTCCAACAGAGGTCGAATCTAGGGTTATTAAGCCCCTTGAAAAATTAATTTCCAACATTAAAGGAGTAGAGTATGTGTATTCTACCTCTATGAAAGAGCAAGGAATGGTCATTGTTCAGTTTTATGTGGGCGAAGATATAGAACGCTCATTTGTAAAATTGTACAATGAAATTAACAAACACATGGATCAAATGCCGCAAGGGGTAACTTTTCCTTTGGTTAAAACGCGCGCTATTGATGACGTTCCTATGTTGGGTCTTACCCTATGGAGCGAAAATTATGATGATTATCAATTGGGTCAAATGGCTCAAGAGCTGGAAAGTGAAATAAAAAAGGTAACCGACGTGTCTATGACTCATAAAATTGGAGGCAGAAACCGACAATTACGCGTGGTTTTAGATAAGGATAAATTGGCTGCAAGTGGACTTGATTTTCTCACTGTTTCAGAAATGATTAAAGCCAATAACACCCAGTTGAGTTCTGGTAGTTTTGATAAGAACGATGTAGAATTTTTGGTAAACACAGGCAAGTTTTTGCAGTCTGTAAAAGATGTAGAAAATTTGGTGGTTGGGGTTCAAGACAACCAACCGATTTACTTAAAACAAATAGCAAACATTATAGATGGGCCAGAAGTTCCTCAAAACTATGTTAGTTTAGGGTTTGGGCAGGCCAGTGAAAAAGGAGCTTCATTTACCTCAGAATACCCAGCGGTTACCATTTCGGTAGCAAAAAGAAAAGGTGCTGATGCCATGAAAATAGCCGATGTTATTTTAGCTAAGGTTGACCATTTGCGAAAAAACTTGATCCCAGATGATGTCCATGTTGAGGTTACCAGAAATTATGGAGAAACGGCTTCCCATAAGGTTTCAGAATTGTTATTGCACTTAATAGGGTCTATTTTTGCTGTTACCTTGGTCGTAATGTTAGCGATGGGCTGGCGTGGAGGTTTGGTCGTGTTTTTATCGGTGCCAATTACTTTTGCCCTGACTTTGCTTAGCTATTATATGTTAGATTATACGCTTAATAGAATTACCTTATTTGCTTTGGTTTTTGTAACAGGGATCGTGGTAGATGATTCTATTATTATTGCAGAGAACATGCATAGGCACTTTAAAATGAAGCGCCTTCCGTTTAAGCAAGCTGCTTTATATGCAATTAATGAGGTTGGGAACCCTACTATTTTAGCAACATTTACGGTGATTGCATCTGTATTGCCAATGGCATTCGTTTCAGGATTGATGGGGCCTTATATGGCGCCGATGCCAATAGGAGCCTCTATTGCGATGATATTATCTTTATTTGTTGCCCTCACCATTACACCTTATTTGGGTTATATTTTCTTACGAGAAAAAGATAAACCTGCTCGTCTAGCAGACGGTAATGGAGCTGTAGAAAAGCCAGAGAAACCTTTAGAAGAAACGTTTATTTATAAAATTTACAACAAATTAGAGAGCCCATTGTTGGAGAGCTCTAGAAAAAGATGGCTCTTTTTAGGCGGAACTTTTGCCTTATTAATGGCCACGATGCTATTGTTTTTTACCAAGTCAGTAGCGGTAAAAATGCTGCCTTTTGACAACAAAAATGAATTTCAGGTGGTCATAGATATGCCAGAAGGAACCACCCTTGAAAGAACTGCTGTTGTGGCTCAAGAAATTGCTCAATATTTATCTACCAGACCAGAGGTTGTAAACTATCAAAACTATATTGGGACTTCGGCGCCGATTACCTTTAACGGATTGGTGCGTCACTATGATTTAAGAGGAGGTAGCAATATGGCCGATATTCAAGTAAATCTTATTGACAAGGCAGAAAGAAGTGCTCAAAGTCATGATATTGCAAAGTTAATGCGACCTGCAATTCAGAAAATAGCTGCAAAATATCAGGCCAATGTAAAATTGGTGGAGGTGCCACCAGGACCTCCAGTTTTATCTACCATCGTAGCAGAAGTTTATGGTCCAGATTATGAGGAGCAAATTAAAATTGCAGGTAGTGTTAAGAATATTTTAGAAAACACTCAAGACGTGGTTGATGTTGATTGGATGGTTGAAGCTGATCAAGTAGAATATCAGTTTATCATTAACAAAGAAAAAGCAATGCTTTATGGGGTAGCTCCTCAACAAATTGCCTATACCATGAACATGGCCCTATCCAATAGGTCAATTACAAATTTGTATGATCAAACAGCTACCGATCAAATAGGGCTAGTCTTGGCCTTGGATGAAAAGGAAAAGTCTACGGTATTGGACATTGCTCAGTTAAAAATCAAATCAAATAGAGGAATAATGATTCCTATTGCAGATTTGGTGGACATTAAAGAAAGCACTAGCGCTAAAAGTATTTATCGCAAAAATCAAAAACGCGTTGTCTATGTAATGGCTGATATGGCTGGAGAGTTAGAAAGCCCAGCTTATGCAATTTTAGGCATGGACAAAGAGCTTAAAAAAATTGATTTGCCAGAAGGATATAAACTAGAGGAAATGTATTTAGGACAACCTGATTTTGAGGATGACTATACCATTAAATGGGATGGAGAATGGCAAATTACTCTAGAAGTTTTTAGAGATTTGGGGATTGCGTTTTTAGGCGCGATTATTTTAATCTATATTTTAATTGTTGGTTGGTTTCAAAATTTCAAAGCTCCAGTGGTCATGATGGTTGCCATTCCATTGTCCTTAATCGGGATTATTTTAGGACACTGGATGATGGGTGCTTTTTTTACCGCAACTTCATTTATTGGAATGATTGCCTTGGCAGGAATCATGGTTAGAAACTCAGTGTTGTTAATAGATTTTATTAATTTAAGACTGGAAGAAGGAATTCCATTAAAACAAGCGGCCATAGAAGCTGGAGCCGTAAGAACGACCCCTATTTTATTAACAGCAGGAACCGTGGTAATTGGTGCTTTTGTCATTCTTTTTGATCCAATATTTCAAGGTTTGGCTATTTCTTTAATGGGAGGAACCATTGTGAGTACCATTTTAACCTTATTGGTAGTGCCATTGGTTTATTATATGATTGAACGTAAAAACTATAAATAAGAATCTTATGAAATTAGTCATTGTTACAGCCGTCCAGGAGTTTCACAAACAGGTGATTCATCTTTTTAATGAGGCTCAAATAGAGAGTTTTAGTGAATCCGGCATTGACGGATACAAAAATAATAACCCTATCCTTCTTGCATCAAATTGGTTTGCGGCAGAGAAAACAGGGAATGAATCAACCATGATTTTTTCATTTACAGAGGATCAAAAAATAGACGAATTGTTTCGTTTAATAGGTATTTTTAATGAGAAATTAGAAACCAATAATCCGCTAAGAGCGGTGGTCGTGCCCATAGAAAAATATATATAAACTTAAAATTAAAATCAGATGTTAAATAGAGTTATCAGGGCAATTGCTGGAGCCTTTGTAGTAATAAGTGTTTTATTAGGAATGTATGTGCACCAAAACTGGTTGTGGTTTACGGTTTTTGTAGGCGCTAATTTGTTTCAATCAGCATTTACCAAATGGTGTTTGATGGAAGAGTTTCTTAAAAAACTAGGTGTTAAGAAATAACCATCAAAAACAATTTAAAAAGAACATTCATTTCAACCTTGCTTGAAATGAATGTTTTTTGATTGTGCCTATGAGTAAAAACAGATCCTATTCAATTTGTTCAATTTTTTGCCTTTTTGATTTATATGAAGAGCGCTTGAGCACTATTTGCGAAGAATAGTATTTTAAAAACTTAACGTTTCTTTAACAGAAAAAGTGAGGGCTATAAACGCTACTCTTGGTGGGATAAATTATATTTGCCAAATTCTTTTTTGTAAACAATGGTGCTGATTTTGAGAATTTTAAGATATTTTTCAGCACTTTTTTTAAAAACGATTTTTAATTAAAAAACTCATAGTCAGCTACTTGAATTTTTTTTAGATCAATTAACTAACAAACATTGATTCTTTTATTGAATCTATCAATTTATATCATGAGAAAAATAATTCTTTCAATTTTAGGTATTCTCTTAGTACTCGCAGCTATTTTAATTAGTAACCAAGTAATTGAAAACAAAGAAGTGCCTAAACAAGGGTTTAACAAAATTGTAAAAACGGTCTTTGTAGAGGAGGTTTTAAATAAGGATATTCCAATTGTGATCAATGCTAGCGGTAACCTAATGGCAAAGAACAAAATTGAAATATATTCTGAGGTTCAAGGCGTTTTTAATGGCTCTGACAGAAATTTTAAAGCAGGAACTCGTTTTGAAGAAAACGATGTGATGCTTCGCATTAACCAAGAAGAGTTTTATGCAAGTTTGCAATCCCAAAAAAGCAATTTTTTTAATTTAATAACTGCAGTTATTCCAGACCTTAGGTTGGATTATCCCAATGACTTTTCAAAATGGGAAAGCTATGTTC
>CBFHUV010000006.1:0-40117 GCA_965659055.1 Polaribacter sp.
ATTGTTGGTGGTCAGATACCTTTGGGCGCAGGAATTGCCTTTGCAGATAAATATGCAGGTAATGATGGAGTTACCTTAACTTATTTTGGTGATGGAGCTGCAAGACAAGGTTCATTGCACGAAACCTTTAACATGGCCATGAACTGGAAACTCCCTGTGGTTTTTATAGTAGAAAACAACGGTTATGCCATGGGGACTTCTGTAGAAAGAACGGCAAATCATACAGATATTTGGAAATTGGGCTTAGGTTACGAAATGCCATGTGGTCCAGTTGACGGAATGAATCCTATTAAAGTTGCCGAAGCTGTAGATGAAGCTATTCAAAGAGCAAGACGAGGAGACGGTCCTACTTTTTTAGAGATGAAAACCTATCGTTATCGCGGGCATTCTATGTCTGATGCGCAACACTACAGAACAAAAGACGAAGTTGAAGAATACAAAAAGATAGATCCTATTACACAAGTATTGGATATTATCAAAGAAAAGAACTATGCAACTGATGCAGAAATTGCAGCAATAGATCAAGAGGTAAAAGACTTGGTGAATGAATGTGAAGAGTTTGCTGAAAACTCACCCTATCCAGAGGCAAACCAACTATATGATGTGGTTTACGATCAAGAAAATTATCCTTTTATAAAATAAATCGAGACAAAATTATGGCAATAGTAGTAAATATGCCGCGTTTAAGCGATACCATGGAAGAAGGTGTTGTAGCAAAATGGTTAAAAAACATTGGAGACACTATTCAAGAGGGCGATATTTTGGCTGAAATCGAAACAGACAAAGCCACCATGGAGTTTGAATCTTTTAACGAAGGGACTTTATTACATATTGGTGTTCACGAAGGTGAGAGCGCACCAGTAGATAGCTTATTGGCTATTATTGGAGATAAAGGAGAAGATATTTCTTCTTTACTGAATGGAAATACTGAAGAAAAACCAGCTCCAACAAAAGATGCTGAACCGAGCAAAGAAACTCAAAATACTGCAGCAAGTGCTGCTAGTACTGTTGTTCCAGAGGGCGTTAAAGTAATTACCATGCCAAGACTTAGCGATACCATGACAAATGGTACAGTAGCCTCTTGGTTAAAAACTGTAGGAGATTCTATTGAAGAGGGTGATATTTTAACGGAAATTGAAACTGACAAGGCAACTATGGAGTTTGAGTCTTTCAATGAAGGAACACTTTTATATATTGGAGTTAAAGAAGGTGAAAGTGCCCCTGTAGATAGCTTATTAGCCATTATTGGTAAGACAGGAACAGATGTTAGTGCTTTGGTGGCTGCTCATAAGGCAGGAACCCTATCTGAGGGCTCAAGTACGAATGAAACTGCTATTGAAAAACCAAAAGAGTCTGCTATGCCAGCTGAGTCTAACACAAACGAATCAGCTCCAAAAAGTAACAATTCAACAGGAAGGATTTTAGCTTCTCCTTTAGCGAAGAAAATTGCGAAAGACAAAGGGATACAAATCGAAGCAGTTACCGGTTCTGGTGAAAATGGAAGAATTATTAAAAAAGATGTAGAAAACTATACTCCTGTAGCTGCATCAGCTCCTGCTCAGCAAACTGCACATGCAGCAAGCAATGCCGTGACTAGTTTTGTTCCTGCAGGCGAAGAGCATGAAGAATTAGTGAAAAATTCTCAAATGAGAAAAGCCATTGCTAAATCTTTGGCCAATTCAAAATTCAATGCACCACACTTCTATTTAACCATAGAAGTTGACATGGAGAATGCCATGGAATCAAGAGCCACAATTAATGCGATACCAGATACAAAAGTATCTTTTAATGATATGGTGGTAAAAGCTTGTGCTATGGCCTTGAAAAAACATCCTCAGGTAAATACAAGTTGGACAGAAGAAGCAACCATATACAAAAGCCAAATCCATGTAGGAGTGGCAGTTGCTGTAGATGAAGGCTTGGTAGTTCCTGTATTGAAATTTACAGATCAGATGAGTTTAACTCAAATTGGTGCTGCTGTGAGAGACTTGGCAGGTAAAGCAAGAAATAAAAAAATTGCTCCTGCAGAAATGCAAGGGAGTACTTTTACGATTTCTAATTTAGGTATGTTCGGAATCCAAGAGTTTACTTCTATTATCAATCAACCTAATTCTGCTATTTTATCTGTTGGAGCTATCGTTGAAAAACCAGTGGTGAAGAATGGTCAAATAGTGATTGGAAATACTATGAAAGTTACTTTAGCTTGTGATCACAGAACTGTTGATGGAGCTGTGGGTGCTCAATTCTTGCAAACCCTTAGAACTTATTTAGAAAATCCAGTAACCATGCTAGCCTAGCAAAAATGGAAATAAAGAATACGAGGAACTCTACTATTTGAGTTCCTTTTTTTTGTTATCAATTTTAAGTAATACATTAGCAAATTAAAAGTTAAAAACACGAGAGAGCGCATGTCTAAAAAATTGATTGGAAGATTTGATAAAATTGATTTTCCTGAATTCAATTTGTATGAAATTGAAGCAAAGGTTGATACCGGAGCCTATACTTCCTCTATTCATAGTCATAAAATTGAGGAGTTTATCGAAGATGGAGAAAATTTTATTAAATTCACACTTTTAGACCCAACACATGTTCATTACAATGAAAAGGTGTATCAAACTAAAAATTATAGAAAAAAAATAGTTAAAAGTTCAAATGGCTTGTCTGAAGAACGATATGCGATCGAAACAACCGTAGTGCTATTTAATGAAAAATACCCTATCGAATTAACCTTAAGTGAAAGAAGTGACATGAGATATCCAATCCTTTTAGGGAGGAAATTCTTAAACAAGAAATTTATTGTTGACCCTTCCGTAAAAAACACTTCTTTTAAATTAAAAAAAAGAGCCTAGCATGAAGATTGTAATTTTATCTAGAAATCCAAGATTATATTCAACCAAAAGATTGGTTGAAGCCGCCCAAAAAAGAGGGCATGAAGTTCTTGTCGTAGATCATCTTAAATGCAATATAGAAATCGAAAAGAGATCTCCAAAAATTTTCTATAAAGGAGAATACTTAACAGGTATTGACGCCATTATTCCTAGAATTGGTGCGTCTGTTACTTTTTATGGGACTGCTGTAATTAGACAGTTTGAAATGATGAAGGTTTTTACAACCACCTCGTCACAAGCCTTAGTTAGATCTAGAGATAAACTTAGCAGTCTCCAAATATTAGCAAGAGCTGGAGTAGGTCTTCCAAAAACTGTATTTACCAATTACACTAAAGATGTAGAACATGTAGTAGAATCTGTTGGTGGAGCTCCTTTGGTTTTAAAACTATTGGAAGGTACTCAAGGTTTAGGAGTGGTTCTAGCAGAAACAAAAAATGCCGCTACTTCTGTATTAGAAGCTTTTAATGGTTTAGGGGCAAGAGTAATTGCTCAAGAATTTATTAAAGAAGCTGGAGGTGCTGATATCAGGGCCTTTGTTGTTGATGGCAAGGTTGTTGGAGCTATGAAAAGACAAGGAAAAGAAGGTGAATTTCGATCAAATCTTCACCGTGGTGGAAACGCAACAGTTATTGAATTAACCGATGATGAAGAAAGAACTGCATTAAAAGCTGCCAAAGCTTTAGGCCTTAGTGTTGCCGGGGTAGACATGCTTCAATCTTCAAAAGGTCCCTTAGTTTTAGAAGTAAATTCTAGTCCAGGTTTGGAAGGTATAGAATTCGCGACCAAAAGAAATATTGCCAAAGAGATCATCCGCTATTTAGAACTGAATGTCGAATAAAAACTTTGTTATTTTAGGAACAGAAGTACCTAAAGGAGGTAGTGCTTTCTTAGATTTAGAAGTTGTTAAACTACATACCAGAACTCCTTTAAAAGTGCCTGTTATTGTTGAACGAGCAAAAAAGGACGGACCTGTTGTTCTGTTGCTTGCTGGAGTTCATGGTGATGAGGTAAATGGAGTGGCTATTGTCCGGAAACTAATCAAAAAAAAATACAACGTACCTAAAATTGGAACCATCATTTGTATTCCTGTTTTTAATATTTTTGGTTACCTAATTCAAACAAGAGAATTCCCAGATGGAAGAGATTTGAACCGGATGTTTCCAGGAAACTTAAACGGTTCGTTGGCTGGGCAATTTGCCTACTTATTTAGCACAGAAATTGCTCCACTAGTAGATTATGTTATCGATTTTCATACAGGAGGCGCAGAACTTGATAATATACCTCAAGTTAGAGGTGTCTTAAGCGAGGCTAAAACATTAGATCTGGCAAAAATTTTCGGAGCTCCATATATTATAAATTCAGAGTACATCGCAAAATCTTTACGAGAAACCCTTCATAAAATGGGTAAAACAGTTTTGCTTTTTGAGGGAGGAAAATCTAAGAATATTGATGCCAAAGTTATAAATTATGGCGTTAATGGAACGCTAAATGTCCTTCGCCATTTAAAAATGTTACCAGGAGAACCAGAAAAAAGCAAGCAGCGGATTGTACAAAAATCCAAATGGATTCGAGCTAAATATTCTGGACTTGTTACCATTAAAGTTGAAAATGGTAGCTGGGTAAAAAAGAAAGATGTACTCGGCATTATTCAGGATCCATTTGGTGAATTTGAAAAGAAAATTTATGCTCCCTTTGACTGTGCCGTTTTTTGTATCAACAATGCACCGATCATTAATAAAGGAAATGCGCTCTTTCATGTGAGTTTAGAACAATAAAAAACCCAGCAGATGCTGGGTTTTTTATTTCTAAAAGAATACACATTACTATTTTTTAGTAGTTGTTACTTTTACAACAGTCGTTATCATTTGTGAACCCTCTCCTACTTTGGTGGTAATGTCAGATTTTACAGAAACCCCTGTAGCTCTATCAACAGTTATGGTTCCACTAATATCGCCTCCAGCTGCCACAGTTCCTTTTACTGCCAAATTAACCAGTTGAGGAGTTATAGAAATTACTTCATAAACAAAGGTAAACTTCATACCATTGGTCTCTTTTTCCATGCTAAAAGTATCTCCTACTTTCACCGCTTTTTCTGGATACACCACATTACTTTCTCCTACATTCTCCGCTCCTTGAAAACTTGGCTCAGCTTTCGCCTCGATAACATTCCCATAGCTATCAACTTTTGAATAAATAACGGCTTGCAAAATTGGTCCCATTTGGCTTTTTAACATCATTCCAACTTCGTCCAATTCGTCATCACTCTTGCTAGAATCATAACTAAAAGCCATTTCTCCTTGCATGACATCCATCACGATTTTATTAAACTTTGTTTCGCTAGAAAAAGTTTTTGCATTGACATCAGTAATTTTTAAATCTGCCGTCATAGTCATATCCATGATCATTTGAGGCGAGGCAACATTTTGCTTAATAACTGTTTGATACACATCATTTTTTTGATATTTCAAACGCAATAAAGCTGTTTCTTGACCGTAACTACTCAAGCTAGCCGTCATCAAAAATAAAATAAATAGTTTTTTCATTGAATTTATAATTTAGATTTTAAAGATACTTTCAAAAATTGAAACTGCTAACAAAAAATACATAAATTTATTAGCATCATCACTAACAAACAACGCTTAGATGAATCCGAGCGTTGTTTAAATTTATATAAATCTATTCTTAGAAATCTTGATTTAAATCCCAAGCTTCAATTATTTCTTTTAAAGTTTTAATAAACATGCCGCCCAAGGCGCCGTTAACAACTCTGTGATCATAAGAATGAGAAACAAACATTTTCTGTCTAATTCCGATAAAATCACCTTCTGAAGTCTCAATCACAGCAGGCACTTTTCGAATAGCTCCTAAGGCTAGGATAGCTACTTGTGGTTGATTGATGATTGGTGTTCCCATTACAGAACCAAAACTACCCACATTGGTCACTGTATAGGTCCCTCCTTGGATTTCATCTGGTTTTAGTTGGTTGGCCCTTGCTCTATTTGCCAAATCATTAACTGACTTGGTCATTCCAACTAAATTTAATTGATCTGCGTTCTTAATAACAGGTACAATTAAGTTACCATCACCTAAGGCTGCAGCCATTCCTAAATTAATTGCTTTCTTTTTTATAATATGATCACCATCTATAGCGATGTTGATCATTGGATACTTTTTAATAGTTGTTGCAACAGCTTGCATTAAAATTGGGGTAAAGGTAAGCTTCTCTCCTTCTCTCTTAAAGAAAGCATCTTTTACCTTATCCCTCCATTTAACAATATTCGTTACGTCAATTTCTATAAAGGATTGAACATGTGCAGAAGTTTGAATAGAATCTACCATATGTTTGGCGATTAATTTACCCATTCTACTCATTTCAATGATTTCATCTTGCCCATTTACAGAAACAGGAGCCGCCTTAGCAACTTCTTTCACAGGCTTCTCTTGAGTTGCAGGCTTTGGTGCCTCCACAACTTTCTGAGGAGCAGATGCTCTATTCTCTATATATGCTAAGATATCATCTTTCGTTACGCGTCCATCTTTCCCTTGACCTGAAATAGATTCTAATTCATCCAAAGAAACCCCTTCTTTTTGGGCAATATTTCTAACTAAAGGTGAATAAAACTTACCACTGTCTGAATTCTTTGTAATTGGTGCGCTAACCTCCTCTTTCAATGCTTCCACAGTTTTTTCAATCTCTTTAACCACTGCCGGTGCTTCTGATTTTTCAACAGGAGCAAGATCTGATCCTCCAGTTTCTATAATCGCTATAGTAGCACCTACTGCCACGACATCATCTTTTTCAAACAAAATTTCTACTAGGGTTCCTTCAACTTCGCTTGGGACTTCAGAATCTACCTTATCAGTAGCAATTTCTACAATTGCTTCATCCAATTCGACTATATCACCCACCTCTTTTAACCAAGAAGTAATCGTTGCTTCTGCAACACTTTCGCCCATTTTAGGCAGCTTAAGTTCAAATCTAGCCATTATTTGTCTGTTTTATCGACTGCGAAAGTACTAAAAAATGAATCATTTTTCAATATTTTTTTAGTGAAAATGCAAAATTAAATGAAGTTTAAATTATGATATCTCCATTTAATAATGAATTAACTTGATATTAATTAAATTAAATAATAAATTAGTATAAAAAAATTACATAATTCATAATATATGTTTAATTTTAACTAAATCGAAGATTTGAACCTTTGAAAGACTGCTTATAATTCTGAAGTACAATTAAACCTTTAGGCTAACAATGCCACAATCCATTTCAAATATTTGACCAGAAAAAGATTTGGCCTTGTCTGAAACTAAAAATTGCACCATATCTGCAACCTCTTCTGGTTGAAGATATCTTTTTAATGGATGTCTCTCAGCACTTTGCTCTTGTAAACGTTCATTGCGCAACAATTTAGCCGCCAAATTCGTATTTGTCAAAGTAGGCGCCACTGCATTCACTCGAATACTTGGTGCTAACTCTGCAGCTAAGGATTTTACAAGACCTTCCACCGCTCCTTTAGCTGCTGCAATACTCGCATGAAAAGGCATGCCCATCTTAACAGCTACCGTGCTAAAAAGGACAATATTTGGTGTTTGGGATTGCTTTAAAATTGAGATATAGTTTTGAACAACTCTTACAGCCCCCAAAACATTTATCGAAAAGTCATCCGAAAAATCCTGTGCTGACAGCCTAGAAAAAGGCTTTAAATTGATACTTCCTGGACAATAAACAAGTGCATCAAGTGCATCTATTACTGGTAATTCATCAACCAAAACATCACAGAGAAACTCCTGAAAGTTTTCATGATCAATTTGGGCACTTGATCGACTAATTGAGTAGACTTTTGTGGTATTTAACATGCTCATAGCCAAAGATTTTCCAATACCACTGCTGGCTCCAACGATTAGAATTGATTTCATAGTTTCGAATTTTATTAATTGAAGCACAAATCTACAATTTTTGTTTAACTTTTATTAAAATAAGTTAAACATTTTGTATCTTTGTATTAAAATTTAGAACCATGGAAAATCAAAAGCAAGTCACAGAAATTCAGCTAGTAACAAAATATATAGACAGCCTATTAGAAACAGGAAAACAACCAAGTTCGATTTATGTTTTTTCAAAAAGTTTTGAGATTGATGAAGCAGATTTTTATGCGTTCTTTAGTTCGTTTGAGCAGTTAGAAAAAAGAATCTTTGAAATGTTCTTCGAAAATGCGTTAACTGTTTTAGAAAAAAATGATGATTATAAAACCTATGAGTCAAAAAACAAATTATTAAGTCTGTATTTTACCTATATAGAGATATTGACTCAAAATCGTTCTTATGTTATTCAAGCTTTGAATACGCACAAAAATGGCCTGCAAAACTTAAAAAAGTTAGACAGCTTAAAAAAGATATTTGGCCTATTTATAGATGAATTGAAAATTGAAAAAATCGATTTTAATCAAGAAAAAATTGAAAAATTTCAAAACAAGGCAATCAAAAATGTTTTCTGGGCACAGTTTTTAATTCTTATCAAGTTTTGGATAGACGACACCTCTTCTTCTTTTGAAAAAACAGACATCTTTATTGAGAAAAACGTACAAGCAAGCTTTGACTTGATTCAAACACAACCTTTAAAAAGTCTTCTAGATTTGGGAAAATTCTTTTTGAAAGAAAAAATAGATTTAAAATTCTAGAAACCACCCTATGAAAACAATAGACAGTATTCCTACATCCAAAATACAGAGAGCTACAAAGCTGATTCAAACTGGTGCAAAAGTTGGTGTTAATTATGTGAAATATTATGGTGAAAAACTCATAAACACAGAAGAAATTGCCAAAGAACATTTAAACGAATCGAACGCAGAAGATATCTATAATGGACTCAAAACCATGAAAGGTAGTGCGTTAAAAGTGGCTCAAATGCTGAGTATGGAAAAAAGCATTTTACCGAGAGCTTATGTAGAAAAATTTTCCTTGGCCCAGTTTTCGGTACCACCTTTATCTGCCCCATTGGTCGTAAAAACTTTTAAAAAATATTTTGGGAAACATCCTGCAGACATTTTTGATAGCTTTGATTTAACATCTATTAATGCTGCAAGTATAGGGCAAGTGCATAAGGCACAAAAAAATGGTCAAACCCTTGCTGTTAAAATTCAATATCCAGGGATCGCAGAAAGTATTTCATCAGATCTGGCATTGGTAAAACCCATAGCCATGAAGATGTTTAATATTAAAGGGAAAAATTCAGGCCGTTATTTCAAAGAAGTAGAAGATAAGTTAACGGAAGAAACGAACTACCTATTGGAGTTCAATCAAAGTGAAGAAATTGCTACAGCTTGTAAGCATATTCCCAATTTACAATTTCCAACCTATTATAAAGAGTTCTCTACCGATAGAATTCTCACAATGAGTTGGATGAATGGGATCCACTTATCAGAATTTACAAATACTGACTTTGATCAAGAAATTTCAAATAAATTAGGGCAAGCCTTATGGGATTTTTACATGTTTCAAATTCATCAATTAAAAAAGGTGCATGCAGATCCACATCCTGGTAATTTTTTAGTAAGCCCTAGCGGAGAATTGATTGTAATTGATTTTGGTTGTATGAAATCTATTCCTGACGAATTCTATGTGCCTTATTTTGAATTGGCTAAAAAAGAAAATATAGAAAATCCGGAGTATTTTAAAAAGAAATTATACGAATTGGAAATCTTAAGAGAAGATGATTCACTAGATGAAATAGTCTTCTTTACCAAACTGTTTCATGAGATGCTAAGCTTGTTTACACAGCCCTTTCAGCAGGATACTTTTGATTTTTCAAATGCCGAATTCTTTGAGAAAATTGCAGATTTAGGAAGTAAATACGCAAAGAGCTCCGAATTGAAAGAGATGAACGGAAACAGAGGATCTAAACATTTTATTTACATAAACAGAACGTTTTTTGGTTTGTACAACTTGATGTTTGATTTAAAAGCTCAAGGGGTTCAAATAAACAACTACAGTCCTAAATTATAATTAAAAAAAATAAGAAAACCACCTATTGATTGGCACTACTTTCACGGGTACATTTACGCATATTATTATCTTGATTTTATGAAAAAGTTAATCCCGATCCTAGTATTCCTTTTTACATCCAATTCATTTCTTTTTTCACAAGAAGAAAATAAAGATACTGATTTTCATACTACATTAAAAATTCAAACTGGAAAAATCTTAATCAGAGGTGAATCAAATATAAATAAATGGCAAAGTAATGTAGAAGACATAAATGCTAAATTTACAGTTAATAGCTTACAAAAACCTTCTAATTTTCAAATCCTATAAGAAAATTCTACCTTTATAGAAACTCTTATTATTAAAATAAAAGTCACCGACATAAAAAGTGGGAAAAAGCTAATGGATAAAAAAACCTATAAGGCCCTAAAATCAATAGAATGCCCTTACATTATTTTTACGTATGCTCCAAACTCTAAGATACATTTGTCGAGTCAAATAATATCTGGAAATTTAACTGTTGCAGGTGTCACAAAAAAAATAACAACTCAAATCACTTTCAACAAAGAGCGATCTACTCTAACTTTAAAAGGCATTCACAGTATTGACATGACAGAATTTGGTGTAAACCCCCCTCAATTTCTTATGGGAATGTTAAAGACTAAGAAAAAAATAGATATTGATTTTACACTTGCCTTTAAACCCAATCTTTAGGTGTTTTTAAAACCTCAAGCAATTTAGCTTCCTTTGAGTTTTCTTCTGGTTGATGAGCATATACCCATTGAACCCTGGGAGGTAAACTCATTAAAATACTTTCGATCCTTCCATTGGTTTTTAATCCAAACAGCGTACCTCTATCATGCACTAAATTGAATTCTACATAACGACCTCTTCGGATCTCCTGCCAATCTTTATGTTCTGCAGCATATTCAATTTCACTTCTACGCTCAACGATAGGCACATAACTCTTCAAAAAAGAGTTCCCAACTTCAGTAACAAAGTTAAATCGATCTTGAATCGAAAAATCAGGGGTTTCTTTTAAATAATCAAAAAACAATCCACCGATACCTCTGGCCTCATTTCTGTGAGCATTCCAAAAATAATTGTCACAGGTTTTTTTAAATTCTGGATAAAAAGTTGGATGATGAGCATTACAGGCTTCTTTACATACTTGATGAAAATGGATTGCATCCTCATCAAATAAATAATAAGGAGTTAAATCTTGACCTCCTCCAAACCACTGAGTGACAATTGCTCCATTAGCATCATACATTTCAAAATACCGCCAATTTGCATGAACTGTAGGTACAAATGGGTTTTTAGGGTGAAGCACTAAACTTAATCCACAAGCATAAAAATCACCACTCTCCACCTTAAATTGTTTTTGAAGTGACTCGGGCAACTTACCGTGAACGGCAGATATATTTACCCCTCCTTTTTCAAAAATTTTACCGTTCTCAATAACACGAGTTCGTCCACCACCGCCTTCTTCTCGATTCCACAAATCTTCAACAAAAACAGCTTCTCCATCAAGCGTTTCAAGCCTTGATGTAATGGAATCTTGTAATTTTAAAATATAAGAATAGAACTTTTCTTTCATTTGCTTAATTCAAATAATTCCATATCCAAGGGAATCCCCAATGAGTTTGTAAACTCAGCCTCTAAAGTTTTAACCCAAGAAAAACCAGACTTCATAGCCACTTGAACACTCCCTAAATTAGTTTTATGTGTTATAATTTGTAATTGATGAATCCCTAAATGATCAAATGCATATCGAGATAAAAAAGAAATTGCTTGAGACATAAAACCTTTTCCAGATGCTGCCGCTGATATTCCATAGGCAAACTCACCTTGTTTCAGCGTCCAATCAATTTTTTTAAGAAGCACAAAACCAATCAGCTTATCCGAATGAACTTCCTTTAAGACAAATAGAAATTCTCTTTTCTTTCTAGCGCTTTCTAATTTTTTCTTAATAAGTTGATGACTTAACTTTAGTGTTTTAGTATTAACCACAGTAATCGGCAAATACCCTTCAAATGTTTTGAGATTTGATTGTATTAAATGATGAAAATCATTTGCATGATTACTAGTTAATGGAACAATTTTTAGGGTTTCAGATTGAAACATTACTTGTATTCTTTTACGGCATCTATAAATGCTTTTGCATTGTCCAAAGGAATGTTTGGTAAAATTCCATGCCCTAAATTAACAATGTATTTATCCTTCCCAAACTCATTGATCATTTGATGCACCATTCTTTTTATTTCTGACGGAGGAGATAGCAATCGAGATGGGTCAAAATTACCCTGTAAGGTAATATTTCCACCGCTAAGATATCTTGCATTTCTGGCAGAACATGTCCAATCTACACCTAAAGCAGATGCACCAGATTTGGCCATGGTGTTTAAGGCAAACCAACATCCTTTCCCAAAGGCAATTACTGGAGCTTCATCTTTTAAAGCATTTATTATTTGCTGAATATATTGCCATGAAAATTCTTGATAATCAACTGGCGACAGCATCCCTCCCCAAGAATCAAAAATTTGAACAGCATTGACACCTGCTTTTACCTTTTCTTTCAGATAGGCAATAGTTGTGTCTGTAATTTTCTGAAGTAATTGATGTGCAGCAATCGGATTGGTAAAACAAAACTCTTTTGCTTTGTCAAAATTCTTTGAACCTTGCCCTTGAACACAATAACACAATATAGTCCATGGAGAACCCGCAAAACCGATTAGTGGAATCTCATCATTTAACAAGTCTTTTGTGGCCTTAATCGCGTCCATTACATATCCTAAAGTGTCTTCAATGTTTGGAACAATTACCTGATCTACATCCTTCTGACTTCTTATTGGGCTTGGTAAGTAAGGTCCAAAATTTGGCTTCATTTCTACTTCTATATTCATCGCCTGAGGAATCACCAAAATATCTGAAAATAAAATGGCAGCGTCCATTCCAAATCTTCGGATGGGTTGCACGGTAATTTCGGAGGCCAACTCTGGAGTTCTACAACGGGTAAAAAAATCATATTTCTCGCGAATAGCTATAAACTCAGGTAAATACCTACCTGCCTGACGCATCATCCATACCGGTGGACGGTCGACAGTTTCTCCTTTTAAGGCTCTTAAAAATAAATCGTTTTTTATCATATCTTACATTTTAGAAACAGCAAACATGGCTGCATCAATCGCTTTTGTTGTTTTCTTTAGATCATTTTCAGTTAATGCCGAGGACAAAAACCAAGCTTCGAATTGTGAGGGTGGCAAAAACACTCCGTTTTTTATCATTTCCCAGAAAAAAACTGCGAATTTCTTGGTGTCTGATTTTAAGGCATCTTCAAAATTACTTACCTCGTTTTTTACGAAAAAAGGATTGATCATAGATCCAAATCGATTGACAACCAAATCTACTTTATGTTTTTTTGCGTTTTCTAATAATAACACCTCCAAAATTGCAGCAATTTCATCTAATTGCTCATAAGGATTTTGTCTTTTAAGCTCTGTTAAGGTAGCAATCCCAGCAGCCATGGCTATTGGATTTCCACTTAAGGTACCTGCTTGGTACATCCCTCCTAATGGAGAAACCATTTCCATGATTTCATTTCGGGCTCCATAGGCTCCAACGGGAAACCCTCCTCCGATTACTTTTCCTAAACAGGTAATATCTGCAGTGACCCCAAAAAGTTCTTGTGCTCCTCCAAAAGTTGATCGAAAACCTGTCATTACTTCGTCTGCAATTAATAGGGCTCCTTTAATTTCCAGGTAATCTTTTAATTCACATAAAAAATTATCTTCTGGTAAAACAACTCCCATATTTCCTGCGATTGGTTCTACAATCACCGCGGCAATATCATTGTGCTGCTCAAAATGGGCCTTTATACTGTCTATATCATTAAACGTAGCAATTAAGGTATTCTTAACTGCGTCTTCTGGAACACCTTTACTACCCGGTAAGCTCAAGGTTGCTAAACCAGAACCGGCAGCAACCAACAAAGCATCAGAATGCCCATGGTAACATCCAGAAAACTTTATAATTTTATTCTTTCCTGTATAGGCTCTTGCCAAACGTAATGCACTCAATACTGCTTCGGTACCAGAATTTACAAATCGAACTTTATCCATTCCTGGAAAAGCATCACAAACAATTTTTGCTAGTTTAATTTCATTATGGGTGGAAGCTCCAAAAGTATAGCCGTTTTTTAAGGCTTTTTTAATGGCCTTTTGAACTTTTTTATGGCGATGACCCAATATCATTGGACCATAAGACAATACATAATCAATATACCTATTACCATCTGCATCAACTATCGTGGTCCCTTTCGCTTTTTTTATAAACAACGGATTTCCTCCAACTGATGCAAATGCTCTTACTGGTGAGTTTACTGCTCCCACTAAATTCACTAAGCCTTTTTCGTATAATTCTTGTGATTTTTTAAATTTCATTTTCGTTTTAATTACCATGTCATTTCGAGTGTTTCTATAAAGCTTTTGCGAAATAAATACGTATCGAGAACTTGTTAAGTTATCACCTCGATACAAATTTGTTCATTCTTCACAAATTCACTCGATGCGACAACGGGTTTTACTATCATTTTAACAGCACTTTAGCAGCTTCTTTAGCAAAATAAGTAATGATGATGTCTGCTCCGGCTCGCTTCATGGATAGCAAGCTTTCTAGCATCACTTTCTCTCCATCAATCCATCCTTTTTCTGCAGCTGCTTTAATCATTGCATACTCGCCGCTCACATTATAGCAAGCAATTGGTCTATCAAAATTATTTTTTAAATCTCTTATAATATCCAAATAAGACAAGGCTGGTTTTACCATTAAGATATCCGCTCCTTCTTGATCATCAAAATTGGCTTTTCTCAAACCTTCATCTCTATTTGCTGGATCCATTTGATAGGTACTTCGGTTTCCGAAACTCGGTGCAGAATCTGCTGCATCCCTAAATGGGCCATAAAACGCCGAAGAATATTTTACAGAATAAGCCATGATTGGTAGATCTGAAAAACCAGATTGATCTAGAGTTTCTCTAGCCATTGCTATAGTTCCATCCATCATTCCAGATGGCGCCACCATATCTACTCCTGCTTTTGCATGAGAGAGTACCTGTTTTGCTAAATTGACCAAGGTAGCATCATTCTGCACATCATTATTATGAATAACTCCACAATGTCCATGTGAGGTATATTCACAAAAACACACATCAGTAATGACATATAAATCGGGATAATTTGCTTTGATAAAACGAATGGCTTGCTGTATAATTCCATTATCATTCCATGTTTCAGAACCTATTTCATCTTTATGCGCAGGAATTCCAAACAATAGAACTGCAGGTATTTTTAAGGAAACTACCTCATCCAATTCCTTAGAAATTGTATCTAGAGAATAACGTTTAATCCCGGGCATAGATGTAATTTCCGTTTCAATATTCTGTCCTTCTTCAATAAAAAGTGGATAAATAAAATCATCCACCGAAAGCTTGGTTTCTCTTACCAGTCTTCGAATTCCATCAGTTTTTCTAAGTCTTCTTGTTCTAAACATCCTATTTAAGCTGTCAGGTCAAGTACAGTTATGACCTATTCTACAATTTCTCTCGATTGCACTCGAGAAGACATTTTTTACTCTTTTACAAAATAAGAATTTACCAATTCTATAACACTTTCTACCGTTGGTACAGGAGCTATTTGTACTTGATCAAAATGTTTTTGAGCTTCATTTGCAGTACTCTCCCCAATACAAAAAGCAATTTTTCCTTCTGAGCTGTTCTCTTGCACAAAACTCTCTACTGTGGAAGGACTATAAAATAGTACTCCCTGAACATGCTCTCTTACATTTGCTGGACTATACATGGTTTTGTAGGCCTCGACCTCGTGTACCTCTATACCATTTTCGGTCAAGACTTTAGGAAGCGTATCTAATCGTAAATCACTGCAAAAATAAGTAACTTCTTGACCTTTTAATTTATCAATTAAATAGGTAGCTAGGTGCTCAGCATTTTTTTCTGAATGTGCAACTTTACCAATTTTTTGTTCTATTAATTTTTTTGTTCTTCTACCAACACAGTAAATATTCGAAAAAGAAATTTCTTGTTTTAAAAAACTATTCAAAATAGATTCAACCCCATTTTTACTCGTAATAATAACGTTTTCTATGCCGTTTTTAATCACCTTTGGTGCGATTCTATTAAATCGGATTTTGATAAAATCACTATCTTCTATGGCTACAGTCTCAGCCAATAATCGTTTTTGAATTTCAGATAGTTTTTTGGTAGAATAGACCGAAAATTGTTTTGTTTGCTCTGATTTTAAGGCGGCCAAAATTTCTTTCCCTCCTCTATTCAAAACAAAATCTGCACATTCTTTGGCAATATATTTGTGCCGACCTACTTTTTCCTTTGAACTTACTTCTACTCTTTTTGTTCCATCTTCACTTAACAAAACTCCTTTAAAGTGTACCTCTTCCTCTTTCACATAGGCCAACGCTCCAATCGGAGCCGTGCAACCTCCCTCTAAAAGATGTAAAAAATCACGTTCAACACCTGTAATCATGGCCGTTTCTTCGTCATTCAACTCTTTGCAAATCTCTATCAATTCCGGATTTTCTACAGAGGCTGTAATAACGACAGCTCCTTGCGCGGGTGCTGGAGTCATCCATCCTAAACTAATAGCATTGTCTGGTTTTATTTTTAAACGTTCCAAACCTGCAGCAGCAAATATTGCAGCATTCCAATCATTTTTTTCTAACTTTTCTAAGCGGGTTTGCACATTTCCACGAAGACCAACTACCTCATGTGTTGGATATCGATGCAACCATTGCGCTTTTCTTCTTAAACTTCCAGTAGCGATGATGGCATCTCTTTGAGCCATAAACTCTTCATTACCTTTAAAAACAAGCATATCGTTAGAGTTTCCTCTTTTTAAAACAGCAACCTGAACAATTCCTATTGGCAAAACAGTAGGAACATCTTTCAACGAATGGACAGCGATATCAATCTCATCATTTAACAAGGCAATATCTAAGTTCTTGGTAAAAATACCAGTAATACCCAATTCATATAAAGGTTTGTTTTGAACCAAGTCACCTGTAGATTTTACAGGAACAATTTCTGTCTTATGACCTAAATATTCTAATTGTTGTTGCACGGTTTTAGCTTGCCATAAGGCCAGCTCACTATCTCTTGTGCCGATTCTAATAATCTTCTCCATAGGTTTCCTCTATCGTTGCTCCAAACATTTTACCAACAACTTCAATGCTTTTAGCAACTGAAGTTTCATCGTCTTTTAAATGCTTCACAAACTGTGTGGTTATTTTTTGTATAAATCTCGAAGTAATAAGTGCTGCCTGTTCCTCATCAAAGTTTTTAATTTTCTTTTTGTGGAAGGCAATTTCATCTTGCTGTATGTTTTCTAATGATTGCTTTAAGGCGGCAATGGCAGGAGTAAATCTTCTGTGATTTAACCATTCATTAAACTCATTAGTATGGGTTTGAATAATCATCTCAGCTGCGGGTACTTCTTGTTGACGAACAGCAAGAGTTTCATCTGTAATTCTAGACAATTGATCTACATTGACATAAGTCACATTTTCCAAGTCCTGCACCTCTTTGGCTACATTTTCCGGCATGGATAAGTCCAAAATCAAAAGATCTTTTGTCCCTATAATATGTTCTTTTGTAATAGTGGGAGTTTCTGAAGCTGTAGAAACAATCAATACATCTGATTGTGCTAGCTCTTGAGTTAGATTTTCTATAACAGCTTTCCGAATAGTAGCATGCTCTTTAATAAATTCCATAGCCTTTTCTTCGGTTCTATTGATTAAACAAACCGATGAATTATTGGTGTATTCTGCCAAATTTTTACAGGTATTTTTCCCCATTTTACCCAATCCGAAAACCAAAATATTTTTGCTGTTATAAGAAGGCAAGTTATGAATTACATATTGAACTGCCGCATAAGAGACTGAAGTGGTACCAGAACTCAATCTAGTTTCATTTTTAACACGCTTACTAGCCTGCATCACACTATTTAGCAGCCTTTCTAAAAAAGCGTTAGTTGTTCCTTGTTTTTTGGCCAATTTGAAGGCTTGACGCAATTGACCAACAATTTCATAGTCTCCAAGAATTTGACTATCCAAACCTGTGCCCATTCTAAACAAATGTTCAATGGCCTCTTGGTTCTTATACATATTTGAAACCTCAGCAAACTCTTCTATTGTTCCAGCAGAATATTTACACAATAAACTTATCAGTTGAAAAGGATGATTTGCAAAACCGGTAATTTCGGTTCTATTACAAGTAGATAAGACAAAAATAGCGTCAATTCCATTGATGGTAGCATCTTTTAAAAGGGCTATTTGGTTTTCTTTGGAAATAGAAAATTTTCCTCTAGTATGTACATCAGCTTTTTTATAGCTAACTCCAATATTGTATAAGTTCGTTTGATTCTTTTCAGTATGCATTCGATCATTTTCAAAAAGTCTGTCAAATGTAATGCCTTTAGAGAGATAAAAACATCGCCAAAAGGACTAATTGTGTCGTTTTTTGAATTTTAAACAAATTTTAAGAAAAAACATGAATAAAAGTTTATTTTTGCAGTCCCACAAGGCATTACACTTTGTTTTATGTAGAATCATTCTAAATAAAATAAAACTTAAATTCAAAAATTATTGAATGAAAAACATCGCTAAAAGTACATTTACAGAAGTTGCTCTTGAAAAGGGATTTTCTGTGTTAAAATTTCAAAATAATAGCACCAAAACGGAGTATTTTAATAGAGATATAGACAGTACTTATCTGCAGTTACATTATTGTATTAAAGGCAATTGTAAGTTTCATTTTAACAATAATAGCTATGTTTTTAATGTACTAGACAAGCATGCTATCTTACTCTATAATCCGCAACAAAAGCTTCCTATTAATTTAGAAATTTTACCAAAAACATCTTTAGTTTCCGTAATCATTTCTATTGATAAATTTCATTCTTTATTTTCTAAAGAAGCGAGCTATATTCCTTTTTTAAGTGATTCAAACAAGAATAAAAAATACTATGATGATTCTGACATAAAACCAGATGCCTTAATTGTTTTGCAACAGATATTAAACGCGAGTATTCATAGTTCAATTAAGGATTTATATTTAAAAGGAAAAACCTATGAGTTGTTGAGCTTGCATTTTAACAGCGGAGAAAATACAAATGACGAATATTGCCCCTTTTTAGTTGATGAACAATATGTTCAAAAAATTAGAAAAGCCAAAGACATTGTTATTTCGAGGATGGCAGAACCACCTTCTTTGCAAGAACTAGCCAATGAAGTTGGATTGAACCTAAAAAAATTAAAAGAAGGCTTTAAACAAATCTACGGAGATACTGTTTATAGCTTCTTATTCGATTATAAAATGGAACAAGCTCGATTGTATTTAGAAAGCAATCAATTAAATGTAACCGAAGTTGGCTTAAAAGTTGGCTATAGTACTTCGAGTCATTTTATTGCTGCTTTTAAAAAGAAATTTGGAACGACACCCAAGCAATATGTCATGAGTTTACAAGCTTCTTAATTAAACGAAAACACTTTTAAACAACCTATTTGTGAAACAATTGACTCATTATAATAACAAAAATACAGAGCGAAAATTTCCTATTACTATTGTTTGCGATGCCATTAGAACGCCAGAAAATATAGGTATGTGCTTTCGCATCTCCGAAAGTTTTGGAGTACAGAAAATTTACCTGCATCAGAGTTCACCAGCTATTGAAAATAGAATCATTCAGAAAACGGCTAGAAATACATTAACCCAAATAGATCATGAATATTATAATGATTTCAATAAAACGATAAACCAATTAAAAACCGATGGTCATATAATCATTGGTATAGAAATTACCAATACAAGCGTCCCTTTACAAGATTTTGATTTTAGCAAATATGAAAAGATTGTTTTGCTTTTGGGCAGTGAACGGAATGGTATAAATCAAATAAGTCTTGCTGACCATACTATTGACATCCCAATGTACGGAAGAAATTCTTCTATGAACGTTGTCCACAGTTTGGCAATTACTTTATATGAAGTAAGCAATCAATTAAAAATAAATAGTTAAATACATTAATAATTAGCACTATGAAAGGAGTTTTACTCATTAATTTAGGATCACCAGATAGCACAAAGGTTTCGGATGTCCGTACCTATTTAGATGAATTTTTGATGGACGAACGCGTTATCGATATTGCCTATTGGAAACGTTGGTTATTGATAAAAGGAATCATATTAAATGTTAGACCAAAAAAATCTGCTGCTGCCTATTCAAAAATTTGGTGGAAGGAAGGCTCGCCTTTGGTGGTTCTTTCTGAACGTTTCACTAAAAAAGTAGCAGCAAACACAAAGATTCCGGTTTCGTTGGCCATGCGTTATGGATCTATGAGTATAGAAAAAGGATTGAAAGAATTAGCTGATCAAGGAGTTGATGATGTCTTTGTTGTGCCTTTATATCCGCATTACGCCATGTCTTCTACAGAAACCGTTTTGGTTAAAGTAGAAGAGGTTCGAAAGAAATTTTATCCACATATTAAAACGACTTCCATTGAATCTTTTTATAAGGACCCTTTGTATATTAAGGCGATGAGCTCTAATATTAAAAATCATTTGGAAAGTTTTGAATATGATCATGTTTTGTTTTCTTATCATGGTATTCCAGAAAGACATATCTTAAAAACAGACCCAACCAAAAGCCATTGTAAAATTGATGGTTCTTGTTGTGAAACAGCCTCTATTGCCCATAAAACTTGTTACCGCCATCAGTGTTTCGAAACCACCAAGGCGATTGTTGAAGAACTTGGATTGAAAGAAGGGAGCTATAGCAATTCTTTTCAATCTCGTTTACTGAAAGATCCTTGGTTAAAACCTTACACTGATTTTGAATTTGACAGACTTCCAAAAGAAGAAGGCAAAAAGAAGTTAGCGGTAGTGACTCCTGCTTTTGTTTCTGATTGTTTAGAGACTCTCGAAGAAATTGCCATGGAAGGGGAAGAACAATTTTTTGAAGGCGGCGGAACCCATTACAAACACATTCCTTGCATGAATGATAATGATGATTGGGTGGCAGTAATGAATACTTGGATTGATCAATGGGTGGAAAACAATGAACAATAAACAGTTATCAATGAACATTTACGTAATATTGTTCATTGATAACTGAAAACTGATAATACTATGGATTTTTTATACGTCAAAGCTTTGCATATTATTTTTGTAGTGACCTGGTTTGCTGGTTTGTTTTATATTATTCGCTTGTTTATTTATCAGGTAGAAGCAGAACAAAAAGAAGAACCCGCTAAGGAAATTTTACAGACTCAATACAAACTTATGGCCAAGCGCCTTTGGTATATTATTACTTGGCCTTCTGCAATTTTGGCCAGTATTTTTGCCTTTTGGATGTTGTATAAAAACCCTGCTTACCTAACGATGTCTTGGATGCACATTAAACTTACTTTTGTTGTGGTTTTATATATATATCATGCCGGTTGTCAAAAAATATATACGCAACTTCAAAAAGACATTATTACATACTCTTCTTTTAAACTAAGAGTCTGGAATGAAGTTGCCACCATTTTGCTTTTTGCTATTGTGTTTTTAGTCACTTTAAAAAGCGCCATTAACTGGATCTGGGGACTTGCAGGAATTGTTGTTTTTGCTGTTTTATTGATGCTTGCCATTAGACTCTACAAAAGAATAAGAGCACACAGAGGCTGGGACAAAAAATAGATTAGCCCTTTATGCTTTGCTCAAAAGGAATTCTATTTACAATAGATCTCCCTAGGGTAACTTCGTCGGCATATTCCAATTCATCACCTACAGAAATACCTCGCGCAATGGTGGAAGTAATCAAATTAAACTTTTCTATTTGCTTAAAGATGTAGAAATTGGTTGTATCTCCTTCCATGGTCGAACTGAGAGCAAAAATAATCTCCTTTACCTCTCCTTTTGCAACCTTCTGAACTAGAGAATCTATTTGAAGTTTCTGAGGCCCAATCCCTTCGATAGGAGAAATTTTACCTCCTAAAACATGATACAAGCCATGAAATTGAGAAGTGCTTTCTATGGCCATTACATCGCGTATATCCTCTACAACACATACAATTTCGGGGTTTCTTTTAGGGTTGTTGCAGATTTCACAAATTGCAGTATCAGAAATATTATGACAATTCTTACAGGTCTTTACATCATTTCTAAAATGCAAAAGTGCTTCTGACAAATACTGCGTATGCTCTGCCGGCTGTTTTAATAAATGTAAAACCAAACGCAAAGCCGTTCTTTTACCAATTCCTGGTAATCGAGACACTTCGTTTACAGCATTTTCTAATAATTTCGAAGAAAAATCCATGAGGACAAATTTACAACTTCAAAAGAAAAAAGAACAGGGATTTTAGAAAAAAGAAAGCAGCTTGCATCTATTTTATTTTCTCTCCTATCTATCCTCTAAAAAAGGTATATTCGTACTTTATAATTTGTTTTTACACATGGAACCCTTACATATCCTTCTCTTAATACTTGCATATTTTAGTCTGTTAATCTTTATATCCTACAAGACTGGAAAACTAGCTACCAACGAAACTTTTTTTAAAGCCAATAACTCATCACCATGGTACCTGGTAGCTTTTGGAATGATTGGAGCTTCACTTTCTGGAGTTACTTTTATTTCTGTTCCAGGCTGGATAGAAGAACAAAACATGAGTTATATGCAAATGGTTTTGGGCTATTTAGTTGGGTATGCAGTCATTGGTTTGGTTTTATTACCCCTTTACTATAGACTGAATTTAATCTCCATTTATAGTTATTTAGAAGAGCGTTTTGGATATTACTCCTATAAAACAGGAGCAAGTTTCTTTTTGCTCTCTAGAACTATAGGTGCTTCTTTTCGATTATTTTTAGTAGCTAATGTTTTACAATTGGTTTTATTTGATGCCTTCGGAGTCCCTTTTTGGCTAACTGTGACGATGACCATCTTGCTGATCTGGTTGTATACTTTTAAAGGCGGAATTAAAACCATTGTTTGGACAGACACCTTGCAAACTTTATTTATGTTAATAGCCGTTGGTGTGTGTATCTATACCATTTCGGATGCCATGCAAATTGATAATATTTTCAATTATGTTGCAGAAAGTGATTTGTCAAAAACCTTCTTTTTTGAAGATGCGAATGCAGGAAATTATTTTTGGAAACAATTTTTATCTGGTGCTTTTATTGCGGTCGTTATGACTGGATTAGATCAAGACATGATGCAGAAAAATTTAACCTGTCGGAATTTAAAAGATGCTCAAAAAAATATGTTCTGGTTTACCCTTGTATTGGTGGTTGTAAACCTATTCTTTTTAGCTTTAGGAGTTTTATTGACAGATTTTGCACAAAAAAATGGAATCGATGCTCATAAAGACGAATTGTTTCCAATCATAGCAACTCAAGGTAGTTTAGGAGCGGCTACGGCCCTATTTTTTGTCTTGGGATTGATTGCAGCCGCTTATTCAAGCGCAGATTCTGCATTAACTTCTTTAACAACCTCCTTCAGCATTGATATTTTAGAAATTGACAAAAAGAAATCAATCCCAGAACAGGAAAAAATCAGAAAAAAAATACATGTGCTATTTTCTTTAGTTCTTATAGCCACTATTTTAATCTTCAAATACTTTATTGCTGATGCCAGTGTCATTGCTAAGATCTTTACATTTGCTGGCTATACCTATGGACCGCTTTTAGGACTTTACGCTTTTGGATTATTCACAAAACTAAACGTAAAAGACCGGGCAGTTCCATTTATTTGTTTGCTCGCCCCAGTCGCGACTTATTTCATTAGTTTTTACAGCAAAGAACAACTTGGCTTTGACTTTGGATTTTTTGTACTAGTCCTTAATGGATTTTTGACTTTTACTGGCTTATTGCTATTTTACAAAAAGAAAAACTAAACTTTATTTAATTGTACAATCACTATAATAATTAAATAACATTTGTATTTTTACTTCGTTAAAACAATGTCATGTCTAAGGATTTAAGCAATTATAGAAAGTCTTACGAAAAACAAGAACTACTGGAAAGTAACTGCCCGGAAAACCCCATAGAACTTTTTCAAAGTTGGTTTCTCACTGCAGATGAAGATGAACGAGTAGATGAATCCAATGCCATGACCTTGAGTTCTATTGGATTCGACGGTTACCCTAAAAGCAGAGTGGTTTTACTTAAAAAATATACTTGGGAAGGGTTTATCTTTTACACCAATTATGATTCTGAAAAAGGAAAAGCCATTCTGGCAAATAACAAAATCTGCCTGTCTTTTTTTTGGTCCGGGCTTGAACAGCAAATCATTATTAAAGGCGAGGCAGAAAAATTATCAGAAAATTTATCTGATGGCTATTTTGAATCTAGACCTGATGGCAGTAAATTAGGCGCTTGGGCCTCTAAACAAAGTTCTGTCGTTGCTTCTAGAGAAGTTTTAGATGAAGAGTTGGCTAGTTTACAAGAAAAATACCATCAAAAAGAAATACCAAGACCTCCTCATTGGGGTGGCTTTTTAGTAAGACCCTCCTCTATTGAGTTTTGGCAAGGAAGACCGAATAGAATGCACGATCGGATTCGATATACTCTTGAAAAAGATTTTTCTTGGAAAATTGATAGATTAGCGCCGTAATTTCTATATTTACTTTTGAATAAAAAATTGAATGAAGACACTTTATATAGTAAGACACGCAAAGTCATCTTGGGAATACAATAGCATTGAAGATATTGATAGGCCATTGAAAGAAAGAGGAATACTAGACGCCCATTTGATGTCTAATTTTTTAGCAGAAACCATAAAAAGACCAGATGTTTTTGTCTCTAGCAGTGCGAACAGAGCCCTGCATACAGCAACTATTTTTTGTCATAATTTTGGCTATCCATTATCCAATTTATATATAAAAAAGCAACTCTACAGTTTTAGTGATGGTTATTTAGTAAAAACCATTAAGGCCTTGGATGACAATTTTGACTCAGCTATAATTTTTAGTCATGATCATGGTATCAATACTTTTGTAAATAAATATGGAGATAAACCCATTGCACATGTCCCGACCTGCGGAATTATTGGGATACAGTTTGACATGAAACACTGGAAAAGTATAAAGCAAGGGAAAACCGTATTAATTGAGTTTCCTAAAAATCATAAATAAAAAAATACTATTGTTGGAAATAAAAAAATATGCAGCCATCGATATTGGATCAAATGCAATCCGTTTGCTTATTGCCAATGTCATTGAAGAATCGGGGAAAGAACCACAATTTCGCAAATCTTCTTTGGTCCGAGTCCCTATTCGTTTAGGGGCCGATGCCTTTGTTACAGGTGTGATTACAGAGGAAAACACGCAAAGAATGATCAATGCAATGGAAGCATTTAAATTGTTGATGAAAATTAACAATGTAGAAAAATACAAGGCCTGTGCTACGTCGGCCATGAGAGAAGCTACAAACGGAAAAGAAGTTGGCGCTACAATTTTTCAAGAAACAGGTGTAAAAATCGAGATTATTGGAGGTAAAAAAGAAGCTGCTATAATTTCTTCTACAGATCTTAGTCAACTAATAGAGGGAGATGCTTCTTATTTGTACGTTGATGTTGGTGGAGGTAGCACTGAATTCACCATTTTTTCAAAGGGAAGAATCATCAATTCTAAATCTTTTAAAATGGGTACTGTTCGTTTAATTAACAATACCAAAGCAGAAAATAAAATCATTTTTAAGGAGGTCCAAAAATGGATTGAGGATAATACTAAAGACCTTAAGAAACTTTCTTTAATTGGATCTGGTGGTAATATCAACAAATTATTTAAAATGTCTGGTAGAAGCATGGGGAAACCCATTTCCTATATCTATCTAAGTGCTCAATATCAATTTTTAAAGAACATGAGTTATAATGATCGTATATCAGAATTGAGTTTAAATCCAGACCGAGCCGATGTAATTATTCCTGCTACTAAAATTTATCTATCTGCAATGAAATGGAGTGGTGCTCGAAAAATTTTCGTGCCAAAAATTGGACTTGCTGATGGAATTATTAAAAGTTTGTATTTTAATAAATTATAGTTTCTTAGTTAAGTAATCAAAGAATAGCTTGTTAAAATCAGATTCCTTATCCAATAATTTTGTTTGTATTTCCAAGTAATACAATGCATCTAATTGATCCTCCAACCTCACAAAATCTTTTTCTGTTGTTAGTATAATTTTTTGATCTGATTTTAAGTTAGAGAATTGGTTTACTATTTGCTTAATATCTTCATTAGAAAATTCGTGATGATCCTTAAATTTTAAATGTTGAAAATGAATTCCTTTCTCTTGAAGGAAATCTAGAAGTGGCGCGGGCTTAGCAATTCCTGTTACTAAAACAATTTCATAGTCTTTTAAGTTCGATAGCGGTATGCGATCACCTAGATTGTTTTGCACCTGGTCTGCATAAGAAATGCTCGAGAAAAATATAGGCCCTTTAAAATTGCGTCTTAAGGCATTTATTATTTGTTCTTGTTCTTTCAAATCAAGATCGGAAGGACATTTACTAACTACAATTGCATCCGCTCTTTTAGCCCCTATGGCACTTTCTCTTAATCTACCAGTAGGCAATAAAAAATCATGAACAAACAACTCATCGTACTTGGTCAACAACAGATAGTATCCAGCTTTAATCGCTCTATGCTGAAAAGCATCATCTAATAAAATCAGGTTAGCTGGCTCAGTCTGAGCCAATAATTCTTGAACTCCATGGACACGTTTTTCATCGACAGCTACCGTAATCTGTTCAAATTTCTTATAAAATTGTAGAGGCTCATCGCCTACTTCTGCAGAGTTACTCGTAGATTTTACCTGAACAAATCCTTTGGTAGATCTTCCATAACCTCTACTAAGCACAGCAACTTTGTGATTTTCTAAAAACAAACGAATCAAATATTCTATTTGAGGTGTTTTTCCTGTACCTCCAACACTTAAATTACCTACAGCGATAATAGGTGTCTTAAATGAAGTTGAAGAAAAGATTCCTAAATCAAAAAAAAGATTTCGAATACGAGTTATCAAATCGTAGATAATAGCGACAGGGAAAAGTAAAATTCGGATCAATTTCATTGGTTAAATTTAAACCTAAACGCTACGAAAATACGATTCCACAGACATCCCAACAAATTATATCTCGCAAACTTAAAAATAATGAATCTTCCGTATGTATTTTTCTATAAATCATAGGTCAAGATCTTAAAAAATAATTCTCCAAAACGCCATAAATAATTAAAAGTCTTAACTTTGATTTTTTCTTATTAATAGAAACGAATAAGATCATTGTGCCAATTCAACAAAACCATAGCATGACAATTAAAGATATTACAAATTGTATTGAAGAAATAGCTCCTTTATATTATGCGGAAGACTTTGACAATGTTGGACTTCTTATAGGAGATCCTCAAACAAAAGTAACAGGTGTTTTGGTCACCTTAGATACTCTTGAAGCAACTGTTGAGGAAGCGATTCAGAAAAACTGTAATTTAATAGTAAGCTTTCATCCTATTATCTTTAGTGGCCTAAAAAAACTTACTGGAAGCAATTATGTGCAGCGAGTTGTTTTGAAAGCCATCCAAAACAATATTGCCATTTATGCTACTCACACGGCTTTGGACAATTCAAATCAAGGGGTATCAAAAAAAATTGCCGATGTACTTGGCTTGCAAAACACAAAAATCTTACTACCTAAATCAGGAGTTATCAAGAAACTAACCACCTATGTACCATTAGAAAATGCCGATGAATTAAAAGCTAAACTCTTTAAAGTGGGTGCAGGAAACCTTGGTAACTATTCTGACTGTTCCTTTTCTTCTGATGGAATTGGAACATATAAAGGAGGAGAAAATTCTAACCCTGTAATTGGTCAAAAAGGAGTTTTTACAAAACTTAATGAAACTCAAATTAACTTGAGCTTTGAGGCCCATTTGGAGACTGAAATTTTGGCCAGTCTCTTTAAAGAACATCCTTATGAGGAAGTGGCGTTTGAGCTACAAACTCTAAACAATTTAAATCAAAATAGAGGCATGGGTATGATTGGAAACTTACCAAAAGCCATGAGCGAAACATCTTTTTTAGCCTTTTTAAAAGAAACCATGAAAACAGACTGTATTCGGCATTCAGCATTACTTGGTAAACCCGTTAAAAAAGTAGCTGTTTTAGGAGGCTCAGGGAGTTTTGCTATCGATGCTGCAAAGTCTTTAAAGGCAGATATTTATATAAGTGCAGATTTTAAATATCACGATTTTTTCAAGGCAGAAGAAAGCATACTTTTGGCTGACATTGGTCATTATGAGAGTGAGCAATTCACAAAAAATCTTTTAGTTGAGTTTCTTACAAAAAAATTTACTAATTTTGCACCTGCCTTGCCAACAAGCAGGATCATTTTATCAGAAAAGAGTACAAATCCAATTTATTACATTTAAACATGGCAAAGAAGAAAGAGGTTACGGTTGAAGAAAAATTAAGAGCACTATATGATTTGCAATTAGTCGATTCTAGAATTGATGAAATTAAGAACATGAGTGGTGAATTACCCCTAGAAGTAGAGGACTTAGAAGATGAGATTGCAGGTTTAAACACGAGACTTTCTAATTTTGCTGAAGACGTAGCAAACCTTAATACAGATATTAATAATAAAAAAATATTAATTGAAGAGTCTAAGGCTCATATGAAAAAGTATGAGGAGCAGCAAAAAAATGTAAGAAATAATAGAGAATTTGATTCTTTAAGTAAAGAAATTGAGTTTCAAGAATTGGAAATTCAATTAGCTGAAAAGAGAATTAATGAGTATTTAGCGAAAATTGAACAAAAAAATGCAGTAATTGATGCTACCAAAGAAAAAATGGACAAGCAAGAAGAGCATTTAAAACATAAAAAATCTGAATTAGATGCTATTTTGAAAGAAACAGAGAAAGAGCAAAAAATGCTTAAAGAAAAATCTGATGAGTTTCAAAAATTGATTGATGAACATTTACTAAGTGCTTACCATAGAATAAGAACAAAAGTAAAAAATGGTTTGGCAGTAGTTTCTATAGAAAGAGGTGCTTCTGGTGGTTCTTTCTTTACTATTCCTCCACAAGTTCAAGTAGAAATTGCTACCCGTAAAAAAATCACAATTGATGAATACAGCGGACGTATTTTAGTAGATTCTACTTTAGCTCAAGAAGAAAAAGAAAAAATAGACAGTTTGTTTTCTTAATGACAGCAAAAGGTATATCATAAAAAAACTCGAATGCTAACATTCGAGTTTTTTTTATCACCTATAATTTGATACTTAGTAATCTAATCTTCTCAACATATCTAATTTAGATTCCCAAATTTTCATATCTTCTTTGTAGCTATCTATACTTTTACGAACCTTTTGAATCATTGGATTGTCATTGGATGCATTTGAAAAGAAACTTAAATTATTTTCAAGTTGTTGGATTTCTTTTTGAAACTCATCCACTCTCTTCTTTACAAAAAGTTGTTCAGAGTTTAATTTTTGAACATCATTCTGTCCAGCATAGGCATCAATAAGGTTTTTAAACTTCATTAGTTCCAAGGCCTCCTTATCCATTCCCAGACCATCTAGTAAACCATCAATCTGCTTACTGAATTTAGACTCTAAATGACGAACGCTTCGAGGCAAATCACCTAAAGCTCTCCATTTTTGGGTAAGTTCATTTATCTCCTCAAGCGTCGCTGATTCAATAGCTTTCACTTCTTCCAAATAGGCTTTTTTCTCTTCAATAAACACCTGCTGTTCTTTATTCAAGTCACTTTGTCTATTGTGAAATCTATCAAAATAATGATTACAAGCTGCTTTAAACTTCTTCCAAACATCATCAGAAAACTTTCTTGGCACATGCCCTACTTGTTTCCACTCTGCCTGAATTCTTTTCATAGTATTGGTTGCAGTCTCCCAATCATCGCTATCTTTAATAGATTCAGCCAACTTAATGAGCTCATATTTTTTATCTAAATTTTCTTGTTGAGCGCTTTTTTCTATTTTATAGAAATCATTTTTCGCCTTATTGAACTTTTTGGTAGCTCCTTTAAATTGAACCCAAACTTGTTCACTTTTGGAATAAGGTAAGTTCCCTGCATCAAAATATTCTTGCCTCAAGGCTTCTATTTCTTTAATACTTTTTTGCCAATCACTATGTTTCTTATTCTTTGAAGTATCATAGGCACTTATTTTAGAAATCACTTCTAATTTCTTATCTATAATACCTTGATATTGAGATCTTAAATCTCTAAAATATTGATGTCTTCGATCGTGGATTTTCTTACTGGCCGCACTAAATTTCTGCCAAACCTCTTCTCTATGCTCTTTAGAAACAGGACCAATATCTTCTTTCCAAACCTTGTGAACCTCTTGAAGTTCTTTAAAGGCTTCATTTACATCCTCATGATCAATTAATGCCTCTACCTTGGCTATTAATTTTAATTTTTCTTCAAGATTGTGTTTAAAATCTAAGTCTCTAAAATCATTACTTAAATGCAATAAATCATAAAATCGCTCTACATGATGATGGTAATTTCTCCAGGTATCATTGTATTTTGATCGAGGAACTGGCCCAATTTCTCTCCATCGATTCTGAAGTTCAATAAAAGACTTATGCATGGTCATTGGGTCTGCATTTTCAATTAAGTCTTTTAATTCATTGATCACTTGGTACCTCAACTCTAAATTCCCTCCTAAACGATCTTCTAGGGCCGCATAATACGCATCTCTCTTGTTTTTATACTCTGATAACAAACTATTATAAGCGGTCTTTACAGGGCTTGAAAATTGAAAATCTATAGAATCTCCACCTTCTGCCAAAAAAGCAGCTTTACTTTCTGCTAATAAGACTCCAAATTTCGTATTAAAAGCCTCTTTTATGGCATCAATATTATTTTTTAATTGTTGCACTGGGTACTCTGCTTGCAAGACTTCTAATTGATGAACCAATTCTTCCAAGGTCATCTCCTCATAAGCCAACATCGGTATTGCGTTGCGCTCTTCAGATTTCTCTGCATCCTCAGCTACCTGGTTGTCAATTTTTTCTACAACCTGATCCGTAGTTTCATCTTCTGAATCCTCAGAGGGTACTTCTTCTAACTCTTCCTGTTTTTTTGAATTATTTACCGTTGATTTTTTTACTTCCTGAGTCTCATCAACACCATCGTTTTTTTGCTCTTCTTTATCTAACATCTATACATGTTTAAGGTTCCAATTATTTTCTAAAGATAGGAATGTCTAAGCAAAGAACAAAAAAAAGTTGAATTAAACGAAGCGTTTAGCGATTCCAAATTTCCCAAGATTTTTCAGCTTGCAATTGCAACATCTCCAAACCATTTTTTATTTGAGATCCAGATTCTTTGCCCTTGGCTAAAAAAGCAGTTTCTGAGGGATTGTAGATTAAATCATAAAGTAAATGCTCTTGATTCAAAAAAGCATAGGGTAAATTTGGAAACCTTTTGGTTTCAGGAAAGGTCCCTACTGGTGTACAATTGACAATAATCTGAAATTCTTTAAGAATTTGCTCATTCACAGCATCATAAGAAATTTCATTGGTGTTCTTTGGGTTTCTAGAAACAAATAGAAAAGGAATTTTTAATTTATCAAAAACGTAGGCAATAGATTTTGAAGCTCCACCTGTACCCAATATTAGGGCTTGTTTATGAGAAGAATTCAACAAAGGTTTTAATGATTTCCGAAAACCATAAACATCTGTATTATACCCTTTTAAATCTCCTTTTTTTGTGAATTTTATGGTGTTTATAGCTCCAATCTTCTTAGCTGTTGGATCTATAGAATCTAAATATTCTACTATTTTTTCTTTATATGGTATAGTGACATTAAGCCCTTTCAATTCCTTTTGTTTTGATTTCAATAAGACCGATAACTCTTCCAAGCTTTCCATATCAAAATTGTGATATTCATGGTCGATTAAGTTTAAATCAATAAACTTTTCCTTAAAATAACCACTAGAAAAAGAATAGGAAATATTCTTCCCTAGTAAACCAAAGACTTTTTTAGTATTAATTTTTTCTTTTTTTGTCATAATAATCGATTGCTAAAATAAGAAGGATTCCAAAAATAATGAACAATATGGCAAACCAAGTTTGTGAATTTGAAAAATCTGGAAAATAGCGTTCATAGTTTTTAATAATTTTATGCTGATTCTTATCCAATAAAAAGACCCCATCAACCTGTGCAAATACTTTTATTTTCCATGGCCAAACAATCCCTAAAGATCCTGTTATAAAACCGATAATAACGGCTGTTACAATTTGATGCCAACGTTTCAAGACATAACCCAAAACATGAGAAATAGACACCAAACCAAAGGCGGATCCAGCCGTAAAAACACTTACAATTTTAAGATAACGGATTTTTTCAGTATCCTGCAAAACAGCAAGGTTTCCTGAAAACAAAGCAGTCAAAACCTCAAACAAGGCATTAACAGAGTCTACTAATAATAACACATAGTTTCCTAATAAAATTAAAATAAAAGACCCTGAAAGGCCTGGCAAAGTCATTCCAGAAACCCCAATAATCCCACAAAAAAAGACAAACCACAAGTTGTCGTTTTCATTAGCAGGTGTCATAAAACTGATTCCGATTCCGACACCAATTCCAATAAGAAAAGAAAGAGTGTTTTTTATATTCCAATCTCCAAAATCTTTATAAATGTAAAAAACTGAACCGATAATCATTCCAAAAAACCAGCTCCAAACGTAGAGTTCATAATGCTGAATAAAATAATCTAGAATAAGTGAAATGCTAAAATAACTAAACATACTCCCCCCCATAATGAGAAGTAAAAATTGTGCATTGGTATATCTATAAAAACTCTTAAAACGACCATTTATAAGCAATTTCAAGGCTTTTAAATTGATTTTTTGAAAAGAATAAATAAGCTCTTCATAAAAGCCCAAAACAAAAGAAACTGTGCCTCCAGAAACACCGGGGACTTTATTTGCTGCGCCCATAGCCAATCCTTGTAAAAAAAGATGGGCTTTATGCAAAAATGTGCGCTTTAATTTCATCTATTCATTTTTTTTTGCCAATTTTTCCAAAATTAGAATCAAAGCAAATCCAATCAAAGCAAAACCGATGGCAAGAAACAATTGATTCTCTTGTCCAAAATCAAATGGCGAAATGCTTTGCTGTTTTAAAGGAACCTCAATTCCATGAGAGTTTGTACGCCAAGTGAGCGTTTCCTTCCAAGGCCAGATTTTATTAAGTGAGCCTATAATAAATCCAGTCAGTGCCGCCAAGGTGTAATTTTTATAATGTGCAAAAAGCAACTTTAAAATTCTTGAAAAGCTTAACAATCCAACGATTGCTCCTGCTCCAACTGAGGCAATGATTGTTAAATCTCTATTGTTTACCGCTGCCAAAATAGGCTTATAGGCTCCTAATAATACCAAAATAAAGGCTCCTGAAATTCCAGGTAAAATCATTGCGCAAATAGCTATTGCACCAGAAATAAATAGAAATAGATTTGAAGAATTTTCAGAAACCAAAGGATTGAGCGTTGTAATATAAAAAGCCAGAACTGCTCCTAAAAGAACCCAAAATACGGTAAAAATATTCCAATGAGCAATTTGCCTTCCTATATAAATGATACTTGCCAAAACAAGCCCAAAAAAGAAAGACCAAAGTAAAATAGGCTCATTCTCTAAAAGCCATTTTATAGCCTTCGCCAATGAAATAATACTGATAAAAATCCCAGTAAATAAGGCTAACAAAAAGTTGCCATTAAGTTGCTTCCAAGCCGCCTTAAACCCCTCAGATTTCAAGGTTTTTAACAGATTTAAATTAATATTACTAATGGCAGTTAATAATTCTTCATAAATTCCAGAAATAAAAGCGATGGTTCCTCCAGATACACCAGGAACCACATCTGCTGCTCCCATTGCCATACCTTTAAAACCAATTACAATATAATCTTTAATTGTCCTTTTCATTAAAAAAATAGCTTCGTTAAAATAGATATTAGAAAAACGAAGATACACGAAATTGATATAATTTTCATTTAATAAGAACACAAAATCTATTATCTTTATAGTCATTTAAACTAAAAAAACAGTAAACATGAAAAAATACACCTTAGTCCTTCTTTTAAGCTTGTTTATTTTTAATTGCAAAAGCAAGGAAGAAAATAAATCTGATTCTAAAAACAAAAAAGCAGCTGAGTTAGTGATTAGTCCATTGCAACATGCAACCGCAGTTATTACTTATGACAAAACTGTTATCTATATAGACCCTACGGGAGGAAAAGAAGCTTTTGAGGCCTTCCCAAAAGCTAATTATGTGTTTATCACTGATATTCATGGTGATCATATGGATCTAAAAACACTTGGATCTTTAGACCTAACACAAACAACTATTATTGCTCCAAAAGCAGTCGTTGACAAACTTCCAAAAGAGTTGGCTGCCTCAATTCAAATAATGAATAACGATGATATTAAAAGCTGGGGAAACTTTAGCTCAGAGGCAATCCCGATGTACAACTTAAGAGAAGAAGCTTTAAAATTTCACAACAAAGGTAGAGGGAACGGTTATATATTTACCTTCGGAAATGAAAGAGTTTATTTCTCTGGAGATACAGAAGATATCCCTGAAATGAGAACTCTTAAAAACATAGACAAGGCTTTTGTTTGTATGAATTTACCATATACCATGACTGTGGAAAGTGCAGCCGATGCAGTTTTAGAATTTAAACCAAAAACAGTTTATCCTTATCATTACAGAGGAACTGATGGAAAAAGTGATGTAGCCAAATTTAAATCATTGGTAGCAGCTAGAGACTCCAAAATTGAGGTTGTTCAGTGGGATTGGTACAAAGAATAAAAATACCAGAGTTAAAAAAGCCAGCAATTTTGCTGGCTTTTTTAACTATTTTACTAAAATTTTAATTCCTCATTTTTATCCCAGATTCCCCAATAAGCACCGACATCTCCTTCTGCTCCAACTTTCCAAGATTCATCGAAAGAAGAAAAATAAAACATTTCAATATCATCTTTCTGAGACCACAATTGTGCATTGATAAAATACTTTAACACATTCTTATAAGACGGATGCGCTCCACCTAAACTTGCTCCTTCACTCGGCCAACCTGTTTCAGAAATGATTACTTTTTTTCCTTTGCCAGCAGCTACTGCTTCTTGAAACATTTGTTTCATATATACCAAGGAATAATCAATATCACAACCCTCCCAATACGGATAACAGTTTGCTAAAATTACATCACAAGCTTCGGTGATTTTTGGGCGATGTGAAAACTCATAATAGGCATCCACATAACCCACCGGAATATTTGTAATTTGCTCTTTTACTCGATAGATAAAACTCAAAAGCTCCTCCTCAGTAAGATCTCCTCTATACATAACTTCATTACCAACAGCAGCAATATCAACGCACCCTTCATTGGCCAATTGAATTAAACCCGCTATCTCTTTTTCATTAATTTCTGGATCATCACCAAGCCAAGCACCTACCATCGTTTTAATTCCATATTCTCGCGCAATTCGAGGAATTTTCTCATTTCCTTCTGTACATGAAAACGAACGAATCCATTTTGTATAGGGTTTAATAATTTCCATTCTTCTACGAATCTGCTCTTCAGTTATTTGATCTCCGGGTTTTTGTCCTTCTTCATAAGGACTAAAACCAATACCGTGCATTCCGCTTTGTAAAACCTCTTTAAAAAGCATTTCTAATTCTTTTGTCGATTTGTTAGACAGGTTTTCACCTGCTAACGACAGCATTTTTCCTGGTCTTATTGACATAATATTAAGTTTCTATATTTCATTATAATTTACCTCTTCTCTTTTCCAATTGCTTTTTAATATCTCTTGCCATTTCTTCGTTTAAACTATATTTCCACATAATCCAAATAGCTATTCCAGCTGTTACTGCCGGGATAATAATATCTGCAATTCGCAATTTGTTCATCGTTTCCATGGTTTGTGAAGTAGCTCCTTCATCAAATCCAACGAGCTTTAATATTAATCCACCTAAAACCAAAGCGATAGCTTGTCCTAATTTTACCATCCACCAATAAATAGCACCAAAAGTTCCTTCTTTACGAGGCATTCCATTTTCTAACTCATCTAAATCACAAACATCAGCAGTCATACTCATCATTAAAGTAAAAAGCCCACCAAGACCGAATGCCATTAAAGGAATTGGAAGGAACATTAACCAAGGTCCTCCTTGACTTGTATCCATGCTAAACCAAGACATACCAACACTTTCTAAAAATGGATTAATCATATCAAAAAACGATGCAACACCTCCGTTGAGTGATTGACCGAATCCGCTTTCATTAAAACTTTTATTTAACTCATTATCAAAACCCCACCATTTTAAAATATATCCAACAATTGAAATCACGGTAGATATAATAAACGCTCTGCGCTTTCCCCATTTGTCTGATATTTTTGACACTATCGGAATTACAATAAAAGCTGTAATAATAGCAGTTAAGGATGCAAACCACGCGGGCCAAGTACCTGCCATACCATAATCCCCGTTATAGATATAAAAAACAATTATAAAAAAGCTAAAAGATGCGACTATTTGAAAACCATTGAATACTAAAAATGTAGCACCACATAATTTCATAAACGGTTTACTTTTTGACACTTGTTTAATGGCAGCAAAAAGCTCACCCCAAATAGACTTTAGACTTCGAAGATTGATTTCTTTCCGATTCTCCATTTTACCCGGATCTATCCCTTTGCAAAACAATGCTGGTAAAATACCAAGAACCGCACAACCCACGCCAACATATAAAGAGAGTTGTCTCACACCAGTTGCTTGCAATTTTTCATTGGTAATCTTTATAAGTTCATCACCCGTAAGTCCCATTTCTCCAATTGCTCGCAAGGTTTCTTCACTTATAGGGAAAACCGTTGGATCTGCTATAACAACCCAAAACCATGGCACTAGCATCCATGCAACTTGACCAATTGTATTTGCAAATGCCATTAATCGGGTTCTCTCATTATAATCCGAAGTCATTTCATAACCTAAACCCACCAATGGAGTTGCAAACATGGTATTTCCAACTAAAAATGCTAAGGACATTAAAAGGAAATACCAAAAATTTAAAGTGGCAGAATTATCTTCATTCATCTGCCATAATAAGGCAAATAAAATACCACTTAGAATCGCTCCAACTAAAATATAGGGTCTCCTTCTACCCCATTTTGACTTTGTGTTGTCAGAAATAAAACCCATAATAGGGTCTGTAAGTGCATCAAAAATTCTTGGTAAACCTCCTAACAAACCTGCTAAAAAAGGATCCATTCCGTATGCTGTTACTAAAAAGAACATGAATACTGCTAAGGCACCTGGAAGTAGGTTTAACACAAGATGGCCTGAACCAAATGCTGCTTTTTGACCTAATGAAACCCTATCTTTTGTCGCTGTTATAATTCTAGACATATTTGTACGTTTTTATTAATTAATTGTTATTATCGTTAGATATAACAATGGTTTGTATTGCTTGAGCATTAATTGTAACACTTGTAGAATTTTCCCCTAATTCCAGTAAAAAATTCTTTTCCTCTAAACTTTCATTAAAAACGATTACAGCGATAGATCCATCTGGATTCTGAGCCGCTGTAATAGATATAGACGTATCTGAATTTTCAAAACCAATTCGAACCGCTCCTGGTCTTATGAATTTGCTAAAATGTGTCATTACATAATAAATTGGCGTAAAGTAAACCTCATCTTTAACTGGATCAACAATGACTGGAGCCACACACCAATTTTTAAACCAGTTTGGGCCTCCTTGGGTATCCAAAACCATATTCCAATCAATCCATCCATCAACCCAATTATTTAAACAGCCAATAATATCAAGCGCATAACGATTTACTGGAGCATATTTTGGATGCAAATGCTTGTCTTTTTCTGGAGCCCAATCCCATCCCCAATCTGTCGCTTCTTTAGACCAATACCAAAGGTCGTCTCTCCATTTCGGAACTTCCGCGTCTACACAAGCTTCTGATTGAATTAAATATTTTGCAGGCGCTTTTTCATGGGCATGCTGCAAGGCTTCAGGAAATACCTCATAGGTACTAGCGTACCAATGTATTGCAGTACCATCAAAATATTTTGAAGTTGCTTCATCTCTATACATTACATCTACCCATTCATTTAGATGTTCCCTATTTTGATCATATCCCAAAATTTTAACGGCTTCCTTACCTTCTGCTTCTAGCTTTGGCCCCAAGTGGTTCTGAACAAAATTTGTCATTTCTTCAGGGCTATAATGCATGCTCTCCCAATTGGCATCATTTCCAAGAGGTTCATTCTCTACAGTAACTCCCCATATGTCTATGCCCTCGGCTTTATAAGCATCTATGTATTTCGAAAAAAATAAGGCCCAAGTATCATAGTACTTAGGAAGTAATTTTCCGCCCAACCAACTATTATTATCTTTCATCCACGGTGGTGATGTCCAAGGGGAAGACAAAATTTTGAATCCGTCTTTGGAAACAGCCATCGCCTCTTTAATAAAAGGGATGATATCGTCTTTATCTTCTTCTATAGAAAAGTGTTTCAAATCTAAATCACCCGAAATCGGAGCATAGGAATAATTACTCAATGAAAAATCACAAGAATTCATATGAGTTCTTGTTAAGGAGTAATTCGCCCCTTCTTCCCCAAAATAGGCCTTGATAATTTTTTCTCTATTCTCTTTTCCTATTTTATTTAATAAATACGCCGAAGATTCTGTAAAGGAGCCTCCAAACCCTGTTATGGTTTGAAATTTTTGATTGGGAAATATTTTTAAGGATGAGGCAGTTTCATTATTGGAAAACTCTGTAATTGCCGTCAATTTATTGCCTTTTGCCGATGTTTCATAAACATCAACTGTTAATTGGCTTTTCTTTTGATTGCAACCAACCGTGATAAGTAAAAACATAAAGAAAAAATATTTAAATATTCTCATGGTTCATTAATAAAATAAATCTGAAGATGAATAATCCGTCTTCGTATTTAATTCGTTTACATTTTTTTATAAAAAGCAACCACAACTTCAAACAATTCTAACCAGAAAACTGATGTTGTGACCGCATTCTTATTTTTTATAGAAATATATATTGTCTATATACGCGTTCTCTATTCTTCCTGAAACAGTTATTAAAAACTCCCTCAGATTTGCTCTCGTATTATCTCCTTCAAAGTTAGAAATTGGTACATCAATAGATGTCCATTTCTTATTTCCCTTTACGTCTAAGGTGTTTAAAAATTGAAAAGAATTCATAGCTCCTCCTTTACGAACCTGATTGGTCCATCTCGGATTAAATACCTGTCCAGAATGATAATCATCAGCGATCCAAATATCCATATGAAAATGAGTCATATTAGAGACATCAACTGTCCTTTGTAAACTCATGCCGATAAAATCATTAAAAGTTACTTTAAGAAGTTTGTTATTGACAAGGACCTCTTCTATATATTCAGAACCATTGTCCCAATCAACATTCTTTAGACCAATGGCAGGGCCGTACCCCTCTCCGTATATTGAAATAACATTTTTAGCCAATCTTTTTGGAGGAGTCATTGGGGCATGTGTTGGTTCCTTATCAGCTTCCAAACTAGGAACTACTCCCCCTTTTCGCATAGCAGCGAGGATATTAATCTTAGAAAAATAATCCTCTAGGGATGCGAGATTTAAGCCCTGTTTATACGGATTTAATTGATGTGCTTCCTTTAAAACATAATAGGCAGCTCGGGGATACAAATCATACAAACCTCTTTCATTGGCCGGTCCTTTTGCCGCAATTCCAAACCATTCTTCATTCATATTATTTGCTCCCGGATAGGCGATATCTATGGCATAGCCTCCTCCACTCCAAGTAGCATCAGTTTGATGTGTATCTGCATCTATACGATTGTTAAACCCTACTTTCCACCATCCATCACTAAATTGAAAGGTAAAACCACCAATTGAGTTCTCAGCTTTTCCCAATCCAGCAGCATTTTCATAGATTTCTTTCCAATTCCACAACATATAATGCGCTTGAGATTTCTGATCTTCTTTATTTGTAATCGCATTAAAGGCATCCGCTCCAAACTCAGTCAGCATAACTGGCTTATTTAATTTCTCTTTCACTTCAGTATACATGTCTGTAAACGAAATGCCGCGATAGGCATTCACTCCGAAAATATCAACAT